>CAYFNN010000011.1:17665-21848 GCA_964344465.1 uncultured Bifidobacterium sp. | reverse complement strand
GTGCCCACCATGTTCGTGCGCATGCTGAAGTTGCCCGACGCAGTGCGCGCCAAATACGACGTATCGACGCTGAAGACCGTGATTCACGCCGCAGCACCGTGCCCGGTGGAAGTCAAGCGCAAGATGATCGAGTGGTGGGGGCCAATCATTCACGAGTATTACGCCGGCACCGAGGGCAACGGCTTCGTGTACTGCAACTCCGAACAATGGCTCGCACACCCCGGCACCGTGGGTCAGGCGATCTCAGGAATTCTGCACATTCTCGACGAGGAAGGCAACGAACTACCGACCGGCGAAACCGGCACGGTGTTTTTTGAAAGCCCGGCCGTATTCGAATATCACAATGATCCGGAGAAGACGAAGTCGTCACGCGACCCGAAAGGTCGTGGTTGGAGCACGCTCGGTGATATCGGATATGTCGACGCCGACAAGTTCCTCTACCTCACCGACCGCAAGGCCTTCATGATCATCTCGGGCGGTGTCAACATCTATCCGCAGGAAAGTGAGAACCTGCTCGTCACCCATCCGAAGGTTGTCGATGTTGCAGTTTTCGGTGTACCCAACGACGAGTTCGGCGAGGAGGTCAAGGCCGTCGTACAACCGGTCACCATGCCCGCGACGCCCGACGAAGCCTCGGCACTCGCCAAGGAGCTCATCGCGTTTTGTCGGCAACACTTGGCCGACATCAAATGCCCGCGGTCGATCGATTTCCGACCCGACCTCCCCCGCCACCCGACGGGCAAGCTCTACAAGCGCCTGCTCAAAGATGAATACTGGGCCAACGCCGGTCGTTCGATCTAACTCGTGACGATGTCGCATCCGTTTCTTGCGGGTCCGACGCCGATTGCGTTCGCACACCAAGGCGGCGCGAGCGAATTCCCGGAGAACACCCTGCCGGCGTTCGACAACGCCTATCGCCTCGGGTACCGCTACATGGAAACCGACGTGCACGCTTCTCGCGACGGAGTGCTCTTTGCCTTTCACGATGCCGACCTGCAGCGCACCTGCGGGCGTCCTGGGCTGATTCGCGACCTCAGCGCCGATGAGGTCGCAGCGGCTCGAGTTTCGGGTCGCGAGCCAATACCGCGGCTCGACGAACTGCTCGCAACTTGGCCCGATGCCAAGTTCAACATCGACTGCAAGAGCGACCACGCCCTTCCTCATCTGCTCGAACGTCTGCGCCGCGGCGACATGTTCGAGCGTGTCTGCATCGGCGCATTCAGCGACGCACGCCTCGATACGGTGCGTGCCGAATTCGGGCCGCGTGTGTGCACGTCGATGGGGCCGCGCGACGTCGCCAAGGTGCGCCTCGGCACATGGGTGCGACGTACACCGACGTTCAGTGGTGAGTCGGTGCCGCTGGCCGCGCAGGTTCCGGTTCGGCAGGGCCCGCTGCCCATCGTCACCAAGTCGTTCGTTGATGGCGCCCACAACGCAGGTCTGCACGTGCATGTTTGGACCATCGACGACGCCGATGAAATGCGACGTCTCCTCGACCTCGGCGTTGACGGCATCATGACCGACGAAGTGACCCTGCTTCGTCAGGTGATGGTTGAACGCGGCGACTGGCGATAGCCCAATGCCGCCCGCGCTTCGCCTCTCTGCAATCTCCCACTCGTTTGCAGCTTCTCCTGCGCTCACGAATGTGTCACTCGATGTTGCGCCCCATGAGATCGTGGCGGTGGTCGGGCCCAGCGGCTGCGGTAAGTCCACCCTCTTGCGAATCGCGGCCTCGCTCATGGTGCCGGACGCTGGCGAAGTGCATCGCACGGGCGCACGAGTCGGGTTCGTTTTTCAAGAGCCGGCACTCCTGCCATGGCGGCGGGTTCGCGACAACGCCCGCGTACTCGTCACCGACCCCAACGATGAACTACTCGTCGATGAGTTGTTGCACACCAGCGGTCTCGAACCGCATTGCGAGAAGTGGCCGCATGAACTCTCGGGCGGCATGAAGATGCGCCTGGCACTCGTGCGCACCATGGCCAGCCGGCCTGATGTCGTGTTGGCCGATGAGCCCTTCGGCGCACTTGACCAGATCACCCGCAATCACATGCACGACGAATTGTTGCGACTGCACGCGGAACGACCCTTTGCGATGGTTGTCGTGACCCATGCCATCGACGAAGCCGTGTACCTCGCCGACCGCGTGTTCACCATGTCGCCGGCGCCAGGCCGCATCGTTGCCGAAACTGAGGTGAAATTGCCTCGACCACGGCGTGCCAGCCTTCGCTACGACGCCGAATTCGCCGCACTCTGCGGTCGTGTCGCTACGACACTCGGAGGCAGCATCGCATGAGGAAGTTCAACGCACCGTTGGCAAGTCTCGCGGTGTTCATCGGTGCGTGGTACGCACTCGCCTATTCACTCGACAACAATTTCGCGTCGCAAGACGGTTCGGCGCTCATCGTGCCACCACCCCATCGTCTGTTTGAGGGGCTGAACGCTCGCACGGTAGAGCGCATTGCTCTTGCAACCGGCATCTCGGTGGCAACCGCACTCACGGGTCTGCTCATCGCCGTGGTGCTCGGCGGCTGCCTTGGCTTGCTCATGGCTTCGGCTCGATCGGTGGAACGCGCCGTCTGGCCATGGCTCATCGCCGTGCAGGTAACACCCGTCATCGTGCTGACGCCCATCATCGTGCGAATCGTGGGCCCCTCGTTCAGCGCTCGCGTAGTGGTCACGGTGCTGGTGTCGTTCTTCCCCATCGTCAGCAACGTGCTCTTTGGCGTGCGGTCCATCGCACAACCGCTTCGTGACCTCTTTGTCTTGCGCGGTGCGTCACAGACAGAAATCGTGCGCGAACTCTGGATTCCCGCGGCGCTGCCATCGTTCTTTGCTGGCCTGCGAGTGAGTGCCGGACTCGCCGTCATCGGCTCGATCGTCGGCGACTTCTTTTTTACACGTGGAAACCCAGGCCTCGGGCGACTGATCAATTATTTCTTTCTTGATACCCGCTCGGGTCCGATGTTCGTCACCGCACTCGTTGCGTCGTTCGTCGGCTTTGGATTCTTCGCCGCCGCTGGGGCCCTGCGTAAACTGCTGGTCGACCCATGGCACGTTTCGTAAGACCTTCCGCAGTCGCCGTAGTGCTCGCACTGCTCACCGCTAGTGCCTGCAGCGACCAAAGCAGCTCGGCCGACGAGACCAGCGATGCGACAAGCGCTGATGTTTCCCAAACAACGGTCGGCGCCGAACTGCCAGACCCCAACGATCTCTCGGCGGTGTGTTTCTCGCCCGTCGTCATTCAAACCGACTGGTTTCCGCAGGCAGAACACGGCGGCATCTACGAATTGCTCGGCGACGACTATCAGGTTGATGTCGAACGTGGCGCAACCACTGGCTCACTCGTATTTCGCGGCATCGATACCGGAGTCGATCTCGAGATTCGCGCCGGCGGACCATTCATCGAGTCACCCGTGGTCACCGAGATGTTTCTCGACGGCAGCATCATGTTCGGCTACGTCGGCACCGATGTGGCACTCGCGCGCCAAGCTGAGACACCGACGCTCGCAGTCTTCAATGCACTCAGCGTGAACCCGCAAGTCATCATGTGGGATTCAGCAAAGCACCCCGACGCCACGACTATCGCCGATATCGCCAAGGAGGTGCCGGCAATCAGTGTGTTCGGCGATCGCCCGTTCATGCGCTATCTCGTGAACCAGAACCTCGTGCCGGCCGAGAAGGTCGACGGAAACTACAAGGGAAACCTTCTCCTCACGACCGATGACGTCGCCCACCAAGGTTTTGCCACGAGCGAGCCACATCGCTACGCGACGCTCGAGTCGGGCGCCATCACCGTCGGCTACCAACTGCTGCACGACACGGGCTGGACCTCCTACCCGCAGAACCTCGCCATCAACAAGTTGCGTGTCGATGCACTGCGGCCTTGCCTCAGCAAGTTGGTGCCGATGATGCAACATGCGCAGATTGACTACATGGTCGACTCGAAGCGAGCCAATGCCATCATCATCGATGCGGTGACACGCTTCGACACCTACTGGCAGCAAGACGAGGCCCTCACCACCTACGCCGTCGACACGATGATTCGTCTCGGCATCGTGGCCAACGGCGACACGCCGACCTTCGGCGACTTCGAGTCACCGCGCATCGACGAATTCATCGCACGGGCGATACCGATACTGCGCGAGCAGGGTCTTGAGATTCCCGATCTCGTCGCCGCCGA
>CAYFNN010000011.1:0-17565 GCA_964344465.1 uncultured Bifidobacterium sp. | reverse complement strand
GACTACATCATCTCAGGCGTCTTTGACGCTCCACTCTCGCTTGGCAACAGGGTCTTTGTCGCTCCAGGGGAAATTGATCCACTGATCGGTGCGCTTCCACACGTAGTCGCACTTCACGATTGACCCAGACTTTTCGTACAACACGGCGATGCGCGATTCGCGCACCTGGCCTGCACAGAAATCGTTCACCAACTTCAGGGTGTGCCCCGTATCGGCAACATCGTCAACGATGAGGATGCGCGAATCTCGCAGGTCGATCATCGACGGCACGGGAGGCAACATGATGGGTATCGGCAAACGCTCGTCGACGCCCGTGTAGAACTCCACGTTCAAGGTGTAGGTGTTCTTCACTGACAGCGCATAGCCAAGAGCACCTGCGGCAAGCAATCCACCGCGGGCAATTGCGAGAATCATGTCGGCTTCGTAACCCGATTTCGCGATCTGAACCGCCAATTCGCGGCTGGCAACTCCGAAGGAGTCCCACGTCATGATCTCGCGCTCTTCCACCCTGATCCCCCGTTTCGTCGCCACGAAATCTACTCCACTCCACCATGCGGCGACGATGTATCACCGATTGCCACGCACCGCCATCACCCACCATGTCGCACCCACGCAATACCGTTGCCGCATCGGCGTGCTGCACACCTTCGACCTGGCGTTGTTGCGAAACGGCTCGAACGACCCCACGACCCGCGTCGAGTTTGTCGGCGACGACGCAGTGATACGTCGCGCAACGTTGACCCCGCTGGGGCCGGGCACCATCGTGTTTCGTGCACCCCTTCACCTGGTGAGTGGTTCGGCTCTCGATTCGCAGACGACCCCCGCGCCACGAGTGTTGCAACTCCACGGCCCCGGGGCCGACTGGCTCGCCGCCCGTATCAGCCACATGGCAGCACAGCGCGACGACACCGCCACCCAACTGACCAGCACGATTGCGAAATACCCGCATCCGGCGCTGCAGCAAGCTGCTCGACGACTCGGTGTGTTGTGGCTCCCCCGAACCGACACGCCGTATCACGAACTCCTTCCCGCAATTCTCGGCCAGCGCATCACCGCAGCCCAAGCACTCGCCCAGTGGGCCGGCTTGTGTCGCAGGTATGGCGAGCCAGCCCCCGGCAATCTCGGTCTGCATCTGCCGCCCACGCCCGAGCAACTTCGCGCGATTTCTTCATGGCAGTTCCACCAAATGGGCATCGAGCAACAGCGAGCCCGCACGCTGCATACGGTGGCGCGTCATGCTGCCTATGTCGATCGCACCCGCGACGTCACTGGGCCGCAGGCTCGCGCTGCGCTCATGAAACTGCCGGGCATCGGCGTGTGGACTGCGGCCGTCGCCGTCGGCGTATCCCACGGAGACCCCGATGCACTGCCCATTGGTGATTTCCACGTGAAGAACACCGTGTCATGGGCACTGCGGGGCGCTGCGCGCGGCAGTGATGATGAGATGGTTGAGGCACTCACGCCGTTTGCCGGCCATCGCTGGCGGGTCGTACGCCTGCTCGAGCGGTCGGGCACTAGGGCACCCAAATTCGGGCCGAAGCGTCGCCTACTTGATGTGGCTCGCCTCTAACTAACGACGCGGCTCATCACGAACACCGACACCCAGACCACTCGCCATCGACTGCCAAAAGTCGGGCCACGACTTGGCCACCACGTCTGGCTCACGCACCGCCACCCCATCGCAGCGCAATCCGAGCAGGGCGAGTGACATCGCCAACCGATGATCATCGTGAGCGTCGAGCTGGGCCGGGCGTAGCGGACGAGGCGAGATTCGCAGCCCATCCGCACGCACATCAACCTCGACACCGCAGGCGCGCAGTTCATGGGCCAGGTCTCCAAGTCGATCGCTTTCTTTGGCACGAATGAATCCCACACCGCGCACGATGGTGTCACTGCTGGCGCACGCTGCGATTACCGCCAGGGTCGGCACCAGATCGCTCATCTGCGACATATCGATGTCGATTCCGCTCAGCGGTCGCTGCGGGTCACGATTCAGCACGACTCCGCCATCGACGAATTTCACCGAACAACCCATTGCTACCAACGCATCGATGAATGCCGCCTCTGGTTGTGCAGTCTGTGGCTCGACGCCGGGCACGCGAACGGTGCCGCCTGCGATTGCAGTGGCAGCGAGCGGATACGACGCCGACGACCAGTCGCCGCCCACCGTATAGCTGGCGCTGGAATAGCCCGCGGCCGCGACAACCACATGATTGGCGTCAATCCTGACGTCGGCAGAAAATGCGCGCATCACCTCGGCAGTCATCTGCACGTACTCACGCGACACCATGTCGTCGGGCAGCGCGATGCTGATTCCACCGAGACGCGGGCCGATCATCATTACCGCCGACACGAACTGGCTCGAGACCCCACCCGTTGCAACGACGGATCGTGGTTCGCGGGGCCCGCCGCCACGCTGCAATCCGGCACCGCGCACGACCACCGGCAGACAATCTGGCTCGCCGAGCGCAGTCACCTCGACGCCGAGCTGGCGCAACATGGTGTGCAGATCGCGCATTGGGCGGCGACGCAGCCCTGCTTCGCCGTCGATCGTGGTCTCACCGGCACGCAACGCTGCAACTGCCGTCAGGAACCGCGACGTCGTGCCCGCCAAACCCGACTGCAGTGTTACCGCAGCCGACTGTTTCGTTGCCACGGCGCGCCGCACCTCGACGGTGGTCGAATCGGCTGGGTCGACGACGATCTCAGCGCCGAGCCCACGCAAACCCTCGATCATTCGGGCCGTATCGTTGCCGCTGGCGACACCACGAATCATGCTCGTGCCGTCGGCGAGTGCCGCGCAGATCAATGCACGGTTGCTCAACGACTTTGAGCCCGGCACGTGCACCTCGCCGTTGAGCGGAGCCTGCGCTGCAACGAAGGCGCGGGCGGTCACGAGCTAGGCAACCCGCGTTACCGCAGGCTTGAAGCCGCGCGCGAGCAGACCGCCGCGAAACAACTCGACACTCGCGGTATCGACCACCATGACCAACACACCACGATCACCCTCAACCGAGTGGGTAACTTCAAAGTTTGCGGTGTTGACCCCGAGTTCGGCAGCCAACGTGAACACTTCGGCGGCGGCACCTGCTCGGTCGGGTATCGGAATTCGCACCTCGGCAACATCGGTGAGTTCTCGCACACGACCGGGCAGATTCGCGCGCACGGCGCGAGCATCAGACAGCCGTTGATGCAACGCTGCGGAGTCCACTTCATGCACGATCTTGCGCATGTCGGTGAGACCGATGATCATCGCATCGATTGCCTCAACAATCGCGTCTTGATTCTCGCGACAGATGTCAAGCCAGATCGCCGGGTGGCCACTGGCCACGCGCGTCATGTCACGAAACCCGCCGGCAGCCAGCCGCATGACCGCGGCATGATCATCGGCGCGAGTGCTGGCTAGTGACAGCAACGTTGCCGCGGCGAGATGCGGCAAATGACTCGTGACGGCCACGAGCTGATCATGTCGGCGGGCCGGCAGCGCCAATACCTCTGCTCCGAGCTCGCGCACGAGCGACGCAACCGTTGCAAACGTCTCATCGCTCGTGGTTGTGCTGGGCGTCAACACCCACACGGCGCCGCGAAACATGGCGGCGTCGGCACCGTCGAGACCCTGCAGTTCACTTCCTGCCATCGGGTGGCCCGCGATGAAACGCGAATCGGTTACTGCTTCTGCCACGGGCGCCTTCACGGAACCGACGTCGGTGACAAGACCGGCCGTCTCACGCAGCATGTACCGCACTCCCGCCACGAGCGATGACACGGGCACGGCTACGAACGAAATCTCGGCATTGGCATCGACGCCGATTGCATCAACTAGACCGCGTTCACGGGCCGTCGCCGACCGCTGGGAATCGTCATCGCTACCGGTCACATGCCAGCCGTGCCCACGCAGTGCGGCCGCCACCGAACCGCCGATCAGCCCCAGGCCGAGCACGTTCGCGCGCCGAGTCATGGCGTTTCAGCGTATTGCGAGAGCGCGAACCTCTTGGGTGGAGAGATGCCGCCACTCACCGGGCTTGAGGTTGGTATCCACGATTGGCCCGATTCGCGTACGCACCAGGCGATTCACCTCGTGGCCGACGGCATCACACATCCGGCGCACCTGCCGATGCCGCCCCTCATGAATCACGATGCGCAACACCCCAGGTTGCACTTGACCGACTTTGGCAGGCGCGGTGATGCCATCGTCAAGTTCCACACCGTTGCGCAGTCTGGTGAGCGCCGACTCCCCCACACCTTGCGGCCCGCTTCGCACATGCACGAGGTATTCCTTCTCGACACCGAAGCTCGGGTGCGTCAAACGGTGAGTGAGGTCGCCATCGTTCGTCAAGATGATGAGCCCCTCACTGTCAAGGTCGAGACGTCCAACCGGGTGTACGCGCGGCTCTTCGGGCACGAGTTCAACCACCGTTACGCGGTCGTGGGTGTCTTTGGCCGTCGTAATCACATTGAACGGCTTGTGCAACAGGTAGTACACGAGATCGGGTCGCACCCCCACTGGCACACCGTCGACTGCGACGGAGTCCTGTTCAACGTCGACTCGTCGGCCAAGCACGGCGACTTCGCCGTTGACGGTCACGCGGCCGGCGACGATGATTTCTTCACAGACGCGCCGACTGCCGAAACCTCGCTGAGCGAGAATTTTCTGCAGGCGTTCGCCCGCGGGTTCTTCCCCCGTCACGGAGTGGTCAGGTGGCCTGATCGCTGGTGGCGCTCGCCGCATCGGGCACGACGCGCAGGCCGGCTTCCAATGCCTCCACGACACCCGCATCGGGTACAAAGTCGCTGATCGGCGGTAGGTCGTCGAGCGAATTCACGCCTAGTCGCTCGAGAAACAGCGGCGTCGTGCCGTACAACACGGCGAGACCAGGGCCGTCATCCCGTGTCACCTCTGTGATGTATCCGCGCGCCTGCAAGGTGCGCAGCACCGACTCGGGGTCGACACCGCGAATCGCGGAAATCTGCGTGCGCGAAATCGGCTGTTTGTAGGCGATGATTGCCAATGTCTCGAGTGCAGCTGACGACACCCGTGACTGCTGCCCGTCAAGTACGAAGCGTTCGACGTACGGCGACAACTCAGCGCGAGTCTGCAAACGAAACCCTCCAGCCACCTTCACGAGTTGAAAGCCATGACCTGCTTCGTCGTAACTGGCAGCCAACCGTGTACAGAGAACTTCGATCACGGCAGCGGGCTGCTCGAGCACCTGAGCCAGAAGTTTCACGTTCACTGGCTCGACGGCCACGAGGAGAATCGCTTCGAGGGCCTTCACGACCTCCGGGTCGATGTCGTTGTGTGGTGTCTTCGTCATGCGTCGTTCCTCAGCCGTCGTAATTGTCGATCGCCGCCAGGTCGGCGACGTCGGGGTTGTTGTTCCAGGTAATGGTGATGTCGCCGAATCGGTCGGCTTGATCGAGATCTACGCGGCCCTGTTTGAAGAGTTCGAGAATCGCCAGGAACCGCACCACGACTTCGATTCGATCGCCGACGCCTGCGATGATTTGACGAAACGAGACGCGACCCAGTGTCGGCAGCTCACCGACGAGACGCTCGAGGGCATCGGCAACACTTGCGCGAATCGGTGCGACGTGAAAGAGGTCGATTGACACTGGGCCCTTCGGTTCGGTGGCGCGAAGGAAGGCCCGCTGCAAGCGTCGTGGGCTCACGCCATCGAGCAGGTCGGGCATCAGCTCGGCGAAACGTTCGTCGGGCCCGGCGAGCCGTGGATGCGTCAGCTCGGCTCGCTCGATGAGATCGTGCATAACTGCAGCCACGTCCTTGAAGGTCTTGCAGTCGAGAAGGCGTGCCAGCAGGATGTCGCGCTCTTCCCAGAGGGCAAGTTCTTCATCGAGTTCGCCGTCGTCACGAGTCGGCAACAGGCGCCGGGTCTTCAGATCAATCAACGTTGCAGCAATGAGCAGGAATTCGGTAGCCACCTCGAGATCAAGTTCTTTCATGCGCTCGAGTTCTGCAAGATATGCCTCGACAATTCGCGTCAAAGACACCTCGTGAATGTCGACTTCTTCCTGCAAGATGAGGTGCAACAGCAGGTCGAAGGGCCCCTCGAACACGGGGGTCGTCACTGCATATGCCATTTGTACGAGAGTACCGCTCGGCCCACGAGTAACTTGGGAATGTGGCTCGTGTCCTCTCGTGTATTCAGCCGACGGGCGAAGTGCACCTCGGCAACTATCTCGGGGCGCTGCGCAATTGGGTGAGTGGCCAACACGAGAACGAGGTATTCCACGGCATCGTCGACTTGCACGCGCTGACCGTGACCGAAACACCGAAGGTGCTCGGCGATCAAACCCTTTCGCTCGCGGCGATGCTCTTCGCCGTAGGCCTCGACCCTGCCGTCGCCACGGTCTTCGTGCAGAGTCACCTGCCGCAGCACTCACAGCTTGCGTGGATCATGGAGTGCACTGTTTCATTCGGCGAGCTCAGCCGCATGACGCAGTTCAAGGACAAAGCCGCCAAGCGCGAGGCCGACTTCGTATCGGCAGGGCTCTTTACCTACCCGGCATTACAGGCTGCCGACATCCTGCTCTACGACGCGCAGGAAGTACCGGTCGGCGACGACCAACGACAACACATCGAGATCACTCGCGACATCGCAATTCGGTTCAACCATCGGTTTGGCGAAACCTTCGTGCTCCCCAAGGCGGTGACGCCCAAGGCCGGCGCACGAGTGATGGACCTGCAGAATCCCGAGAACAAGATGTCGAAATCAGCCTCGGGTGATGCGGGCATCGTCTATCTCCTCGACGAACCTCAGGCCATCGAGCGCAAGTTCAAGCGCGCGGTCACCGACAGCGACAATGAGGTGCGCTACGACCGTGCCACCAAACCCGGTGTCTCGAACCTGCTTGAGATTCTGGCCACCGCGACCAATCGAACGCCCGAAGCGGTTGCCGCTGCGTATTCGCAATATGGTGCGCTCAAGGCAGACACCGGCAGTGCCGTGGTCGAGATGCTGCGCCCAATTCGCGAGCGCCACCAGCAGTTGATTGGCGATCGCGGCGAACTCGCGCGTCTCATTCGTGTCGGCGACGAACGCGCTGGCGTTGTCGCAGCAGCGACACTGGCGCGGGCACACGCGGCCATCGGCCTCTTGCCACACGCGTAACTTCTCGCCGTTACACGGCGTCTGACACCGCCAACCACCCTCGCCACGGTTCTTCGCCGACCCCCGCAACGAGTGCCACCGTTACCGCATCGCTACCCGCCTTTCGCAACAGCTCCGCACCGTGCGCTTCGTGTGCGTGGTAGGCACGAAACGCCGCAGTGCGACCACCCACGATTGTCGCCACGACTCGCGCAAGAGTGCCCAGCGACGAGTCGACTTTGCCGATGTCGTGCAGCAACGCAGCACGTCGTACCGCAAGTGGCGCACCAGGGGCCACGGCATCAAAGCGAGCAAGCACAACGAGCGCGTGTCGCTGGTCTGCAGCGTTGAACCGATCGAAAAGCGCGGCTTCGGCGGGCGTCAGAATTGCGCCAACACGCAAACGTTCGTCAGGGCCCAATGGCCGTGCGCCAATGCTGGTCGCAAATCGCTTTACGAGATGCCAGAGGTGCTTCATGCGCGTCAGCCCTTCCTCTTATTTTCGCAGAGCACGTGGGTGTGATTCGCGGTAGACGCTGGTCAACAAATCGTCATCCACCTTGGTGTACACCTGCGTCGTACTCACTGACGCATGACCCAGTAGTTCCTGCACGATTCGCAAATCGGCTCCGTGCACCAACATATGTGTGGCGCACGAGTGTCGCAACGTGTGCGGCGACACGTGATCCTTGATGCCTGCGAGTCCGGCGTATTTCTTGACGATGGCGAATGCCGCCTGACGTGTCAGTCGGGTGCCGTGCACGCCGAGAAACACCGCGTCGGCATGATCGCGAGTGCGCCAACGCCCCGGCACGAGCATCTCACGGCCGCCAGTATCGAGCCAATCTGACAACGCGCGGTGCGCACCACGACCGAACGGCACGATGCGCTCTTTGCTGCCTTTTCCAAAGAGCCGCACGAGCGAGCTCTCCATGTCGAGGTCACCGAGCGACAATCCGCATGCCTCCGAAATACGGGCACCGGTCGCATAGAGGAACTCCACGAGTGCACGGTCGCGTCGCGCAAACGAGTCGTCACCCGTAATTGCGTTCAATAGCGCATCAACTTCGTCTTCGCGCAGTGGCTTCGGCAGGCCGCTTGGCACCTTGACACCGTCGACGAGCGCCGCCGGATCATCTTCGCGCTCACCTTCGATGGCGAGATACCGGTGCAACATGCGCACAGCGGCAAATTGCCGTGCCACCGTGCGCGCTGCCTTGCCGTGTTTGCGAAGAGCCTGCACGAATGCCTCGACATCTGACGTGGAGGCGTTCATCGCCGACGTGCCGCGGGCGGCGAGCCAGTCGTCATAGTCGCGCAGATCGCGTCGATATGCCTCGATGGTCTTTGCGCTGCGACCTTGCTCGATCTGCAACCACGCGAGAAACCGTTCGGCGGGCCCCAGCGTGGTCACGCGTCGCGCAAGATTCGCTCGGTCATGAGCAGCCCGATCACCGTCTTGGCATCATCGAGACGGCCGTCCATGGCCATGGCCAAGGCTTCCGTGAAGGGAATCTCCTCGATGGTCATGTGCTGTTCTTCCGGGCCATGCCGATCGGTGTGCACATCGCGCAGTTCCCGCGCCAAGAAGACCTCGACCTGCGAATCGGAAATACCCGGGGCCGAGGTGTGCTTGCCGAGCCGACGCCACGACCCTGCGGTCATGCCCACTTCTTCTTGCAGCTCGCGTTGCGCCGTAATCAGGGGATCTTCGCCCTCCTTGTCGCGCATTCCAGCGGGAATCTCCAGCGCCAAACGGTGCAGCGCGGGGCGATACTGCCGAACCAGCACCACATGTAGGCCACCCGGAGCATCGCGCAGCGCCACCACCCCGACTGCCCCGGGCGAGGTCACGAACGTACGACTGAAGGAATTCCCATCAGGGTCGGTGAATTCGCCCTGCACCAATGACCACGCAGCCCAGTCATGCACATGGAGCAGCGGCGCCGAGCGAAAGCCCCCGACTGGTTGGTCGCGCATTGCGGTGCGCGTCAGCGCGCCGACTCCACCGCACGTTCATGCGCCGGTCGCGCCGCACGGTAGGCCAACGCTGCACCCAACAACTCGCGAAACAACGGGTGAGGTCGGTCTGGGCGACTCTTGAATTCAGGATGCGCCTGTGTCGCCACCCAATACGGATGATCAGCCAACTCGATGAATTCGACGAGGCGCTTGTCGGGCGAGGTTCCACTACAGATGAACCCTGCTTCTTCGAATCGCGAGCGATACGCCGAATTGAACTCGTAGCGATGCCGGTGTCGCTCGCTCACCACGGGCTCGCCGTAGGCATTCGCCACCTTGGTACCGGGTTGCAATACGGCGTAGTACGCACCGAGACGCATCGTTCCACCCTTGTCGGTAACTTCACGCTGGTCGTTCATCAAGTCGATAACCGGGTGCGGTGTCGCAGGGTTGAACTCTGTCGAGTTTGCGTCGGCCAGACCAAGTACGTGACGTGCGAACTCGACGGTCATCACCTGCATTCCCAGACACAAACCCAGGCAGGGCACCCGATGTTCGCGGGCGAATTCAGCGGCGCGAATCTTGCCTTCAATTCCTCGCGAACCAAACCCGCCAGGTATCACGATGCCGTCGAGACTCGCCATGCGGTCATCGGCCAACAAGCCTTCGACCTCTTCGGCCTGCACCCACACGATTTCAACCTTCGCCTTGTGGTGAAAGCCAGCGTGGCGCAACGATTCCGCCACCGAGAGATATGCGTCGTGCAGGTCGACGTACTTGCCGATCAAACCGATGCGCACCGGTGCCGTCGATTCTTCGACGCGGCGCACCAACGACTGCCACGGCGCGAGGTCGATCTCACGCTCGATGCGTAGGGTGTCGCACACCACGGTGTCGAGACCTTCGTCGTGAAGGATCAGCGGCAGCTCATAGATGTTGCCGACATCAGCGGCATTGATCACATTGCGTACGGGCACGTCACACTGACCGGAAATCTTCCGCTTCAAACCGTCGGAGAGCGGCTCGTCGCTACGACACACGATGACATCGGGTTGAATACCACGGCTGCGCAATTCGGTGACGCTGTGCTGGGTCGGCTTGGTCTTTTGTTCGCCACTCGGGCCGATGAATGGCACCAAGGTGACGTGGATGTAACACACATTGTCGCGGCCAACTTCGTTGCGCCACTGTCGAATCGACTCCAGGAATGGAAGAATCTCGATGTCGCCGACCGTGCCGCCCACCTCGGTGATCACGACATCGACATCATCGGTGGTGATGCGTTGAATGCGACGCTTAATCTCGTCAGTGACGTGCGGAATCACCTGCACCGTGCGGCCGAGGTAATCACCCCGTCGTTCGGCGGCCAATACTGCCTGGTAGATGCTGCCCGTCGTGGCGTTTGATGCCCGCGAGAGGTTCTCGTCGATGAATCGTTCGTAGTGACCAAGGTCGAGGTCGGTCTCGCCGCCATCATCGGTGACGAACACTTCTCCGTGTTCGAAGGGATTCATCGTGCCGGGGTCGACGTTGATGTACGGATCCAACTTTTGCATCGTCACGCGCAATCCGCGCATCTTCAGCAGACGACCGAGCGACGATGCGGTGAGTCCCTTGCCGAGTGCGCTTGCCACGCCACCCGTCACGAACACATGCTTTGCCACTTCAGAACTCCCGTCGACTACACCTGACGGGGTTTCCGTCAGGTCACACCTTGACGGAATTTCAGCATACCTCTAGCGCCGAGTCGGACGAGCCTTTCGCGGCGTTTTCCGCGCATTCAAGAGGTTCCTCGCATGTTCCACGGCGGATTCCATGGCGAGACTTCCTGAAAGCATGCGGGCGAGCTCTTCGACTCGGTCATCTTCTCGCAATGTTTCTGCCGTCGCGAACGTCACGCCCTTGCGCACTTCTTTTCTCACCGCGACATGGTTCGTGGCCTGTGCCGCCACTTGCGCCAAATGAGTCACCACCAGCACCTGATGCCGCGCCCCGAGGCTGGCCAGCGCGTCGGCGACTGCCACCGCAGCTTCTCCTCCGATGCCGGCATCGACTTCGTCGAACACCAATGTGCCTGGTGCCTGCGTCAACACCAGTCGCAGAGCAAGCATCGCTCGTGCGAGTTCTCCCCCAGATGCCACTTTGGCAAGCGGTGCCGGCTCGCTGCCCGGGTTCGCGGCCAGAAGAAACGTCACGGCATCACCAGCCGGATCAGTGGCATGATCTCCGCCGACTGCGACCCGTACCCGTGCGCCAGCCAGAGCTAGACGGGCCAGGTGGCCCTCGACTTCCTTGGCCAGACGTGGTGCGGCGTCTTCGCGAGCCGCCCGCACGAGCGCTGCTTGCGCCCCCACCTCGGCGAGGGCTGCGGTGCGCTGCCTATCGAGGTCGCTCGCCCGCGCATCCCACGACTCAAGTTCCGCCAAACGGGTAGCGGCCTCATTGCCATATGCCATGACCGCTGCGATGTCGTCGCCGTACTTTCGCCGTAAATCAAAGAGCAACTGTCGCCGCTCGACCAACGCCGAGAGTCGCTCGGGGTCTTCTTCGACGCCATCGAGCACACGCCGCATGTCGTCGGCGAGATCAGCAACGAGTGACTGCAGCTCGCGAATTCGCTCTGCGTGTTGGCGCATCGCCTCGCCACGCCCGAGCGCGGCACTACCGGCAACCAATCTGTCGACTGCACCGTCGTCGTCGACCAGTGCCGAGATCGCTGCATT
Source organism: uncultured Bifidobacterium sp. (assembly GCA_964344465.1). Taxonomy (GTDB): domain Bacteria; phylum Actinomycetota; class Acidimicrobiia; order Acidimicrobiales; family Ilumatobacteraceae; genus F1-60-MAGs027. The sequence continues at coordinate 5,771 of CAYFNN010000011.1, read as the reverse complement.
GAGTGCATCGCGATGGCTCGTTGCGTCTTGCAACAGGTCAATCTGTCGCTCGAGGGTGGCGTCTTCGTCAACATCGACAAGGTGTGCCGAGCGAATCTCCTCCACCTGAAATCGCAGCAGGTCGACTTCGCGAGCCCGCATGCGCTCGTCACCACCCATCGTGGCGAGTGCGGCATCAATCTGGGTCAACGTGGCGCGCGCATCACGCAACGGCTGCAAATCAATCGCCGCATACGTGTCGAGGGCGGCGCGCTGCGCCGATGCACCGAGCAAGCTTTGATGTTCGTGCTGACCGTGAATGTCGACCAATTCGGTGCCGAGTTCGGCCAACGTTGCCACGGTGGCGAGCCGCCCGTCGACGTAGGCCCGCGAACGACCATCCCGCGGCACCACCCGACACAGAATTCGTTCCGTTCCATCGGCCAGTTCGAAGCGTCCCTCAACTCGAAGTTCATCTGCACCAGGTCGCACCATCGATGCATCGGCGCGTTGCCCCACCAACAAGTTGATTGCTTCAACAATCATCGTCTTGCCGGCGCCAGTTTCACCCGTCAACACGGTGAGACCCCCGCCAAACACGACGGTGGCTTCATCGATGACGCCGAGTTGCTCGATTCGCAGCTCGACCAGCATGGCTACACCCCAATCCCTGGCGTCGCAGGTGCCGGCACTAGTCGCCCAACCCGAATTTCGAACGCAGAATCTGGTGGAACTTGGGCTGCACGAAGCGCACGAAATGGGCGGTGCACAAGTCGGGCGCGAACTCGACGGTGTCGCCCTCGCCGAGGCTCACCACACGCTGTCCATCGATTGAAACATCCACAGGGCGCGTCCCAGCGACCGTCATCGCCAGGTGCTCGGCTGGATCAAGCACCAACGAGCGGTCGAAGTTCATGTGCGGAGACACCGGCGTCACGATCATCGCGCGATGACGTGGCGACACCACGGGCCCACGCGCCGACATCGAATATGCCGTCGATCCAGTGGGTGTTGCGATGATCACCCCGTCGGCCGAATATCGCTCGAACAGCTCGTGATTCACCACCACATCGATCCACACGGTGTGTCCTGACTGGTGTTTTTCCAATACGGCTTCATTCAGCGCACGCCAGGTGCGGCGCGTGCCATCTCGCTGCACGACACCGACCGACAGCAGCATTCGTTCATCGATGAGATAGTCGCGCCCAGCGGTGCCCGACAACGTCTTGACCACGGCGTCCACCGCCGACTGCACGTTCACCTCGGTGAGGTATCCGAGCACACCGACATTGACGCCCAATACCGGCACCGGCGCACCATTCAACATGTTCACAGCGCGCAACACTGTGCCGTCTCCTCCCAGCACCACCACCAAATCTGCGTCACTCGCCAAACGTTCGTTGGCGAGCTCGGCCATGCCGTGGGCCAGTGCGTCGTCTTTGCACAGCCACATATGGTGACCGCCAGCCGTCAACATCGCTCGCAGGTCGTTGAGCAGCGGTCGCACTTCGGCGCGTGTGTGGTGCGCCACGACAAGCACGTTGGCCATGACGTTCAGGCTATTCAGCGGCTCTCTGCGCTCGTGCGCGCAACCAATGCTCACGATTGCCCGCCGGGCCCGGCACTGCCGAGCCGACCTCGCCAACGACCGTCGCCCCTGCCAAATCGAGTGCCGCCCGAACGGTGTCGATACAACGCGCCCGAATGCTTTCGTCGGTGATCACGCCCCGACCGCGATCGACCTCTTCTTTTCGTGCCTCAAACTGCGGCTTCACCAACACCAAGAGCTCGCCACCATTACGGGTCACTGCGACGAGACCATCAACGACCAGTGTCAGAGAAATAAACGACAAGTCGGCCACCACCAGATCGAATTCGCCCCGCAGTGCGCCTGTCGCAACGAGCGCCGCAATCTCGCGTGCGTTTACTTCGTCGCGAGTGTCGACTCGCGGGTCGGATGCAATGCGCGGATGCAACAGCCCACGCCCCACATCGCAGGCCACCACATGCGCGGCACCGCGCTGCAGGAGGCAATCGACGAAGCCGCCAGTCGAAGCCCCTGCGTCGAGCACCCTGCTGCCATGAACCGCCACGGGCTGGTTGGTGTTCGCAAAATACTCGAGAGCGGCGTCGAGCTTCAGGCCACCTCTGCTCACGAAACGCTCGACTTCGAGCACGACCAAACGATCGGATTCCGACACCTGCCGTGCGTGATTCAACACGGGCGCACCATTGACGGTGACGCGATCATCGTCAATCAGTGCGCTTGCTTCATCGCGACTGCGCGCCAATCCGGCGACAACCAGCGCTTCGTCGACGCGTCTAGGCACGCAACAACTGGTCGGCAAGGCCGGCGAGATTGTCGAACACTGCGTCGGGCGCAACCGTGCGCTCATCAGGCGACTCGCTGACGCCCGACAACATCAGTGCAAAACGAGCCGACACGAGTCGGGCGAATGCGCCATCGGTGGAGTCACGGTCGCCCGCCATCCACGCGATGCTCAAGTCATCACGCTGCAGTCGCTTGCGCACCAGTTGACCCATCGGGGCAAAGGGCTTGCCCGCAATGATCGGACGCACGCCACCCGCCTTGGCGATTGCGGCAAGAATCGACCCACCACCGGGGATGAGCCCCGCAGGCGTTGGATACGTCGGGTCGTCGTTGGTGCCGATCAATCGTGCGCCACCGAGCAGCGGTGTCACTGCTCGGGTCAAACCGCGATAGTCGAAACTTGCGTGGTATCCGACCATCACGGTGTCGATGTCGACGGCGCGACGTGCAAAGTCTGCATCGTCGGCCTTGTCGTCGGTACGACCCACCACGACACCGCCTACTTCCGTGATGGCTTCAACGATGCCGGGGCCACCTGCTACCAACACCCGCTCGCCTGGCTTCAAGAGCAATGCTGCGGCTTGCGCCGATGTGCACACGTCGCCCGTCGCGGGAATCCCAATCTTGGCGAGCGCTCCTTCTTGGGTGGCAAGTGTCGCCGACGAGTTGTTGGTTACAAAGAGCACGCGGTGGCCGGCGGCTCGGAGCCGAGCGATGGCGTCGACGCTGCCCGCAATCGGTTGATGCATCAGCCACACCACGCCGTCGAGATCGCACAAGACGGGAGCCTTCACAACGGCTCCGACGCTAGTTCGCGCCACGATGCCCGCCGACCTGCCAATCGAGGGAGTCGCCGACCTGCCAATCTTGACGTGTGCCATCGCCGACTACCGGTCCTGCGTTCCTGCCGTTTCGTGCATTGCGTTATGCACCCAGTGCCGACCTGGCGCGAGTCACCGCCCCGCCCTACGACGTGCTGAGTGCCGATGATCGGCACACGTTGGCGACATTGGACCCGCACAACATCGTGGCGATTGATTTGCCCCTGGGCGACGACCCCTACGCCATCGCGGCGCAAACACTCGCCAACTGGCGCACCACCAACGTGCTCATTCAAGACTCGCGGCCGTCGTTCACGTTGTATCGGATGCGGTTCGTTGATGCAACCGGCGCACGACGCAACACCGTGGGTGTCATCGGCGCGCTTGAAGTGGTCGACGAAGGTTCGGGCGCGGTGCTGCCTCACGAACGAACCACACCAAAAGCCAAGACCGACCGTCTCGACTTGACCCGCGCCACCCACACGAATTTGTCGCCCGTTTGGGGTTTGTCGCTGCGCGAACAACTGAGCGACGCGTTGCTCGCCGCCGGTGAACTGCTTGGTGAGTTCACCGACACCGATGGAGTGACCCATCGCGTCGAGCGAGTCGACGACCCCGCTCGCGTGCGGTCGATTGCCTCGCTCGTATCGTCGGCGCCCGTTCTCATCGCCGACGGGCACCATCGCTATGCCATCTCTCGCACATTTCGCGACGAATCGCGCGGCACGCCGCTTGCCGACGCTGCCCGCACCACGCTGACCTACGTTGCAGAATTGGTCGAGCAACAACTGAGCATCGCCGCAATTCACCGCCTGTACCGAGGCATCTCGGCCCAACAACTTCGCAGCGTATTCGCCGATTCGTTCGCGATCGAGGCCGCCGGCGCGATTGACTCGTCGGTGATCGCGACGATGTCGCAACGTGGTTCGTTGTGCTTGGTCGACCAGGCACTGCAAGGGTGGTGGCTCTCCCCCAAGCGCGGCGCGTTCGCCGGCTTGCGCGACCTTGACAGCGATCGACTCGAAGCGGCTCTGCGAACCACCACCCACGAGATCGCCTACCAACACGGCTTTCATGAAGTCGAACATCTCTTGCGCGCCGGACACGCCGAGGCTGCCGTCTTCATTCGCCCGACGAGTATCACCGAGATTCGCCGCACCGCCGACGAACGGCTGCTGATGCCGCCCAAGTCGACGTTCTTCACACCGAAGTTACGCACCGGACTAGTGCTGCGCTCGCTCGAGCCCGCGACACCCTGACGTTTCGCTCACTCGGGGGCCCGCTTCACCAGCGCAACAGTGCGTGCTTCGCGCACACGCTGGGCAGTTTCGGTAAAGAGTTCTCCAACTTTCGATGCACGCTTGGCGGGCACGATGATTTCAGCGCAAAGTTCAGTAACGCTCTGGGTGCGCGCACCAGTGCGGAAGAATCGGCGCCGCACGTGCCCCACTGCCACCACTTCGTCACCTGTCTTGATCACGGGCAGCTCGATGTTCAGTGCAACAACCGGCACCACCATTCGACGGCCGTTAACGACGGTTGCGACATCGAAGGTTGTCGCGCGCTGGTGACGGTCGATGACGCGCACCAATGGCTGCGCCACCAGGTGTCCGCGCACCAATGCCACGTTCGTTGAAGGTCCACTCTCTTGTTTGGCCCCGCGGGCGATACGTGTGGGTCGTCGTGCCACGAATAATCCCTTCGTCATTCACCAGACACCCGATGCGCCTGGTTGATTGCCTCGCACGTAGCGTGCGCTGCTCAACCGCTGGTGTGCGTACGCAGGCGAAAGCGGCGCTTGATTCTTTACGTCAGATCAAAGATGGGCGGGCTGACTAGTCGCCAAGTGAGGCGAGCCGAGCGGCAACGTCGTAAAACTCTGCGTCGGCCTTGGCAACTTTGACGAAATAACGCTTGGCAGAAACTGGGTCGCCGGCTCGGTCGTGCAGGTCGCCCAAGACATACCACTCGAGCACGTGGTGTGGTTGCACATTCGTCGGTTCGCTACCGTGCGTCATGATACGAATGGCTGTTTGCACGTCGCCCTGATCGGCATACGACATTGCAGCAGAGACGCGACCCTCGGCCATCACCATCGGATGTGGCGAGACGAGCTTCATCTCTTCCCACAATTGATTCACTACTTCATAACGCTTCAATGCGCGATAGCAGTCGATGAGTACCGGCATATTGGTCATGTCGGTCGGGTTTGATGCCCGTGCAAATTCAAGATGTTCTGCCGCGGCGCGCCAATGTTGCAATTTGTATTCGACACGGCCCGCAATTTCCCGCACCTCTCGCACCAAAAACAGCTCTTCCAACAGCGGGTTCAACAATTTCGCTGCATCGCGCCAGCGTTCACGGTCGTAGGCCTCGAAAGCCGCGCCGAGTTGCCGACTCACGTAACCAACACGACGTTCGCCGACCGCACGACGCACTTCTTTCGCCAGCTTTTCTTCCAGCGCACGCGGTGGCGAGAACTGATGTCGCCCATCGCGGCGGTCATCACGCCGCTGGCGGGCTGCTTGCCGATCAACAGGTGCTCGGTTGGGCGTTGAACGCTGACGGGGCTCTCGCACCGAACCTTCGTCGACGAAACGGCGTTCGTCATCGCGGCGAGTCTCACGCGGATTGTCTTT
>CAYFNN010000010.1:19287-22021 GCA_964344465.1 uncultured Bifidobacterium sp. | reverse complement strand
AGGCGCCGAGGCTCAGACCCACGCCTAGCCTTACCCGCATGCGAATCATCGTCTCGGGTGCGAGCGGCCTTATTGGCTCAGCGCTGGTCCCTCATCTTCAGAAGGCGGGGCATGACGTGACCCGTTTGGTGCGGCGTGTTGCCGGCCCACAAGAGTCGCAGTGGAACCCCGACCGCGGGGCCATCGACGCATCGGTCATCGACGGGGCCGACGCAGTGATTCACCTTTCTGGAGCCGGCATTGGCGACAAGCGTTGGTCAAACTCCTACAAGCGCGAGATTCTCGACAGCCGCGTGAAGAGCACCAAGTTGTTGGCATCGGTCATCGCAGGGGCGGCAAAGCGTCCTGGGGTGTTTCTCGCTGGCTCGGCAATCGGCATTTACGGCGCCCGCGACGACCAGCCACTCGACGAAACTTCGGCGCACGGTGACGGTTTTCTGGCAGACGTCTGCAAGCAATGGGAGGCCGCAGCGACCAACGCCGGTACGCGCACGGTGTTTCTGCGCACCGGAATCGTGCTGTCACCCAAGGGCGGCGCACTGAAGAAACAGCTGCCGCTTTTTCAGCTCGGCCTGGGAGGCAAGTTCGGTCGCGGCGACCAATGGCAGAGCTGGATTTCCATCGACGATGAAATCGCCGCGATCACACATCTGCTCACGAGTTCGGTGTCTGGTCCGGTCAACCTCACGGCGCCAGCCGCAGTAACCAACGTCGAGTTTGCCCGCGTGCTCGGCGGCGTACTTCGTCGACCGGCCATTGTGCCGGTGCCGTCGTTCGGTCCGAAGTTGTTGCTCGGCGGCGAGCTTGCAGATGCGTTGCTCTTCACCGGCCAGCGTGTGATTCCGCGTGTGCTGTCGGGTGACGGATTTCAGTTTGCGCACCCCACGTTGGAGATCGCGCTGCGCTCACTTCTCAAGCGGTGACAGCGCATCGTGTCGGTGGGCCGAGCGTGATGGCGGCACGAATCTCATGAGTGTTCTGCCGGCAAGAGTTGATGTCGTCGTTGTTGGCGCCGGGCTTGCCGGGCTTGCCGCCGCACGCCACCTGCACAACAAGTCGTTCAATGTTGCAGTGCTTGAAGCGCAAGACGATGTCGGCGGTCGCGTACGCACCGACATCGTCGACGGTTTCCGGCTCGACCGCGGGTTTCAGATTCTGCTGACTGCGTATCCCGAGCTGCGCCGCCAGGTCGATCTCACGGCACTTGACGTGCACACGTTCGACCCAGGCGCATTGGTGATGCGCCGAGGGCGGTCGTACGTGGTGGGCGATCCGTTCCGCTCACCGAGCACATTGCTGCCTACGGTGCGGGCACCCATCGGCAGCCCCCTCGACAAAGCACGCATCGCTCTCTTGCGCTCACGAACCCTGCGCGGCGATGCCCGTGAGCTGCTCGGCGGCAACGATCTTCCGACCGTCGTCGCACTCCGTCGGGCCGGGTTCTCGCAGAAGATGATCGATCGATTCTTCAGGCCGTTGTTCGGTGGAATCCAGCTGGACCCGTCGCTCACCACTTCACGACGAATGTTCGACATCATCTTTCGCAGTCTGAGCGCGGGAGAAAGTGGTGTGCCTCGTCTCGGCATGGGAGCACTACCCCGCCAGATGGCCGATCGTTTGCCCGGAGTGGTGCATGTGAACATGCGTGTGGCTGCGATCGAGAGCCAGTCGGTCGTCTTGAGTGATGGCCGAAGAATCGAGTGTCGTGCCGTGATCGTCGCTGCCGAACTTCCGGCTGCCCGCCAACTCGTGTCACTGCCCGAGCGAGCGTCGCGTCGTGCCGGTGCGGTGTATTTCGCCGCAACTCGTGCACCAACAGCAACCAAGCTTGTCGTGCTTGATGGCACCGGACGTGGCCCTGTTTTGAACGCCGCGGTGCTGAGCAATGTCGCACCGAGCTATGCACCGGCAGGTCAGCATCTCGTGGTCGCAGCACTCCCCGACATCATCGACGGCGATCTTGAGTCTTTGGCTCGCGATCAACTGCGTGGCTGGTGGGGTTCGCAGGTCGACCAGTGGCGGCATCTGCGCACCTATCGCATCGCGCATGCCGGCGTCGAACAGCGACCGCCATTCTCACCGAAACGCAATCTGGCACTGGGCAATGGCATCTTCGTGTGCGGCGACCACCGCGACACCGGGTCACTGCAGGGTGCGCTCTACTCGGGTCGTCGCTGCGGCGAACTCGTCGCCGGCGCCCTTGCGTAGCCTTCAACGCATGAGCAACACTGCCGCCCACCACAGCACGCCAGCCCACGACCCGCAACGCAAGGTCGTGTCGGTCTCGCAATTCGTGCCGGCAACCGCCCAACAGGTGTTTGATGTGCTCGCCGATCCCAAGATGCATGCAGTAATCGACGGTTCTGGGTCGGTGCGTGGCGACCTGCAGGCTCCGGCTCGACTGTCGCTGAATGCCAGGTTCGGCATGTCGATGCGCATCGGTTTGCCCTACCGCATCACGAATACCGTCGTGGAATTCGACGAGGCGAAACGAATCGGCTGGCGACATTTCGGTGGGCACATATGGCGCTACCTGCTCGAGCCCGTCGAGGGCGGCACGCTGGTGACCGAGCAGTTCGACTACTCAAAGAATCGGTCTCCGCTCTTGCTGAAGATGATGAATGCAATCGCCAACAACGAGGCCGCGATGCGCAAGACCTTGTTGAATCTCGCCAAACACTTTTCGTAGCCTCACTCTCCGCCGACTTCGCCGCCCACACATGACCACACTGCC
>CAYFNN010000010.1:0-19187 GCA_964344465.1 uncultured Bifidobacterium sp. | reverse complement strand
CTTTTCGTAGCCTCACTCTCCGCCGACTTCGCCGCCCACACATGACCACACTGCCCACCGGGTTCGCCGCCCACACCGCGAATATCGGGGTCAAAGACGACTCTCTCGACTTCGTCGTCGTGCTCGGCGCACCAGGCACCCAGGGCGTTGCCATGTTCACCAAGAGCCGATTCGCCGGAGCAAGCGTGCTGTTGAGTCGCGACCTCGTCGCCACTGGTCGTACACGCGGCGTAGTGGTGCTGTCAAAGAACTCGAACGTTGCAACGGGTGACGAAGGCATGCGCAACGCGCGCGAGCTCGTCGCGGGCGTTGCCACACGACTGGGATGTGACGAAGCCGAATTCGTCGTTGCATCGACCGGGGTTATCGGTCGGCAGTATCCGATGCAGCGCATTCGGGCCGGTATCGCCGCATTGCCGTCGCAACCGCTCGGTACCGATGCACATCTCGTCGCCCGAGCGATCATGACCACCGACACGCGCCCGAAGATTGCCGAGGCCACTGTGCGCGGTTCACGTGCCCGAGTCGTTGGCGTCGCCAAGGGGGTCGGAATGATCGAGCCCGACATGGCAACCCATATCTCACTGATCTTTACCGATGCAAACATCACACGCTCTGAACTGGAAACGGTGTTTCGACGCACCGTCGAGCACACGTTCAATCGCGTCTCAATCGACACCGACACCTCAACCAGTGACACGACGGTGTGCCTCGCCAGCGGTGCCGCCGGTGCGGTCGACTTGACGTCGTTTGGCGAAGCGTTGCATGCCGTACTGCTTTCACTCACCAAGCAAATTGCGCGCGACGGCGAAGGCGCTGAGAGGGTCATCGCAGTATGCGTCGACCAAGCGCGCGACGAGGATCAAGCGGTCGTCGTGGCACGTTCTATCGTCAATTCGCCGCTCGTCAAAACCGCAGTGCACGGTGCTGATCCCAATTGGGGTCGCGTGGCAATGGCCATCGGCAAGTGCGCGCAATTTCTCGACATTCAGCAAGATCGTGTAACGATTCGCTTCGGTACGCAAGAAGTGTTTCCGAGTCAACTCGATGATGCGGGCCTTGCACGTCTGAGCACCTACATGCGCGGTGAAGAAGTGTTGATTCACGTCACGCTGAATACGGGCAATGCCGAGGCAACCGTGTGGGGTTGCGATCTCTCAGCGGGCTACGTGCGCATCAACGCCGACTACACCACCTGACGCGCGCCACGGCGCGCGATATCACCGTGGGTAACCGCTACGCCCGCCACGGCGCAGGCCGAATTAGTTGTGAGCAGCAAGCAGCGAGTCGAGCCACTTGAGCACGAATTCGCGGTAGTCGTAGACGCTCTTGTAACGCGCCAGTGAATCGGGCAAACGGGCGACGAGTTCGCGCAGTGTGCGCACGACTTCCGGGCCCCGCTGCACGTAGGTCGAGAGCGGCTCTTGAAACCCGCGAATCGTGAAGAGGATTCCGCGCGTGCGTGGCAGGCGACGCAACGTTTCGCGCTCGATGCGAATCCACAATTCGTCGGGCTCTTCGACCATCGGACCATCGGGTGCGAACGGCTGAAACAACGCGGGGTGATCTTCAAGAGTCCAATTCGACCGCCAAATCGGCTTGTCGGGTGACAACCGAGTGAGCGTGGTGTCAACCGCAGCACCAATGTGTTCGGCGTACAGCGCCACCGGCTTGTGCACCGCCAACATGTCGTGGCCGATCTTTTCGGCGAGTCGCCAGCGGCTCGGCGAGCACACCACCCCGGCGACGAACGGAAGACTCTCGCCATCATCGGTTGGTACCGATCGCAGCACCGTCAGGTCGTCGGGCACCGCGCCTGCGGCTTCGACCAGAGCATCCACACCTGTTGCCGTCGGAGTTCGACCGAGCCATCCGAGCACCAACTCGGCAGCCTCTTGTGCCACGTCGTGGGCATCGTCACGAAAACTCACGACGTCGTTGCGACGTTTGGCGATCAGTCGATGTTTCATGTCGATGGTCGGCTGCCATTCGTTGTCGCGCACGAACCAGTTGGCGACATCCAGCGGCTTCACGCCAACTCGGTGACGAAACGCATCGCCCACCAACTGCGGCAGGATGTCGTCGTGGGGAATGCGCCCCGCAAAATCCTTAGCGTCAAACGGCGGACGTTCGTCGTACGGCGTGAACGGATGCGTGTGCTGAACGAAGCGACTGACCGGGTCTGTCTTCGGCACAATCGGCCGTGGGTTACTTCGGTGGCATGCGAATGCCACCGTCGACACGAATCGTCTCGGCATTCATGTAGCTGTTGGTGATGCACTCGAGCACCATTGATGCGAGTTCTTCTGCATCACCGAGCCGCTGTGGGAAGAGCACACCCTTTTGCAGGTTGGTCTTGAATGCTTCGCTCGCATCGCCCTGACCGTAAATCGGCGTATCGATAAGACCCGGCGCGACCGTGTTGACACGCACGCCGATGGCGGCGAGGTCGCGCGCAATTGGCAGCGTCATACCTACGACGCCACCCTTCGAGGCCGAATACGACGCTTGACCAATTTGCCCGTCGAAGGCCGCGACCGAGGCAATGTTGACGATTGCACCTCGTTCGCCGTGCGCGAGCGGCTCGTTGCGGCTCATCGCCGTGCCGACGATGCGAATGCAGTCGAACGAACCAACGAGGTTGATCGCAATCACCTTCTTGAACGCATCGAGGTTGGCGGCCGACTCATAGGTGCCGTCTTTACCGACGGTGCGCTGCGCCCAGCCGATGCCCGCAGAGTTGACGAGTGCACGAATCGGGCCCATCGACTTTGCCATCTCCGTGGCATTGATGATGTCTTGGGTGTTGGTGACATCGACCTTGCAGAAGGCTCCACCAATCTCTTTGGCGAGAGCCTCGCCCTTGTCGGCTTGCAGGTCGGCGACGACGACCTTTGCACCCTTCTTGGCGAGGAGGCGGGCGGCGGCGGCACCGATGCCGCTTGCGCCACCGGTGACGATTGCACTGGCGTTCGTAAGTTCCATGGCGGCGAACGCTAGCGCACGCGTTCGATTGCGGCGACGGCGAGCGCATCGACCAAGTCGTTCATCGGGTCGCCACTGTGCCCTTTCACCCAGCGAAACTCCACGTCACCGCGCGTGCGCACCGCATCAATCAATGGCTCCCACAAATCGCGGTTGGCGACTGGTTCGCGTTGGCTGTTTCGCCACCCCCGCTTCAACCAGCCTTGCCACCAACTCTCGGTGAAGCACTTGACGACATATTGACTGTCGCTCACCACCACGATGCGACCCGGTTCGCCGCCGAGGGTGCGCAATGCACTGAGTACCGCCAGGAGTTCCATTCGTTGATTGGTGGTGCGGGCTTCGCCGCCACTGTCGCACACCTCACCACGTGGAGCCAACGCCCACGCCCATCCACCGGGGCCAGGGTTGCCCGAGCATGCCCCGTCGGCGTACACCACGCGATCACCTGCAGCGTCGCCAAATGACGTTGTGCCATTAGGTGACATTGAGCCGCCGGCCTCGCCTGAAACCACGGTGAGCATCCTTACCGATGGGTACGCGCCACGGGTGGCACTTTGCGCAACACCTGCGAGACTGTATGCATGCTGTTTGACGGCTCGGTTCACCAACTGCCCGATACCGACCCGCAAGAAACGCAGGAGTGGCTCGACTCACTCGACTCAATCGTCGAGGTGCAAGGCAAGAACCGCGCGCGGTATCTCTTGTCGCGACTGCTCGAGCGGGCTCGTGCCACACAGGTGAGTTTTCCGGCGACGGTATCGACGCCGTACGTCAACACGATTCCCGCCGAACAAGAGCCGTGGTTCCCCGGTGACGAACATCTCGAGCGGCGCATTCGTGCCTACATCCGTTGGAATGCGGCGATGATGGTGGTTCGCGCGAACGCCAACGCCGAGGGCATCGGCGGCCACCTCAGCACCTTCGCCTCATCGGCGTCGCTGTACGAAGTCGGCTTCAACCATTTCTTCCGCGGAAAAGACAGCGGCCAGCCCGGCGACCACGTCTATTTTCAGGGTCACGCTGCACCCGGCGTGTATGCGCGCGCGTTCATCGAGCGTCGACTTGAATCGAGCGATCTCGATCACTTCCGTCGGGAGATTGGTCGCGGTGGTCGGGGCCTGTCTTCGTATCCGCACCCGCGCTTGATGCCCGACTTCTGGGAGTTTCCCACCGTTTCGATGGGCCTGGGGCCCATCACCGCGTTGTATCACGCGCGGTTCAATCGCTATCTCGCCAACCGTCAACTCGACGACACCGCGAACAGTCGCGTGTGGGCGTTTCTCGGTGACGGCGAGTGTGACGAGCCCGAATCGTTGGGTGCGCTCTCGCTCGCCTCACGTGAGCATCTCGACAACCTGGTCTTCGTGGTTAACTGCAACCTGCAGCGACTCGATGGCCCGGTGCGCGGCAACGGCAAGGTCATTCAAGAGCTCGAAGCCGTCTTCCGCGGTGCCGGCTGGAATGTCATCAAGGTCGTGTGGGGCTCGAAGTGGGACGAACTGCTTGCCCGCGACGTGTCAGGTGCGCTACTCAACAAGATGAACACCACCGTCGACGGTGAGTTCCAGCGCTACACCGTTGAAGACGGCAACTACATTCGCGAGAACTTCTTCGGCCCAGACCCGCGCCTGCGCGAGATGGTGTCACACCTCACCGATGCCGAACTGCAGGCGCTACCACGCGGTGGTCACGACTATCGCAAGGTGTACGCCGCGTTCAAGGCGGCTAGCGACAACCTGGGCTCGGGTCGACCGACGGCAATCCTCTGCAAGACGGTGAAAGGTTGGACTCTCGGGCCCGAAATTGAGGGTCGTAACGCCACGCACCAGATCAAGAAGATGAACGTCGAGCAGTTGCGAGTGTTGCGAGATCGTTTGCATCTCAACGATGAAATCACCGACGCGATGCTTGAGGGTGACGTTGCCCCGTACTACCGCCCGCCGGAGGATTCGGTGGAGTTCCAATACTTGGTCGAACGTCGTCGAGCGTTGGGCGGTTTCGTTCCCAAGCGCGTAACAACGGCTCGACGACCGCTCTCGCTGCCCAGCGACGACGCATTTCGCGAGTTCGACTCGGGTAGCAACAACCAATCGGTCAGCACGACGATGGGCTTCACGCGTCTCTTGCGCAACTTGGCCCGCGACAAGGCGTTCGGTGAACGAGTCGTGCCGATCATCCCCGATGAAGCGCGAACGTTCGGTATGGACTCGCTCTTCCGCGAATTGAAGATCTACGCCTCACAGGGCCAGAAGTACGAGCCCGTCGACCACGACCTGTTGTTGTCGTACAGCGAGTCGTCAAACGGCCAAATTCTCGAAGAGGGCATCACCGAAGCCGGCAGTCTCGCGAGTTTCATCGCCGCGGGCACGTCGTATTCCACGCGGGGTGTACCGATGGTGCCGTTCTACACGTTCTATTCGATGTTCGGTTTCCAGCGAGTCGGTGACCTCATCTGGCAGGCTGCCGACGCACGCACGCGCGGATTCTTGCTCGGCGCCACCGCCGGTCGCACCACCTTGCTCGGCGAAGGCCTGCAACATCAAGACGGCCACTCGCTCGTCTTGGCCAGCACCGTGCCGCCGTGCCGCGCCTACGACCCGGCATTCGCCTATGAGGTGGCCGCCATCGTGCGCAGTGGTCTGCACGAGATGTATGGCGAAGTTCAGAACGACGTGTTCTACTACGTCACGCTCTACAACGAGAACTATCCGATGCCCGCCCGACCCGCGGCCGCCGATCTCGACGCACAAATCATGCGCGGGCTCTACAAGTGGGCTGACGCAGGCGAAGGCAGGCACCGCGCCACATTGTTGTTCTCGGGTTCGGCCCATTCGGCCGTACGCGCTGCCGCGTCAGAACTTGAATCGCGCTGGCAGGTTGCCTGCGATCTGTGGTCGGCAACGTCGTACAAGACGTTGCGCGAGAATGCGCTCGACGTCGAACGCTGGAACCGGCTGCACCCAACCGCTGCCCCGCGTGAAGCCGATGTCACCCGCTTGCTCGACGACGGCAGCGGCCCGATAGTTGCAGTAACCGACTTCATGCGCATCGTGCCGGAACAAGTGGCCCGTTTCGTGCCGAGCCGCACTTTCATTCCGCTCGGCACCGATGGCTTTGGTCGTAGTGACACCAGAGAGTCGCTGCGTCACCACTTTGAAATCGACATGCCGCACGTCGTGGTTGCCACGCTGCACGCGCTCGCTGCACGCGGCGAGTTGAAGCCAGAGATCGTTGCCGATGCCATCGCGCACTACGGCCTCAACCCCGAAGCATTGAACCCGCTGTTTGCCTAGCGATTCTGCGACGATGGTGAGCGCATGAAGAGCGACCTTTACGTCACTGGTAAACCGGCGGCCGACCGGTTGCTGCGCAACGACGGCACGGCATTGCTCATTGGCATGTTGCTCGATCAGCAAGTGCCGATGGAATGGGCATTCACTGGGCCATTCACGATCGGTGAGCGTCTCGGTCATCTCGTGCCTTCGCGTATCGCCGCGATGAACATCGACCAATTCGTTGCGATGTGCTGCGAAAAGCCGGCAATTCATCGGTTCCCCGCATCGATGGCGCGGCGCATTCACGAGCTCTGCGCGGTGATTGCGAGTGACTATCAAGACGACGGGGCAAACGTCTGGCGCGATATTGCAGATGCCCGTGAGTTGTACATGCGACTGCGCAAGTTTCCCGGCTTTGGCGACGAAAAGGCCCGCATCTTCGTGGCGCTTCTCGCCAAACGTTTCGACATCACGCCCGAGGGTTGGCAGCAGGTGGCCAAGCCCTTCGGCGATCATCGCATGCGCACCGTGGCCGACATCGACTCTGCCGCCGCCCTACTGAAGGTGCGCCGCTTCAAGCAACTGGAGAAAGCTCGCGACCGTGACAAGGCGAGCAAACCGCTGAAGAAGCGCACCACGAAAGTGTCTGGTTCAACCAAACGACGTAGCGCCACCAAGGGCAAGGTCGCAAAAAAGTGACGATTCTCGTTACCGGTGGGGCGGGCTACATCGGTTCGCATACTGCACGACTGCTTACCGAACTTGGTCGTGATGTCGTGGTGCTCGACACGCTCGAGCGTGGTTACCGCGATGCCGTCGGTGACATCGACCTCGTAGTCGGTGACATTGCCGATCAGCGCGTGGTGGCCAAAATATGTCGCAAATACGAGGTCGACTCGGTGATTCATTTCGCTGCCTACAAAGCGGTCGGAGAATCAGTCGCCCAGCCACTGAGGTATTACAAGAACAACGTCTCGGGCACCATCGCGCTCGTCGAGACGCTGCTCGAGAATCACGTCTCGAAGTTCGTCTTCTCGTCTTCGGCGGCCGTCTATGGAATGCCAGATTCGTCACCGGTCAACGAAGACGCGCCACTGCGGCCACAGAGCCCGTATGCGCAATCCAAAGCCGACATCGAAAACTTCCTCAGATCATGTGATGCCGTGGGTCTGCGCTCGGTCAGCCTGCGGTACTTCAACGCCGCTGGTGCACACGAGTCGGGTGACATGGGCGAAGACTTCACACTCACCACCAATTTGGTGCCGGTGGTCATGCGCGTATTGTTCGGCGGTCAAGGTCAGCTCAAAGTCTTCGGCGACGACTACCCAACTCCCGATGGCACGTGCGTGCGCGACTACGTGCACGTCTCCGATCTCGCGGATGCCCACGTGAAGGCACTCGACTATCTCGCAAACGGTGGTTCGTCGCTGGCATGCAACGTGGGCACCGGGCAGGGCACATCAGTGCGCCAGCTCATCGACGCAACCGAGTCGGTAACTTCGCGAACGTTGCCGCACGTTGTCGCCGCGCGGCGCCCAGGCGACCCTGCCGCCGTCTATGCGGATCCGACGCTGATTCGTGCGGTACTCGGTTGGCGCGCCACGCGCGATCTACGCGAGATCATCACGAGCGCGTACCGATGGCACGAGCGTCATCCCGACGGTTACGACCGCTAGACGGCTCGTCACTACACACGTTGTCGGTCGAGCCAGCCGATCAGCATCGCAATGGCCCGCGGGTCATGGCGCAAACGGTGACCTCCGCCCGGAATCACATGCAGTTCGGCGGTGCCATGTGCCTCGGCGAGTGAACGCGAATCACTCTCGGGAACCAGCTCGTCTTCATCTCCATGCATGAGCAACAGTGGTCGGGGCGCAAATCGTCGCGCAGCCTCGGCGGGTCGAAATCTGCGAAGCTCGCGGCTCCATTCGTCGAACTGCGGTGGAAACGATGGGCTGCGCACTGCACCAATCTCGCGCGAGTGTTCAAGTAGCCGGCGTGGGTGTTCGGCCCAGTCATCAAAATCAGCGCGTGGCCCGAGCAACGCCGCCCCACTCACTCGCGGGTCGTCGGCGGCAACACAGAGCGCCACCGACGCACCCGTGTTGGTGCCGAGCAGCCACACCTGCGTCGGCTGACACTCGGCAACGAGATGATCGATGGCGGCGCGCGTGTCTTCGATCCATCCCTGCATCGAGAAGTCACCTTCGCTGTTTCCGCATCCGCGAAACGTGAAGGTCATTCCGCTCCACCCGAGCTCATTGGCGATGCGGTCAATCAACTCCGGAAACGAGCTCGCCGAGTGCCGGGCATCTTGCGGGCCGATGGGAAACCCATGACACAACAGCACGGCGGGCCGCGCGGCACCGCGGGTCGGCCCTTGATTGAGGTATCGCTGCAGTGTGAGAGCGCCCGAGGCGAACGTACCGTTCACGCGGTGGCGAGTCGATATCCGCGGTTGCGTGCCTCGGCGAGCGTGTCGGGCCCAAAACAGATACCGGAGTTGCTCGCCACGATGTCGTCAATGATTGCGGCGTCAGTGCACGCGTCAACGTCGTACACCAGTTGTGAGCGCTTGTCGCCCAAAAACCGCGTGTGTTCAAAGCGCCCGGGGCGTTGCACGCAACAAATCTAACCTAGGGTTCTGGTATGGCTTCGGCTCCGGAAGCGGTGGACTTTTACTTCGACACGATGTGTCCGTATGCCCATCAAACCTCACTGTGGATTCGGGAAGTGCAGCGGCTCACTGGCCTGCGGGTGAACTGGAAACTGTTCAGCCTTGAAGTAATCAACCACGTAGACGGCAAGAAGATGCCGTGGGAACGCGAAATTTCCTACGGATGGACTCCCCTTCGTATCGCCGCATGGCTGCGACGCATCGACAACGACCTGTGCGGCAAGTGGTATCTGGCGAGCGCCAATGCCTTGCACCTCGAAGGCCAACGCCCCTACGAAGAAGAAACGGCCCGGCGATTGCTCGCCACAATCGGCGCTCCTGACGACACGTGGACTTCGGCACTTGCCGACCAAACGACGCATGACGATGTGCGCCGAGACCACGACTTCGCGGTACAACAACTCGGCGGGTTCGGCGTGCCAATCATCGTGCCGGCCACCGGTCGTGCGGTGTTCGGGCCGGTCATCGTGCCGGCACCGATGGGTGACGATGCCGTGCGACTCTGGAACTTGGTACACGGCATGGCGCAGTTCCCGCACTTCTATGAGCTCAAGGTGCCAAAGACTGCAGCCGACTTGACACACATCGGCGATGCCTTCAATCCATACCTACGAGCACGTGAGTGGCAAACCGTGCAGAACCCGGCACTCTGAACCAACACGCAACATGAGACGCCACGCACGATGAGCCGCCCAACCGAACTCATCGACATGCTGCAGAGCGTGTGGGATTCTCTTGACTCGATGCTCGCCACGCTGAACGAGTCGCAGTGGAAGACGATGACCGAGTTGCCAGGCTGGACGGTGCAGGACACGCTGTCGCATCTTGTGTCGTCCGAAAAGGGCCTGCACGGCGAAGCGGGTACCGCACATCGAGCGACGGATCTCTCGAACGTGAAGAACCCGATTGGCGAATTCAACGAACACGAGGTCGACGCCCGACGCGCACTCGCGGGAAGCGCAGTGTTTGCAGAGTGGAAAGAGATCCAGGCCAAACGACGTCAGGTTTTTGCTACCGCTGATGACGCCTACTATGCCCGCGAAATGATGACGCCAACCGGCCCCGGAACCTTCGCCGACTTCATGCACATACGCGTGATGGACGCCTGGGTACACGAACAAGACATTCGCCGTGTCGTCCATCAACCCGGAAATCAAGGGGGTGCGGCGGCGCGACACAGCCTCTCACGGTTTGTTCGCTCTCTGCCGATGGTGGTCGGCAAGCGAGCCAAGGCGCCCGACGGCAGCACGGTGACCATGCGGATTACCGGTGCCGTACAAGCCGAATTTCACGTTGCAACCGAAGCGGGGCGCGCCAAGTTGGTCGATGCTGCCGTGCAGCCCGCGTGCACCGTCACCATCGACAGCGAGGCGTATTTCGCCATGTGCTGTGGTCGCCAGTTCTGGCAGCCAGGCGACTCGCGCGTCAAGTTTGAAGGTGATGCCGACCTCGCCGCACGCATCATGACGAACTTCAACGTGATGATCTAGTTGCAACAGACGAGGAACGAGTGAAACCACCGCGCGACGCACACGAGGTTGAAGCCCTGCTGCAACGCTGGGCGGCAACCGATGCCGAAGCCGGGCAACGAGCCGCCGACCGCCGCGCTCGGGCACTTGCATCAGACGGGAAGTCACTCGTTCGTGACTACGAATTTCATAAGAAGCCAAACGATTGGATTCATCTCGACTGGTTGCGCCCGATTCGATTCGTCTATCGCAACCTGCCCTTCGGTCTGCGAATGGCACTGAAGAAACGAATGGCGCGTTAGTTGTCGACGTTCGTCTTCGCCACAGATGCGCGAGATGCCTCGCGTGGTGCCGTACTCGCCACTGCGTCGTCACTGCGTGGGCTTGGCTGGGGTCGCCGGCACTGGCACCTTGCGACCACGGGTTCAGCGCTAGAAGTAGGCAGGCGAATCACTCTGGGTGACGACTCAACAGCCGAGTGGGTGGTCTTCATCGGTGCCGGTGACAGCATCACTCGCGATGCTCTGCACTTTGCGGCAACCGCATCACCCGATGTCGACGTACTGTACGGCGACACCCGCCACGACATCAAGCGAGCCGACAGATTGCCCTCGTACCAGCGGCGGCCGTCGTATTCGCCAGAGCGTCTGCGTTCGCACAACTACATCGGCGACACGCTTGTCGTGCGTCGTCGACTCGTCGATGAGGCCGGTGGGCTCGCAGAACTCACCGCCACAGACGCACACGATCGCAACCTGCGACTGTGCGAACTCGCCAATCAAGTGGTGCGCATTCCCGAGATCTTCACGGTGACACCGAGCGCCAACTTTCTGCCTTCTGCAAACCCCGCCGCAGTGACCGCACATCTCAAACGTGTCGGCATCTCGGCCGACGTCGAGTTTGATGCCCAGACTCCGGCCGTTCGCGTGAAGCGACATCTGACGAGACGACCACTCATCTCTGTGATTATTCCCACACGAGGCAGCAGCGCTGAGGTGCGAGGCGAGGATGTGCCCCTCGTGGTGCATACCGTGCGCACTCTGCTGGAGAAGTCGACCTACCAAGAACTCGAGTTCGTCATCGTTGCCGACACCCCGACACCCGCCGATGTACGCACCGAGCTTGCCCGCCTTGGTGGCGACCGCCTGGTGATTGTTGACTACGACCAGGCTTTCAACTTCGCAGTGAAGAACAACATTGGCGTTGCCCACTCGCGCGGCGACTACGTGTTGTTGCTCAACGACGACACGGAAATCATCTCTGCCGACGCGCTGGAGACATTGCTGTCGTTCTTTGCGGATCCGACCGTCGGCATAGTTGGGCCAATCTTGTATTTCGAAGACGGCACAATTCAAAGTGCGGGTCACATCTTCAGCCCCGACCCCACCGATATGTATCGCTTGCAGCCGGCCGACACGCGCGGTGCGCACAACTACGTGCGCGTGCAACGCGAGGCATCAAGCGTGATTGCGGCCTGCCTACTGACATCGCGCAAAGTGTTCGAAGAAGTTGGTGGGCTGAGCACGCAGTTTCCGGGAAACTGGAACGACATCGACTTCGCACTCAAGGTGCAGCAGGCCGGCTATCGCGTCATCTTCACCCCGCATGCCAAGTTCTTCCACTTTGAGTCAAAGACCCGCGTGGCGTTGCGCATCGATGCGGAAGTCGCAAAGCTCGGCCATCGGTGGGGCGACATCCTCGACGACGACCCCTACTTCAATCCGCGACTGCAGCGCTACATCAATCTGTGGCGCTCAGATTTTCACACCGACCGCAGTTACGAAGAGGCAATGGGCTAGTCGCCGCGCCGATGTGGCGCCGCGCCAGGCCCGCCTCACCCGTCGGCCTCTGGGCCCACCGCCCCGATCGCTTCGAAATATTCCTGGTGTGCCCGCACCACGCGATACACATCAACGTCGTCGAGCACTTCCACATCGCGCCGCTCGGCTTCAGCCAAGAGCCACGCGGTGAGTGTGTCTTCGTCGACCACCACGTCGACGTCGATGTCTTGCCGGCGGTCGATCACATCAGCTGGCTGAAGTCCTTTATCGTGCAGCCAACGCAGGTGGGCTCGCAGCAGCGTGCGCAGGTCGTCGAAGGTCAGTCGTGCCTGTGATTCGGAGGCGAGACGACCGGCCACGAACTGCACTGCATCCTCAATTTCATACACCGCGCGCGGCGCGACGGCATCTAGCCGACGTGCTTCCCGACCGACCGCCACTGCGGCAATGACGAACACCAGAGCCGCCGAAACGGCGACGAAGGCGAGAGTGACGGGGCTCAGATGCCGATGCGCTGCGCGAGTTGCTCGCGATGGTACGCCGGATCACCAAACAGCAGCTCGCTGCTCTTTGCGCGCTTGAAGTAGAGGTGCGCCGGGTGTTCCCAGGTGAAGCCGATACCACCGTGAATCTGGATGTTCTCGGCCGCGGCATGGAAATACGCCTCTGAGCAATAGGCCTTCGACAGCGACGCCACCGATGCGAGCTCTTCATTCATTTCGCTCGCACACCACATGCCGTAGTAGGCGGCCGACTTGGCTGACTCGACTTCGAGCAACATGTCGGCGCACTTGTGCTTGATCGCCTGGAACGAACCAATTGGGCGGCCGAACTGCACACGCACTTTCGCGTATTCCACCGCCATGTCGAGCACCTTTTGCGCACCACCGACCTGCTCGGCGGCAAGCGCTACCGCTGCGAGGTCGAACACCTTGCTCAACACTTCCCAGCCTTTGCCTTCGGTACCGATCAACTCAGCCTCGACACCCTTGAATTCCAACTTGGCTTGCTTGCGCGTCTGATCCATCGTCGACAGCGCGGTGCGAGTGAGACCTTTGGCATTGCCGTCGACGGCAAAGAGCGACACGCCCTTGGCGGTGCGAGCAGCGACGATGATCAACGATGCGGTGTGGCCGTCAATCACGAACATCTTCGTGCCATCGAGCGTGAACTTCGAGCCTGAGCCCGACGCCTTCATCGTGACACCTGCTTCATCCCACTTGCCCGACGGTTCGGTGCAAGCGAGCGTGGCGATGGTTTCACCAGCTGCGATACCAGGCAGATACTTCTTCTTTGCTGCATCGTCGCCACTGTGCAACAGAGCGTTGGCAGCGAGCACCACGGTGGAGAAATACGGCGCGCACAACAACGCGCGACCCATCTCTTCGAGCACCACGCCGAGCTCGACGTAGCTGAAACCCATGCCGCCAAACTCCTCCGGGATGTGCAGCCCCATGAGACCCATCTGCGAACCCATCTGATCCCACACCGACTTGTCGTAGCCCTGTTCGGTCTCCATCTGGGTGCGAACCGCGGTCTCGGGCGACTTCGAGTCGAGGAAGGCGCGCACGGTCTTGCGGAGTTCTTCTTGTTCTTCGGTGAAGGCAAAGTTCATGCCCCTCATACTGTCGGACGGCGGGCGAAATCCGCCAATCGGAGCCAGCCGGGCGCCCAAACGGCACCACCCAGACGGCACCGCTCAAACGGCACTGGTGCGAGAATCGGGGTGTGGCCACCCTGCACTGGCAAAACCCCGAGGTCGAAGTGCACAAGCTCGTGGTCGGACCCGTTGACAACAACGTGTTCGTCGTGCGCTGCAGAAGCACTGGCGAGGCGGTGCTGATTGATGCGGCGAATGAGCACGAGCGACTGCTGGAAATCTGCACCGGCCTCGGCGTACGGCGGGTACTCGAGACCCATGGACATTGGGACCATATTCAGGCGGTTCCTGCGATGCGCGAGGCGGGCTACGAGGTAGCTGTCACCGCGCTCGATGCACCACGACTCAAAGAGGTCGGCTACGACGTGCTGCTCGACGACACGGAAGTCATCGAAGTGGGCCGAGTGCGACTGCATGCGCTGCATACTCCCGGCCATACCGCGGGCTCGATTTGCTTCCAAGTTGCCGGTACGCCGCTGCTCTTTTCGGGCGACACGCTGTTTCCGGGTGGGCCGGGTGCGACGAAGTTCGAAGGCGGCGACTTTGCCGCGATCATCAGCTCGATCAACGACAGGCTCTTTACGTTGCCAGACGCAACGCTGGTGTTGCCCGGCCACGGCAACGACACCACGATTGCTGCTGAGCGCCCACATCTCGACGAGTGGATCGCGCGCGGTTGGTGATGAAGGAGACGCGCTTGGGTGGCATGACACCGTCGGTGCTGCCGACCCCGCACTATGAGGGAACTCGACTTCGCGACGACGCTCGACCCGACACCGCCTGGCGCGAAGAACTGCGGCGAATTCCGAACGTGCGAAACGCAGTCAGCATCGTGTCGTTGTATGCGCAAACCGCGACGGTAATCGGTTTCACATTGTGGTGGAATCACCCGCTCGGCTGGTTGCTCGGAGTATTGCTGATGGGGCGCGCGCACGCACAATTCATGTCGATCATGCATGAATCCGCACATCGACTGCTGTTCTCTTCGAAATCGGTGAACGACTGGGTGGGACGCTGGCTGATTGGATATCCGGCTTTTACGAACACCGATGCATACCGCCGGGTACACATGGCACATCACCGCGACGAATTCGGCCCCGAAGAGCCTGATATGCCGCTCTACGCCAATTACCCAATCACTCTGGCAAGTTGGAGACGCAAGATTTGGCGAGACGCCACCGGACGAACTGGTCTGAAATTGCTGCGCCAACAATTCGTGGGTCTCCGTGGCACTGACCCGCTGAGTCGCCAATCGCAACGCAAGATTCTCGCTGTGCAAGTGGTGCTGCTGACACTCAGCATCGTGCTGCGGTCGCCACAGGTGTACCTGGTGTTATGGCTGTTGCCGTTTCTCACCGTCTGGAGGGTGATCAATCGTCTGCGTTCCGTCGCCGAGCACGGCGGCATGCAACGTGGCGACGATCGCCGAATGGCAACCCATTCCGTGCGTCAGACGGCATTAGCGCGTTTCTTTCTCGTGCCGTTCAACATCGGATTCCATCTCTCACACCATGTGGACGCCGGAATTCCATTCCGCTCACTACCAAAGTTTCACCAAGAGCTCGCGCGCGCGGGATACCTCACCACAGAAATCGAATACCCCAGCTACCGGTCGTTGTGGCAGGCGTTACGCGCTGCCTGAATTTCGCCTATCGGCGTAGGAGAAATTGCCCCGCGCGAATAGCGTTGCCGAGGTGAACGCCGCCGCTGCCCCGCGCGAATTGCTGCGCGTCGAAGACCTGCACGCCAAGGCGCTCGAAGGCGAGCACGGCATCTTGCGCGGCTTTTCGCTCACCGTGCGCGAGGGCGAAGTGCACGCCATCATGGGCCCCAACGGCTCGGGCAAGTCGACCCTCGCAAGCACGCTGCTGGCTTCGGATGCCTACGAAGTGACGAGCGGCAAAGTGTTCTACAAAGGCGAAGACGTCTCGACATGGTCGACCACCGAGCGCGCCAAGCAGGGGATGTTCCTCGGCTTTCAATATCCGCAGGAAATCTCTGGTGTGTCGGTGCTGCAGTTTTTGCGACAGGCGTTGTCGGCACGCAAGGGAATCGATCTCTCGATTCTCGAGTTGCGACTCTCCGCAATGGACTGGATGAAACGACTCGGTATGGATTCTTCGTTCATCGACCGACACCTCAATACGGGATTTTCGGGCGGTGAGCGCAAGCGCAACGAAATCATGCAGATGGCGATCTTGGAGCCTGAACTCGCAATTTTGGATGAGACCGACTCAGGGCTCGACATCGACGCCCTGCGCATCGTCGCGAAGGGAATCCACGAGGTACGGCGTGATCGCCAGTCGTTGGGCATCGTGCTCATCACTCACTATCAGCGGCTGCTCGACGAACTGCGCCCAGATTTTGTGCACGTGCTGATTGATGGCCGCATTGTGGCAACCGGCGGTATGGAGATTGCCGCCGAGCTCGAAAAATCTGGCTACGACTCATTCCGGAAATAGCCATGGCACTCGACGTTGCAGCCCTACGTCGCGAGTTTCCGATGCTGCAGCGCCACGTCGGCGGCAAGCCAATCCACTACCTCGACAGTGCCAACACGTCGCAGAAGCCCAACAGCGTGATCGATGCGATGAGCACGTTCATGCGCGAGGGATACGCACCGATTGGTCGCAGTTCCTACACGCTCGCCGCAGAGGCTTCTGACGCCTACGAAACGTCACGCGCCAAGGTGGCACGATTCATCAACGCTCGCTCGGCACGCGAGGTGGTCTTCACCAAGAACGCCACTGAGTCGCTCAACCTCGCAGCACAGTCGTGGGGCCGCGCCAATCTCACCAAGGGCGATGCAGTGGTGCTCACCCACATGGAACATCACGCCAACATCGTGCCGTGGCAGATGTTGGCCGCCGAGAAGGGTTTCGAGATTCGGTGGGTTCCGCTGACCGACGACTTCCGCCTCGACCTCTCTTCGCTCGATTCTTTGTTGCGCGGCGCGAAAGCGTTTGCATTTACGTCGATGTCGAATGTGCTCGGCACGATCAATCCCGTGCGCGAACTTTGTGACGCAGCCCACCGTGCCGGTGCCATCGCGATCGTCGATGGATGCCAGTCGGTGCCGCACATGATCACCGATGTGCAGGCCTGGGATGCCGACATGCTGGCGTTCAGCAGCCACAAGATGTGTGGCCCGACCGGAGTCGGTGTGTTCTGGGCGCGAGAAACGTTGCTCGATGCGATGCCACCGTTCCTCGGTGGTGGTGGAATGATCAGCGAAGTTCGCCTTGACCATTTCACATGCGCTGAATTGCCCGCCAAATTCGAAGCAGGCACTCCCCCAATCGTCGAGGTCATTGGCCTTGGCGCAGCAGTGGATTTCTTGAGCTCACTCGGCATGAACGAGGTGCGTCGACACGAAATCGAACTCACCAACTACGCCTATCGCGCGCTGAAAGATCGCTACGGCAACGACATCACCATTCACGGAGCCACCAACCCAGAGTTGCGCGGTGCGACGTTTTCGTTCGCATTCCGCGGCGTGCACCCACACGACGTCAGTCAGGTGCTTGACCAGCACAATGTGTATGTGCGGGCGGGTCACCACTGCGCCAAGCCGCTGATGCGCCTCATCGGCGCCAACGCCACCGCGCGGGCGAGCATGTATCTCTATTCCGATGAAAGTGACGTCGATGCCTTGGTCGAGGCGCTCGACGACGTAAGCAGTATTTTCTAGATGATGACTACTGGCTCTCGTATCATGGCGGGCGGCAACCGACGATGAGCAATCTTGAAGATCTCTACCGCGAAGTGATACTTGATCACTACCGCACGCCGCGCAACAAGGGAGAGCTTCCGCCACCTGCGGTGTGCACCGAAGGGTCGAACCCTTTGTGCGGCGACGAGATTCAGATCTACCTCGACGTTCGCGATGGCACGGTGCACGATGTGCGATTCACCGGCCATGGTTGCTCAATCAGCCAGGCGTCGGCGTCGATGATGACGGCTGCCGTGAAAGGTAAACCGGTCGATGCCGTACGCGCCGTGGCGCGCCGTTTCAAACAGATGATGACCATCGAGGAAGACGACGGCTCGACCCCCGCCGACGTGCGCCTCGGCGACATCGAGGCACTGCAGGGCGTGGTGAAATATCCCGTGCGTATCAAGTGCGCGGTGCTCGGCTGGAACACATTGCTCGAGGGGCTCGAGACCGCCCAGGCTTGACATGCGACGGGTCGCCTCACTCGTCGTCCTCGGGTTGGTGCTGGTCTCTTCGTGCAGCAACCAAGGCACCACGGCACCTGCTCTCGGTGACCCAGACGTCGTTGCCGTACCGAGCGTCGAGTCGGGTGCAGCGAACGACCTCAATGGGCTCTCGCTCGCTGCGGTGGTCGAAATCAACCAACCAGTCGACGCCACTGCCCGTGTTGGCGACGATGCGGTGTACTTCGTCTCGCGTGTCGGAACGATTCATCGCTTTTTCGCTGGCGAACTCTCCGGCGAGCCTGTGCTCGACATCAGCGAACTCACCGAGGGTGATGGCGAGCGGGGCCTGCTCGGCCTCGCGTTTTCGCCAGATGGATCCGTCGCCTATATCAACTACACCAATCTCAACGGCGACACTGTGGTCGCCTCACTCGCTGTCGATACCTCGGGCGTGTTCGATCGCGCGACATTGCGAGAAATCATCGTCATTGAGCAACCATTTCGCAACCACAACGCTGGTGATCTCGTCGTCGAACCCAACGGCATGTTGCTCGTGCCGATGGGCGACGGTGGTTCCGCCGACGATCCGCTTCGTGTCTCACTTGACGACTCGTCAATGCTCGGCAAGGTTCTGCGTGTGGATCCCGTACGCGGCTCGGCCGTAGTTCTCGCCAAGGGCTTGCGCAACCCATGGAGAGTTGATCTGTTCAACGACCGTCTCTGGCTCGCCGACGTCGGCCAGAACCGGTGGGAAGAAGTCAGCATTCTTGATGACGTCGCCGCACGAGACGGCAGCGAGGTGGTCGACTTCGGGTGGAGTGCGTACGAAGCCAACGACCGATTCAATGACGACCAATCAAGCCCGACTCATACTCCACCAGTGTTCGCCTATGAACACGGCGAAAACGGCTGCTCGGTCAGCGGCGGTGCTGTGGCGGTCGGTGGTGCGTTGCGGGGTCGTTATGTGTTCGCCGACTATTGCAGTGGGCGCGTATGGTCGATGCCTGCTGACTTCACGACTGCCGATGTTGGCTCGGCTCCGCGGTCGACACTGCACTTTGACGCCGTTGATTCACCGGTCGCCATCGTGCGCGCCCACAACGATCTCTACGTGCTCTCACTCAGCGGCACCATCTGGCGCATCAATGGCTGAGCACGCACCAAAAGTTTGTGCAC
>CAYFNN010000009.1:0-22467 GCA_964344465.1 uncultured Bifidobacterium sp. | reverse complement strand
TCTGGGCGCCCACCGTAAATAGCTACAAACGTTTTCAGCCCGGCTCGTGGGCGCCGACGGCGGTTGCATGGGGCGTTGATAATCGCACACTCGGATACCGAGTGGTCGGCCACGGCGCGGGCACACGAGTTGAGTGTCGAATTCCCGGTGCCGACGCCAATTCGTATCTTGCGTTTGCGGGCACCATCGCCGCCGGGCTGTACGGCATTCGGCATCGCCTGCAGCTAAGCGACGCATACACGGGCAACGGTTATGAAGCGCAGGATCTGCCGCGAATACCCACCACGTTGGCTGAGGCCGCCGACTTGTGGGAAAACAGTGCAATTGCGCGTGAGTGTTTCGGTGATGACGTGCATCATCACCTGCTCACCATGGCGCGACACGAATGGTCGACCTTTCAACAGACCGTCACCGACTGGGAACGTCTGCGCTATTTTGAGCGCGCCTGATCTATGAGTCGCCTCGCCGGGAAAGTAGCCCTCATCACTGGTGCCGCAAGCGGTCTCGGTCGTGTTGCTGCCGAGCGATTTGCCGCCGAGGGCGCCCGCGTGGTGATTGCAGATGTAGATGATGCGAGCGAAGTGCTGCAGGCCATCGCTGAAAAGGGCGGAGTTGCAGCCGCAGTCAAGTGCGACGTCAGCGATGACACCGCAGTTCGCGATGCAGTGGCATTTGCAATGACGACGTTCGGCGACTTGCACGTGCTCTACAACAATGCCGGTGTCATGCTGTCGGCAGACGACGACCCGGTTTCGACGCCCGATGCAGTCATCGAGAAGACGCTCGATATCAACGTCAAAGGCGTGATGTTCGCGTGTCGACACGCGATCCCGTACATGATCGAATCGGCAACGCGCTGTGGCGAGACGTCGAGCATCGTCAATGTTGCGTCGTTCGTTGCACATCTCGGGGCCGCCACACCACAGGTGGCGTACACGGCGTCGAAGGGAGCAGTGCTCGCATTGACGCGAGAGATTGCCGCGATTTACGCACGCAAAGGCGTGCGCGCAAACGCGTTGTGCCCGGGACCAGTAATGACGCCGCTTCTCGCAAAGTTCCTGAGCGACGATGCAAAACGCGAGCGACGACTCGTGCACATCCCAATGGGGCGTTTCGGTGAGCCGCATGAAATCGTGAACGGCGCCTTGTTCTTGGCATCGAATGAGAGCAGCTGGATGACCGGGCAGAGCCTGATCATCGACGGCGGCATCACGTCGGCATATGTAACGCCGGAAGGCCCGGCTTGGTCGTGAGCGTGGTGTTGATGCGAGAGGCGGTTTGGTCGTGAAGGTTGCATTCGTCGGGCTCGGGGTGATGGGTGGGCCGATGGCGCGTCACCTTGCAGCCAAAGGACACGAGGTCACCGTCTACAACCGCACGGCGGCGAAGGCCGCGGCATGGGTGGCTGCGAACGGTGGCAGGGCGGCAGCAACACCGCGAGAAGCGGCAGTTGGTGCAGAGATGGTGATGATCTGTGTCGGCAACGATGACGATGTTCGCTCGGTGGTGTACGGCGCCGACGGCGTGCTCGCCGGAGTCACTGCTGACAGCGTCACCTCGAGTGGTTTCGCCCAGCGCATCATTGTCGACCATACGACGGCGTCAGCCACACTCGCGCGTGAACTCGCCGCAACGTGTGCCGAACACGGCGTTGGTTTTATCGATGCTCCCGTGTCGGGTGGTCAGGCGGGTGCTGAAAACGGGCAACTTTCGGTGATGTGTGGTGCCGACGACGAGGCAGTGTTCAACTACGCCCACCCCGTGCTCATGGGTTACGCCAAGATCTGCAAGCGCCTTGGTAATGCCGGCTCAGGTCAGCTCGCCAAAATGGTCAACCAGATTTGTATCGCAGGTATTGCACAGGGTCTCAGTGAGGGCCTCAACTTGGCGCTCGCCGCTGGGCTCGACCCTGATGCGCTTGTCGAAGTGATCTCGCAAGGTGCTGCTGGTTCGTGGCAGATGAACAATCGTGCCAAGACCATGGTTCGAAACGAGTTCAACTTCGGCTTCGCCGTCGAGTGGATGCGCAAAGACCTCGCGATTTGCCTTGACGAAGCCCGACGACTCGGTGTCAACCTGCCGATAACCGAGATTGTCAACGGCTACTACGGCGAGGTCGTTGAGATGGGTGGACGCCGTTGGGACACCTCGTCGCTCATCGCGCGACTGAGAGCACCAGGCGATCAACCCCGCGGATAGTCAGCCGGTCGCGCCACTGCGGCTCATCGGCCAGATCGATTCGAGAGAATCGTCGAAGAAGCGAGTCGATGGTCACCTGAGTTTCCATCTTCGCCAGTGAAGACCCAAGGCAATAGTGAATGCCAGCAGCGAAGCCGAGATGTTTGTTGGCGTTCGGTCGTCGCAGATTCAACCGGTGTGGCTCGTCGAACACGCTCGGGTCGTGACTGGCTGCACCGAGACTCGTCAGCACACGGCTGCCCGCGGCGATGTCAATGGTGCGCTCGCCAACGCGAAACTGCACGGGCTTGAGCGGAACTCGCACGGTGTGCTGCACCGGGCCGTCGAATCGCAAGAGTTCGTCGACGGCATTTGCGTCAAGACCATGCTCGCGCGCCCACGCCAATTCGTCGGGGTGATGGAGGAGCGCGAGCACCGAGTTGCCCACCAAGTTGACGGTGGTCTCGTGGCCCGCAACATAGAGCAGCACTACAAACGTGACGAGTTCGGCGGTTGTCATCTTGTCGCCGGCTTCCTCGGCGGCAATCAGTGCCGACAACATGTCGTTGCCAGGTCGTGCGCGGCGATCGGCGATCACCTCGCCGAGAAAAGGCAGGAAATCCTCCATCGCGCGATCGGTGTCGTCGAGGTCTTGCAATGTGACGGTCGGCTCGAGCGTGCGAGTCAAGAGTTGTGACCACTCGCGAATCTCGTCCACTCGTGTGGTCGGCATGCCGAGCATCTCGGAAATCACCAGAAACGGCACCGGAAACGCCAGATGGTCGATCAACTCGAATTCGCCACCGTCGCGCAGGCGCTGTTCGGCGGCGTTGAGTGCGTCATCGACGTAGCGCTGCACCATTGCGCGCAGCGGTTCGATGGCACTAGGTGTGAACGACTTGGAAACCAGCCGACGCAGGCGCGTGTGATCGGGTGGGTCGAGATTGAGGATCGATTTTGCGGAATTGTCGCCACGGCGTTCGCGACGGCGATTGGCGATGGGGGTATCAATTGGCGTCGCCGACTTCTCGATGTCGCGGCTGTAGTCGTTCGACCGCAAGACTGCCGCTACATCGTCGTAGCGAGTCAGCACCGTGAGGCCGCCCGGCACCTGATGCACGGGGTCGTGTTCGCGTAGCGCGTCGTACACCGCATGCGGGTTGGCGCGAAATGCCGGGTCGAATGGGTTGAAGACCGGCTTCGTCACTGCGGACACATTGCTGCGCGGGGCACGGGCACCTTCATGAATTATTCGTCGGAAACGGCACCACCGCTTGTTCGTGCAAGATCGGATCTTGATCGGGTAGCACAACCCAATGTGCGCCGTTGACGCGTCGAGTAATCGCACTCGACACCGCGTCTACCACTTGCTGTGTTTTCATCAAGGGCATGCCGAGTTCCGCAATCCAGTCGCGGGCTCGTTCGCTGATGAGCGGAGTGTCGACGAAGCCTGGGCAAATTGCGCTGATGCACACGTCGTATTCCGCCAGGCGTGCTGTGAGTGACTTCACCAGACCTGAGACGGCGTATTTCGTGAGACCGTAAATCGGATCGGGCGGTATCGGCACGAATGCAGCTATAGATGCTGTTACCACGATGTCGCCCGCACGGCGCTCGCACATCCCAGGTATCACTGCTCGTGCGCCGAATACAACACCGTCGACGTTCACGCCCATGATGCGGCGGTATTCATCGTCGGTGAGTCGCACGAGCGGGGGCTGGGTGGGGTCTTGCGGACCGTCGAGCACGTTGCGATGCGTGGTGATACCGGCATTGAGATGCACGAGGTCGAAATGATCATGCGACGCAATGAAATCGGCCCATGCTTCGCTCGAAGCAACGTCGAGAATTTCGGCACGAACGCCGAGGCGTTTGGCGGTTGCATCGAGTGCTTCTTTGTTGACGTCGACAATGGTGACCGCTGCGCCAGCCTTGACCATCGATTCGGCGACGGCGGCGCCGATGCCGCTGGCGCCCCCAGTGACTAGTGCGTTGCGACCATGGAGATTCATCTGACCGCCTTCACGTGTTCTTGTAGTGCGGATGCGTAGGCGTCCATCAGTCGGCCGATTTCTGCATCGGTGGTGACGAGCGGCGGGCAGAACGCGTTGGTTTCGGCTCCGATGCCGCGCACGATTGCGCCGTTGCGCAAGGCAATGTCGCGCACCGCCATGGCGTCGTGTTGCTTGTGCAGGCCAGCGGCCCAGACGCCACCTTCACCTCGAACTTCTTTTACTAATCCGTCATGCTGCAGTGCGTGCAGTGCACTCGAAACGAGCCCACCTATGTGCTTTGCACGTTCAACAAGCCCATCTCGTTCGATGATTTCAAGATTCTTGAGCGCGGCAGCGCACGCGGTGGCATGACCCGAGTACGTGTAGCCCGTCCGCAAGAAGAAATTCGGGTCGCTCTCCAGTGCCGTGCGGGGGTTGGCGCCAACATAAACGCCACCGAGTGGCACGTATCCCGACGTCACTGCCTTGGCGAAACAGGTGAAGTCAGGTGTGACGCCGAAGTGCTGCGCAGCGAACCACGATCCGAGACGACCGAATCCCGAAATCACTTCGTCAAAAATGAGATAAGCACCGTGTTGGTCGCACAATTTGCGCAGCGACTGTAAGTAGCCGTCGCGCGGCGGAAATACTCCACCTGCACCTTGCAGCGGCTCGACGAGCACCGCCGCAACCCGCGCGCCATCGCGGCTCATGGCCAGCGCCATTGCCTCGATGTCGTCGGGGTCGACTTGTGTCACGTCGGGCACGAGAGGGTCGTAGCCGACCTTGTTCAACGGAAGACCCTGCGCGCTGGTGCCACCAAAGTTGGTGCCGTGATATCCGCGTCCGCGCGAGATGATGATCGTGCGCTCGGGTCGCCCGGCCTGCACGTGGGCGAGGCGCGCAAGTTTCATCGCCGTATCAACGGCCTCAGATCCGCTCGAACAGAGAAACACCCGGTTGTCTCTCATGGGCGACAACGAGTGCAGTTTGTCGGTGAGCACGTCGGTGATGTCGGTGGAGAACGGGTCAAAGTTGTTGTACGACTCGAGGGTGGTTACTTGCTTGGCAATTGCGTCGGCCATTTCGTTGTTGCCATGGCCGATGTTGCAGTACCAGAGGCTGGCCATGCCATCGATGTATTCCTTGCCGTTCGAGTCGTAGACGCGAGCGCCCTCACCGCGCACCATCGTGACGAACTCCGTCCGCGACGGTTTGGTGAATGCGTGCAGGTAGGTGCGTGGCACGGTGAAAACCCTAGTTATTCATGCTCAACTAGCCTTAGTCCGCAATGAAGGGGCTCATTCTCGCTGGCGGCGCTGGTACGCGGTTGCGGCCGATTACTCACACCAGCGCCAAACAACTGGTGCCGATTGCCAACAAACCTATTCTTTTTTACGGCATCGAGGCGATGAAGAAGGCGGGCATCAATGAGATCGGCATCATCGTTGGCGACACCCGCAAAGAGATCATGTCGGCAGTCGGGGATGGCTCGCAGTTCGGAGTAAAAGCCACGTACATCCCGCAAGATCAGCCACTCGGTCTCGCGCACTGTGTGCTGATTGCCCATGAGTTTCTCGGTGACGACGACTTCGTCATGTATCTCGGTGACAACATGTTGGAACAGGGTCTCGAAGGCTTCGTGAACGAATTCGAGTCGGCTCGCGCGAAGGGTGGAAAGAGTGCTCCGACGGCACAAATCTTGTTGTGTCATGTCGACGACCCGCGGCAGTTCGGCGTTGCCGAGGTCACCAAAGAGGGCCATGTGAAGCGTTTGGTCGAAAAACCGAAAGATCCGCCGAGCGACCTTGCGCTCGTCGGCGTGTATCTCTTCGACAAGACCATCAACGAAGCGGTTCGCGCAATCAAGCCATCGCCGCGTGGCGAGCTGGAAATCACCGATGCAATTCAGTGGCTCATCGAGCAAGGTAAGACGGTGCGACACGAAGTGCTGCGCGGATGGTGGATCGACACTGGCAAAAAAGACCCCTTGCTCGAGTGCAACCGCCTGGTGCTCGAGGTGCTCGAGCCGCGCAACGAGGGCAGCGTCGACGCCTCGTCGCAGATTGAGGGTCGTGTCGTCATCATGAAAGGTGCCAAAATCGTCAACTCGCGCGTGCGAGGGCCCGTGGTGATCGGCCATGACACGGTCGTAGAGAACAGCTACATCGGTCCGTACACGTCGGTGGGGAACAAGTGCAACATCGTGCACTCTGAACTCGATCACTCGGTGCTGCTCGACGGCTGCACGGTCAACGATGTGCACAAAATGAGCGACTCGCTGCTGGGCCGCAACGTGGAAGTGGTGCGGTCGCAGCGCCGACCACGTGCCCTGCGACTGATGCTTGGCGACGACTCGAAAGTTGAGCTCGACGCCTGATGCCGAAGATCACCGAATCTGACGTCATCAAAGGCGTGCAAATTGTTGAGCCACAGATGCACGGCGACGAACGAGGCTTCTTCATCGAGACATACCGACGCGAGTGGTTTCCCCTCGGGCGAGAAATGATTCAAGGCAATCGCGGCGACCGTAAGGCTGGCGCAATCGTCGGTCTGCACTACCACCTGCATCAGGCCGACTATTGGTACGTGCCATACGGCAAGTGCCGCGTGGTGTTGCACGACTTGCGAAAGGGTTCACCCACTGACGGTGCCACGCAAGTAATCGATCTCGGCACACGTGGCGACGGCACCCACGACCATCGTGGCGTGTTCATTCCGCCGGGAGTGGCACACGGGTTTGCATCGCTCACCGATATGACCATCACGTATCTGGTCGACAACTACTACAACCCCAATGACGAACTCGGCGTTGCGTACAACGACCCGGCAATCGGTGCCGACTGGGGCATTGCATCGCCGACCCTCAGCAAGCGTGACCAGGCCAACCCATCTCGCAGTGGCATCGCGGCAAACCTGCAGCCGATCTGGGGCATGCGCACGTGATGCGCGTTAACGCCGTGTCGTGGGGCTCGCGCGCCTCGTGAAGATCTTCGTCACCGGCGGTGCCGGGTTCATCGGCAGCAACTACGCACGCTGGGTGTTGCGCAACACCGATCACAGCGTCACCGTGTACGACGCATTGACCTACGCCGGCAACTTGTCGACGATGCGCGACCTCGACGACAACCCGAGATTCTCATTCGTGAAGGGCAATATCTGCCATCCAGGCGACATCGAAGCAGCCATGAAGGGTCACGACTGGGTGGTGCACTTCGCGGCCGAGAGTCACGTCGACCGCTCGATTGATAGTGGTGAAGACTTCATTCTCACCAACTGTTTCGGCACCAATGTGGTCGTTGACACTGCACGTCGACTGGAGATGCAGCGGGTGTTGCACATCGGTACCGATGAGGTGTACGGCAGCGTCGAAGTTGGTTCCTCGAAGGAAACGGATCCGCTCGAGCCGCGTTCACCGTATTCCGCGTCCAAGGCGGGCAGCGACCTCATCGCGTTGTCGTATTTCAGCACCCACAAAACGCCGGTGGTGGTCACTCGTTGCACCAACAACTTCGGCCCGTGGCAATACCCAGAAAAGGCGATTCCACTGTTCACCACGAATTTGCTCGACGGCAAGAAGATTCCGCTCTATGGCGACGGACTCAACGAACGTGACTGGTTGTTCGTTGACGACCACTGCAGTGGTGTGCATCTCGTGCTGGAGAAGGGTGTACTCGGCGAGATTTACAACATTGGTGCAGGCAACGAGACACCCAACCGCGTGCTCGTCGACAAGCTACTTGCGCTACACGGCAAAGATGAATCGAGCGTGCAGTACGTGCAAGATCGAAAGGGCCATGACCGCCGCTATTCGGTCGACATTGCCAAGATCACGAAGCTCGGGTGGAAGCGTCAACGCTCGCTTGATGAAGCCCTCGACGAAACCGTTCGCTGGTATCGCGACAATCGCTGGTGGTGGGAGCCGCTCAAGGCCAAGCCGTGAAGATTCTCGTCACTGGTGCGGCGGGGCAGTTGGGTCGCGAGATCGTCGACGTTGCGAGCGGCGCTGGGCACGAGGTGTTTGCGGCGTCGCGCGTCGAACTCGACGTGACGACACCCGGTGTGGTGCGCGAAGTAGTGCTGCGTGAACGCCCGGCGGTAATCATTCACGCCGCTGCATGGACCGCCGTCGACGCGTGCGAGAGTGACCGCGATAGGGCGATGCTTCAGAACGGGGCAGCGACACGGTTCGTTGTCGATGCGGCGCGGCAGGTGGGTGCGCGCGTGATGTATGTGTCTACCGACTACGTATTTGACGGCACCAAGTCGGCACCATATGTCGAGACAGACGCGCCGAACCCGCAGTCGGTGTACGGTGCGTCAAAACTCGCAGGCGAGCGTGCACTCGACGTGAACATCGATGCAGTCGTGCGCATTTCGTGGGTGTGCGGCTACCACGGCGCGAACATGGTGAAGACGATTTTGCGCATCGCGGCGCAGCAAGAGACGCTGAGCTTTGTCGACGATCAGATCGGCAACCCGACGTTTGCCGACGATGCGGCACGCATGATTGTTCGACTCGCATCCGAAGGTCGTGCAGGCATCTGGCACGTTACAAACCAAGGTGCGGTGAGTTGGTACGAGTTCACACGCGAGGTGCTGCGTGCGGCGAATCTCAACCCCGAACGAGTCAAGCCAGTTCGCACCCGCGATCTCGTTCCGGCGCGACCCGCTCCGCGTCCGGCCAATTCGGTGCTGGAGAATGCAGCACTCCGTTCGGCAGGCATACCGCTGCTCGAAGACTTTCGTGAACCACTCTCGCGACTCGTGAAGCGACTCACTTCCTAGGTGCACGCCGTGGCGCAAGTTAGGGTGAACCCATGACGCCCGTCGAACTTCTCGCGGTGCTCGAACCCACAGCGGCGAAACTGTATGACCGCCACATGGGTGTGGCCAAAGAATGGTTCCCGCACGAATACGTGCCCTGGAGCCGCGGCCGCGACTTCGACCCCGAGCGCCCATGGACTGCCGAGGATGCTGATTTTGGCGAGGGCGGTTGGAAACTGCCCGATGCGGTGCGTGCTTCACTCTTCGTAAACCTCTTGACCGAGGACAACCTGCCGTATTACACACGAGACATTCACTCAGTGTTCGGTGGCGACAGCGCATATGGGGCTTGGGCAAGAAACTGGACCGCCGAAGAGGGACGCCATGCCATTGTGATTCGCGACTACCTCACGGTGACGCGAGCCCTCGACCCCGTTGCGCTCGAGCGTGCACGCATGCATCAGGTGCGGGGCGCTCAGGTACCCGCGCCCGATGATTTGTACGAGGCCCTGGCCTACCTCTCGATGCAGGAACTTGCCACGCGAATTGCGCACCGCAACACCGGCAAATTAATCGAAGATCAGGCAGGTCAAGATGTGATGTTGCGAGTCGGCAACGACGAGAACTTGCACTACCTCTTTTACCGCGACCTTGCAACTGCTGCCCTCGAAGTTGATCCGTCGAGCATGATGATTGGAATCGAGCGTGCAGTGCGCAACTTTGCGATGCCTGGCACGGGAATCGAAAACTTCGACGCTCTCGCCAAAGAGATTGCCAAAGCGGGTATTTACGACTTCAAGATTCACCACGAGCAGATTCTCGTGCCAGTCGTGCTGCGACACTGGAAAGTCGTTGACGTCTCGGGTCTGTCAGCAGAGGGTGAGAAGGCACGCGAATCTCTGGTGAAACGAATCGAAAAAATCGGTAAGGTCGCCGCCAGACTGGCCACCAAGGCCGAAGAACCCACGCTCGCCTAGCGCGAGGCGACTTGTTGGCGATGGGCCTCGCCGCACTACTCTCTGCTTGACCAACAACAGAGGGAGAACGGTCATGAAAAAATCACGACTTTCCCGCGTGTTGGCAGTCACTGCAGCGGCGGGTCTCGTGCTCGCAGCATGTGGTGGTAATTCAGGGGATAGCAGTGAGTCAGACGACTCGGGTGTGCTCAACGTCGTGGCGGCGTATTCGTCGGCCATCGAAGAGCCCTGGGACGGCGTGATTCACGAGGCGCTCACTGAAGCTGCTGACGACGGTGAAATCACGTACAAGTACATCGACAAGATTGGCTACGCATCTGGCGCTTTCGAGCGAACAGTGCGCCAAATTGCCGAAGAAGACAAGCCGGACATCATTTTTGGTGACTCGTTCGGAAACGAAGAAGCTGCACGTAAGGTTGCGCTCGACTATCCGGACATCGCATTCGTGATGGGTTCGGGTGGCGGTCCTGCCGAGCCGAACTTCTCGGTCTTCGACAACTGGATTCACGAGCCTGCATACGTTTCGGGAATCCTCGCTGGTGGTCTGACGAAGTCGGGCAAGATCGGCGTCGTGGGCGGATATCCAGTGCCCGAAGTCAACCGAATTGTCAACGCGTTCATCCTTGGCGCGCAGGCCTCGAACCCAAGCGTTGAAGTGAAGGTCACCTTCATCTCATCGTGGTTCGACCCGGCAGCTGCCAAAGATGCAGCGCTCGCACAAATTGATGCTGGCGCCGACGTAATGTTTGCCGAACGCGCCGGAGTCATCGAGACTGCAGCCGAAAAGGGCCTGCTCGCGTTCGGAAATCAGATGGACCAGAAGGCGATTGCTCCCGACTATGTCGTGACATCGAACGTCTGGAATATGCGCCCGACCGTTGAGTACATCCTGAAGCAAGTCAAGGCTGGTGCCTACACCGCACAAGACCTGAAGGACTTCTCGATGTTCGCCAAAGGTGGCTCGTCACTTGCCGAAATCAATACGGGAGTCAAGGGTGGAATTCCTGAAGACCTCGTGAAGAAGGCAGAGGATGCACTGGCTTCGATTAAGTCGGGTGTCTTCCGCGTAGATGTCAACGAGGGTGTGCCGGCCGGTTCGGTCGTCAAGTAATTCTCGTTGTAGACGAAGTGGCTAGAGGTGGGGTTGTGAACAACGGCCCCACCTCTTCCATTTGGTTGAAGGACATTCGTAAGTCGTACGGCCCCACCGTGGCGCTCAATGGAGTAACGCTGGGGATTCATACGAGAGAGGTGCACGCCCTTCTCGGAGAGAATGGCGCCGGCAAGACGACCTTGATGAAGACCCTCTTTGGTCTGACGCAACCAGATTCCGGTCACATCGAAGTGGACGGCAATCCAACGGTCATCGCCACGCCGCGAGACGCACGGGCAGCCGGAGTCGGCATGGTGACACAGCATTTTTCGCTGGTTAAAACGATGACCGTCGCGGAAAACCTAGCCCTCTCTAGCGCACAGATTGTGAGGCTTGACCTTGAACAAGCCCGGGGAATCGCGCAAACCGCAAACGACCGTTTCGGTCTTGAAGTGCCGGCTGATGCGGTGGTTTCTGAACTACCCGTGGCCTTGCAACAGCGAGTCGAAATCTTGAAGGCATTGGCGGCTGGCTGTCGCTATCTCATCCTCGACGAACCGACGGCGGTACTCGGACCCCGAGACGTCGACTCACTGCTCGACGTCGTGCGGCGTTTGCGTGACGATCAGTCAATGGCGGTGGTGCTGATTAGCCACAAGATGAAAGAAATCGAACGGATCGCCGATCGAGTATCGGTACTGCGCCGAGGTGCTGTCGTTGCGTCGACCGAAGCCAAGGGAATGACCTCGAAAGACCTCGTTGCACTGATGGTCGGTGCCGACCAATCAGGCGAGTTGACGAAGCAAAGTGCACCACCGGCGTCGGCTCGGAAGCCAGCGGTTGCCAATGAGTCACACAAGGTGGTCCTGCGAGTAGCGGGTGTGTCAACCACAAAGGAGATTGGTGGCCTCGACAATGTGTCGTTTGATGTGCGCTCGGGCGAGATTGTCGGCATTGCGGGGGTGTCTGGAAATGGCCAGACCGAACTCGTCGAAGTCTTGTCGGGCACGTCGAAGCCCAGCGCGGGAACCATAGAAATCGACGGCCGGGAAATGAAGTCAACCCGACCCGCAGCGCTGATGGCTGCGGGAATGGGAATTCTGGGTGAGGATCGTCACGCATCGGCAGTACACCAACTGCCTGTCGTTGAAAATCTCGTGCTGGATCAACTCGATTCATTCACCAAGTGGGGACAGCTGAACCGACGGGCAATGGCTGCTCGATGTGAGGAGGCAATCACGCAATTTGAAATCAAAGCAACTTCGCATCAGGCGCTCGGCACGCTCTCGGGCGGCAATATGCAAAAAGTCTTGCTGGCTCGGCTCTTCGGTCGGTCACCAAAGGTTGCGGTGGTTTCGCAGCCGACTCGTGGCTTGGACGTTGCATCAACGTGGTACGTGCGATCACTCATTGCTGATGCACGTGATCAGGGGACCGGTGTCGTCTTAGTGAGTGAAGATCTCGACGAGGTTCTCGAATTGTCGGATCGGGTTGCGGTGATGTATCGCGGAACAATAGTGGCAATCGTCGAGGCCAGAGAAGCATCGCGAGAACGCATCGGCGAGCTGATGGCAGGAGTCACGAAGTGAAACCGAGATTCGTGCTTCGCTCTTCAACGCCGTGGTGGCGTGGACCATTACTCATCGCGATTGCCGCAGTGGTCACGTTCGTGGTGACGGCTGCCCTCATTCGCTGGGCGGGAGGCAACCCAATTGCGGCATATCGGTATATGTTCATCAACCCTTTGCAGTCGAAGTTCGGCCTAACGGAATCGATCCTTGCTGCGACTCCGCTCGTCTTCACCGGCGCGGCAGTGGCGTTGGCATTTCGCGCGGGCTACTGGAACATCGGGGCAGAAGGTCAGTTGCTCGCCGGCACGATCGGCGCCACCTGGTTTGGCCTGCATGCCGACGGCCTGCCGAAAGTAGTCGCGGTGCCCGGAGTGCTTCTCGCCGGAGCGGTTCTCGGTGCCTTGTGGGCGCTCGTGCCTGCACTTCTGAGATCTCGTCTCGGTATCGATGAGGTGGTAACGACGTTGCTGTTGAACCCGGTCGCACTCTTGGTGATCACAGGTCTACTCAATGGTCCGTGGCGCAACACCGCTACGGGGTTTCCAGATAGCGACGTCGTCGCGGAGTCAGTGATGATGCCAATCGTCTGGCCCGGCAGTCGTGTGCATTTCGGGCTGGTGGCGGGTGGACTCCTCGCGTTGGGTTGCTGGTGGTACGTCGGGCGAATGGCAGGCGGTTTGCGTTTGCGTGCCGTGGGCCTCGCCCCGGGTGCGGCACGAATCGCAGGTCTCGAGGTAGAGCGCACACTTCTGGCGACTGCACTCGCAAGCGGTGCGATTGCCGGTGTCGGAGGTGCAAGCGAGATTGCGGGTGTGGCCCACCAATTGACCATCGGAATTTCATCCGGGTTTGGCTACACGGGTGTCATCGTTGCGACACTTGCAGCGCTGAACTTTGTCGGAAGCGTCGCCGTGGCGTTGTTGCTCGGCGTGATTAACGTCGGCTCATTCTCGGCGAGTAGAGCCTTGTCGATTCCCTCAACGATGGGCGAGGTGGTTCAATCAGTGTTGCTCATCACGGTGGTTGCCGCACTGGTGATCAGCAGATTCAAGATCGTCTGGAAGGGCAATGACCGATGATCGACGTCATCGTTGACCTGCTCGCAGCCTCGCTGCGAATTGGAACTCCGTTGTTGCTGGCCGCCCTCGGCGAACTCATCACCGAGCGTTCCGGCGTTCTCAACCTCGGCATAGAAGGCATCATGTACGCGAGTGCGTTCAGTGGTATCGCCGCCGCGAGTTACTCGGGCAGCCTCTGGATAGGTCTCCTTGTCGCAGTGGCGACAGGTCTCGTGGCCGGACTTCTGCTCGCATTCCTAACCGTGACTCTCGGGGTGAACCAGCACGTTGCGGGTCTTGGTCTCACGCTGTTTCTGATCAGTATCTCGAACACCGTGAACCGAATTCTGTTCACGGCAGACGGTGGGCAGGTGAGGGTTGAACCCTGGAAGTCGATCGGTTTCGGTGGACCGATCTTCGACCAGTACCTCTTCACCTATGGCACTCTGCTGATTGGCGTCCCGTTCGTCTGGTGGCTCGTGTGGAAGTCGGGTCTCGGTTTGCGAATTCGCGCTGTCGGAGAAAATCCGGAAGCCGCCGACGTTGCCGGTATTCGTGTCGCTCTCACCAGGTACCAGGCGATCTTGATCGGTGCCGTGTTCATGTCGCTGGCTGGAGCTTTCATCACCCTTGCCTATGTCGGGCAGTTCACCATCAACATCATCAACGGGCGAGGGTGGGTGGCGCTTGCTCTCGTGATCTTTGGTCGCTGGAATGTGGGCAGGTGTATCGCAGGCGCTGCGGTTTTCTCTCTCGTGAATGCCGGCCAATTGCAACTCAGGTTGGTGCCGGCGTTTGCAGACGTTCCGTTCGAACTCCTGCTAGCCCTGCCGTATCTGGCGGTAATCATCGGACTCGCAATATCTGGTCGCAATGTTCCGTATCCGAGTGCGTATCTCAAACCATACCGACGCCTATAGGAGGGGTCATGCCAATTCACGAAGATGACAAGAAATTTCTGGCGGTGGCAATCGCCGAAGCAAGACAGGGTCGCAGCGAAGGCGGTATCCCGATTGGTGCTGCAATTGTCGTAGACGGCAAGGTTCTTGCGAGCGGCCACAATCGACGAGTGCAGCATGGTTCGGCGATTCACCATGGTGAGACGAACGCACTGGAGAACGCCGGACGACAACCCGCGACCGTCTATCAACGAGCCACGATGTACACCACCCTCAGCCCTTGCCACATGTGCACGGGTGCGATGCTGCTGTACAAGTTCAAGCGCGTCGTAATCGGAGAGAACAAGACGTTCATGGGCGCAGAGGAATTGCTTCGCAGCCATGGTGTGGAAGTCGTCGTACTCGACGATGCAGAGTGCTATCAACTCATGCAGGACTTCATTCGCGATGAGC
The DNA here is from genome assembly GCA_964344465.1 of uncultured Bifidobacterium sp. GTDB lineage: Bacteria > Actinomycetota > Acidimicrobiia > Acidimicrobiales > Ilumatobacteraceae > F1-60-MAGs027. Next base: position 7,477 of record CAYFNN010000009.1, on the reverse strand, counting down.
CAACGCTCTGGAACGAGGACATCGGCGAGAAAGATAAGTAGACGTGTCGACACCCTGGGTTGACACGATCAACCGCGTCCTTTCTGGGCGATTGCAGGGCATCCGGGTGGAATCCGTGCACGATGAACCCATTGGCACGGGTCAGATGTCGGAGAGTCGCCGACTACGGCTCACCTACAGCGCACCGTGCGATCTGCCGGCAACGATGATCGCAAAGTTTCCGAGTGACGACCCAACGAGTCGCGCCACTGGCAAGGCCACGCGGTGCTACGAGGTAGAGGCATCGTTCTACCGAGACTTGCGTGATGCTCTCGATGTCGGGTCGCCGCAGTGCTATTTCGTCGAGCGCAACGACGCAACTGACGACTTTCTACTTCTCCTCGAGGATTTCGCCCCTTGTACGCAAGGCGACCAGGTCGCGGGCTGCACCATTCCCGAAGCCGAGGCGTGTATCGATGAACTCATCAAGCTGCACGGACCGCTCTGGAACTCTTCGTTTCTCAACACCCTGCCGTGGCTGAATCGCAGCACGAACAAAGATCGCTCGGGAAGTCAAGCGCTAATGGGGCAGGTCTTTGCCGGTTTCTTGGCTCGTTATGCCGATCGACTTGAGCCGGCCGCGCGCAGCGTGGGGGAAGAGTTCGTTCGAGATGCTGGTGACTATTTCAGTCGTGAGTTGCCGCATCGCACGGTGGTGCACGGTGACTTTCGGCTCGACAATCTGTTGTTTCGCGCCGCTGGAGGTGTGGGCGTCGTTGACTTTCAGACCGTCACGCACGCATGCGGCCCGCAAGACCTGTCGTACTTCATCGGTGCTGGTCTTACCACCGAGATGCGCCGCAAGCACGAGCGCGATCTCGTTGCTCGATGGGCCGACGGGTTACGTGAGTATGGCGTCGAACTCGCGCACAGCCAGGTGTGGAATGAATACCGCCGCTACGCATTTGCGGGTTTTGTGATGGCCGTTGTTGCGTCAATGATCGTGAAACAGACGTCGCGCGGAGATGAAATGTTCATGGCGATGGCCAATCGGCACGGCACACATGCTGCCGACGTCGATGCTCTTGCGGTGGTGCGCGGCGGCGCATGAGCGCTGCGACTATGCGAGACTGATTGTCGTGGCACGATACGACGCTGCCGACGAACGCTTCGGTCATCAGATTCCCGAACCGTTTCGCAATACGGTGCTGCACCATCACGATTGGCGCGAAAGTCTCTTTTTCGTCATGCACCCGACCGACCGGTTGGGCGATGTCTACATTCTCACGCTGGCGAATTTTCCTGCACGAAGCGAGATGGACTCTCTCCAACTTGGCCGACACGGCGACTCGGCGATCTTTGCGCGGCATGCTCGGCACGTGAATGGCGACCACGACGACTGGAAGGTCGGTCCGGTGCAGATTGATGTGCTCGAACCGCGCAGGAAGGTGCGTTTGCGGGTGGCGGGTGGGGACCTGCCACAGGGAAGCGTCGCGCCGGGCGGCAAGGTGCCGCTTGCAATGGATGTCACGTACACGGCCCGGGTTCAGCCGTATCAGTTGCGCCGAGGAACGATGAAAGCCGGCAGCGAGGTGGTGTGGGATCAGTCGCACATGTTTCAGAGCGGCTGGTACGAAGGCACCGTTACCCATAACGGCGTGACGCACACCATCGACAAGTGGTGGGGACAACGAGACCATTCATGGGGTATTCGAACCCATTACCGCTGCCCGATGTGGATGTGGTTGGCGATTCACGTGCCGGAAGGAATGTTGGCGGTGTGGTGTTGGGAGCTTCCCAATGGCGCGCGCATTTACACCGACGGCTGTCTCTCGCCGAGTGACGGGGGCGAACCGATTGCCGTGCGCGAGTTTCATCACGATCTGGCATGGCTCGACGCAGCCGGCAACGAGGCGTCGTACGAGCGCCACGGTGAACACATTCGGGGGTTGGCGGGCGACGTCACGTTTGTCTTGGAGAACGGCCGACGAATCGAGGTGCGAGCCACGGGTCGATGGGCGCAGCGTTACGACGCGTTCAACCCCGGCAAACAGAACTCGCTCGGGGGCGGCCTCAGCGAGATGTTGGTGGAAACCAACGACGGTCAGCGAGGTACGGCGATTTACGAAGTGACGGGCGCGTGGCATCATCGGTATTTCCCGTTGGCACGTGGCGAGCGACTGCCGCCCGACGGTTACACACCCGGAGAAAACGAGCGCGCATGATTGCGGGCGACGAATACGTCGTGTCAGCTGACGATCTCGCTCGTTTCAAGCGTGACGGATACGTGCACCTGCGCGGCGTAATGACGGAATCAGAAATGCGGGTCATCGATGACGCGTACGACGCGTTCCTCGAGCGTCGCATCCCCGTCGAGGGCCGTGATTTCAACGACATGACCACGGGAGAGTTCGGCACTGATCCGGCCAACTACGCAATTGTCAACGTGATGTTGCCGCGTAAGTACCTTCCGTCATTGCAGGGAAACCTCTTCGAGCGACGGGCAGCGTCGATTGCGCGGCAGCTCTGTGGTGATGGCATGGTGATCGACTTTGATCAGCTGCTTGCCAAGCAGCCGTTTCGCGACGATGCAGTGTTTGCTTGGCATCAAGACCAGGCGTATTGGATCGAGACTCCCGACCGCCGCACTGCGACATGCTGGTTGGCGGTTGATGACTCGAACCTCGCGAACGGCTGTATGCAATTTCTGCCTGGCTCGCAACGAGAACCAGTTCGGCCACACCGTCCGTTGCATGGCGACCGCGATACCAGCCACACGCTCGTTACCGACCTACGACCAGGCGAAACCACCACGCCGGCAGAGATCAAACGCGGCGACATCACCGTTCATTGCGAGGGGGTGCTGCACGGATCGGGCGGCAACTCGTCAGCTTCGCGTCGACGTGCCTACATCGTGGCCTTTCGCTCGAGTGACACGGTGGCGAAAGAGCGCAGTCTTGGTTTCACCCACTCGCACAATGACGAAAAAGGCGTGAAAGACTCCGTTGACGGTCTGCAGGTCTGAGCTGCGCAGCTAGTTCGAGGCGATAATTCGCGCAAGTCGCGAGTCGGCGGTGGGGCGAGCGCCGAGATGCTCAATCACCCATGCAGCGATTCGCGTAGCGAAACGAGCAGCATCGACCACCGAGCCGTGCTTAGAAAAGTGGGCAAGGTAGGCGCCAGCAAACGAATCACCCGCGCCGGTCGCGTCAACGAGGTTGTTCGTCGCCGGAGCAATCGCCGTTTGTTGCCCATCATGGTGTACGAGCGCCCCATCGGCGTCGAGCTTCAGAATGATGGTGGCGTTCGGCAGGTGCTCGGCGAGTGAACGTGCGATATCGCTTGGTTCGTACATTCCCGTCAGCACACGACCCTCTTCGTAGTTCGGCAGGAACACCTTGATCCCGAGGTCTTTGACGTACGACCAGAAGGTCGAAACGCCCATTTCCTCGATCATTTGAAACGAACCAGGGTCGAATGAAATCGAACTGCCACCTGCCCGAGCAATCTCTGCGGCGAAGCGTGCTGCAGTGCGCGGCGGATCGGTAAAGAATGACCACGCGGTGAGATGCAAGAAGTTCGTACGGTTGATTACCGACTTCGGCAGTTCCTGGGGCAACAGAAAGAAGTCAGCGCCACGACCTGACACCATGCTTCGTTCACCAGTTTGGTCGACGAACACCGCGACACTGCCGGTGAGTTGAGCATCGGTCTGAATGAAGTGATGGATGACCCGTTCATGCTCGAGGTCTTCTCGCGCGAGGTCTCCCAACCGATCACGGCCAATCTTGCCGATGAAATGTGTGTCGAGGCCGCAGCGACGTGCCCATACGGCCACGTTGGCCGCGCTGCCACCTGGGGTAAGCATCACTTCTCCGAACGAGTCGCCGCCCTTCAGCACCTCGTTGTTCGTGCGGATGAGTACATCCCACGCAAAGTCGCCGACGACGCACAAACTCACACAATCACGCTACCGATGGGTGTCGGCGGGGGTAATCTCGCAGACGTGAACACCAACGTCTCTGCAAGCTTCGATGACGTTGCGCCGTTGAGTTCCGAGACGATCACGTGCTATCGCAGCAACGGTCACACCGTGGTGCGAAACCTTGCAACTCAGCACGAAATTGACGAGTACTCACCGGCGATTGCGGAGGCCACCTATCGGCTTCGAAGTGATGATCGTCCGCTCGCTGAACGTGACACGTACGGTAAGGCGTTCATCCAATCGATGAACTTGTGGACCATCGACGAGCGTGTTCAGCGATTCGTGTTTGCCCGACGATTCGCCCGTGTTGCTGCTGAACTCATGGGAGTCAAGGGTGTTCGGCTCTACCACGACCAGGCTCTCTTCAAGGAACCTGGCGGTGGTTTGACGCCGTGGCACCAAGACCAGGTGTACTGGCCGCTCGACACTGACAAGACCATCACCATGTGGATGCCGCTTGTCGACGTGCCGACCGAGGTGGGTTCGGTGGTATTCGTTTCAGGCAGTCACAACTTCGGAGATCTCGGCGGGGCAGAGATCGGTGACAACTCGCAGGCCCACTTTGACGACCTGATTGCCCGGCGGGGTTTTGCGGCAAAGTCGTACGCCCCGATGCGGGCGGGCGATGCGACCTTCCACTCGGGGTGGACGCTGCACGGCGCCCCGGCCAACGAAACCAACACGATGAGACGAGTGATGACGATCATCTACTTTGCCGACGGCACTCGCGTCGGAGCGCTCGACAACCCCATGCGTCAGAACGATGCACAGCAATGGTTGGGTTCACGCACGACCGGCCAACTCGCCGACGGCCCGCTCAACCCGCTGTTGTGGTCGGCGTAGACGCAGCTCAGCGTTTGATGTCGAACGTCAACGCATTGACGATGCGTTGCGGCAAGCCGACGAGCACCGGATAGATCTTTGCTCGTTTTGGCAAACAGACGCTCGCCGTATTGCGCTGCACGGCATTGCAAACGGCTGTAGCCACTCGCTCGCGTGGCACCTCGGGTAAGAGCTGCATTCGGCGAAAGCGTGTGAACATTCGCTCGGGCGCGTTCAGGCCTTTCACGCTTGCCAGCATGTCGGTGGGAATCGGACCAATCTCCACGATGGTGAGACCCACGGGTGAGCCTCGCATCTCGTGGCGCAGCACCCGATGAAACCCCGAGAGTCCGGCTTTCGACGAGCAGTACAACGTCATACCTGCAAAGCCGCCGGCCGCAGCGAGCGAGGAGATGTTCACCACGTGCCCGCGGCCCCGCGACTGCATGAGAGGTAGGGCTTGGCGCATGAGTTCGATCGGCACGATTTGGTTGAGGGTGATCACCTTGTTGATGTCAATGTCCGTGGCATTTGCGAACATTCGTGTGTCGTCGACGCCCGCGTTGTTGATGAGAACGTCAATCGGACCATGAATGGCCTCAAGGCGTGCCACCAGCGACGTTCGCTCGGCCTCGATTGACAGGTCGCAGGCGTAGGCAATGCCCCCAATCGACTGCATCACGGTGTTGAGCGCGCCAGCACTTCGTGCGACACCGATCACCTTGGCGCCCCGTCGCGCTGCCTCACGCGCTATTGCCTCACCGATGCCGCGAGACGCGCCCGTGACCAGTACGTGAGCACCGTTGAGGTCCACGACCAGAGAGTAGTGGCGCCTAGCGTGGCGGACGTGGGCGATCAACAACGCGACATGCCCATCATCACGCGGGTGGGTGACGTACCGCAACACGAGTGGATGAGCGCCACGCGCGGCAGCGTGCGATGGTGGGAACTCATCGGTGGTGACACGATGCCGACGCGGGAGATGGTCGTCGGCATCGCAGAGGTGCCGGTGGGTGCGGGTCGACCACCTCGGGGGCACACCCATGAACCCGCCGAGGTGTACTACATCATCGCTGGCCGTGGAGAGGTCATGGTTGACGGTGCGACCTACCCACTCTCGCCTGGTGATGCCGTGTGGATTCCTCCCAATGCCGAACATGTTGCGTACAACGTGGGCGAAGAACCACTGCGATTGTTGTATGTGTTCGCAAAAGACAAATTCAGCGACATCACCTACTGCTTTCCGGCTGAGGGCTAGCACGACCTGGTGTGATACAACTTGAGTGGGAGTAATAAGGGGGCGCAGATGAGATCGAGAATTATTGGTGTCGTGGTGGTCGCGATTTTTGCCGCTGGGGCAGTGTCAACAGGCGCCGGAGCAGTCACTCTCGACTCACAACAGCGAGCCTGTCTGACGAAGAAATACGGTGCAAAGGTTGCGAGTGCAATCGGTGCAGCGAAGAAACTCAGCGTGACGCAGGCCAATCAGTTGAAGGGTTGCCCGGCTGCCAAAGCTGGCTCCGGCTCGTCGTCAACGAATTCTGGAAGTGGCGGAACAAGCGGCTCTTCATCGCTCACGCCGCTTACGTGGGGGTTGCTGTGGTCAGCGGGATCTAGCCAATCGGGTCTCGGCAATGTCAGCGACCCAGCGTTGCTGCGACTTGCAGACGGAACACTGCGAATGTTCTTCAAGAACGGCAATGAGCCTCAGATTCCGATCAGCGGATTTGACAACAAGATTCACTCGTATGTCTCGAGCGACGACGGAGCCTCGTGGACGCTTGAGAGCGGGGTTCGTATCGACGTTGGTTCACCTGTCACTGTTCGAGTGGCGGAGGCCGGTGGTTACGAAGCCTGGGGCTGGGCTCCTGGCAGTGGCGGGGTAGATCGAATGGTGAGATTCACATCAACAACAGGCAGAGACTTCACGTCTGGCAGTGGATCGCTCGTGCCGACGACTTCCTGCAAGAACGCTGACGGAAAGAGCGCGGGTTTCTTGGGCGACCCGCAAGTCGAGAAAGTTGCAGGCGGGTATCTTGCCTATGCACACGACCTCGCCTCTGGACAGTCGCCCCCGTTCAAACGGCAGGCGTGCAAAATCACCTCGTCGGATGGGACGAACTGGACCATCGATTCCGGTGGAACGTTCGCGTTGAGCCACGACATCCAGACGAACCCAGAGTTGTATCGCAATTCTTCGGGTCAGTTGGAACTGTGGTTTCCATCCGACAAGGGAAACATCAAGACCACAGAAATTCGAACCTCAACCAATGACGGCGTGACGTGGAGTGCGGCATCAACGCTCTCGTGGTTGGCGCCCGACCCTGATCGACTTGATCTGCCGAATGGCACGTCACTTCTCGCTTTCGGTGGTTTCGACCAGCGAATCGGCGGATTGCTGGCAGTTTCCAAAAAGATTGCCGGCACCTATTCGGCGAGTCGCGATGAGAAGGTTGACGAAGTCACTTGGGTGGTGTCAGGAGCCAAGCAGAGCGACATCAAAGTGAAGAACTTGTGTCGAGGGAGAGACGAGACCTCGAATGCAACGTTCTCCGCGAGCGGCTCGAACATCACGGTCACGTTCAAAGACTCAAAGGTTGGGTGTGTCTTCATCTTGGTGGGGGCAACGCAAGCCCTGAGCTGATTGCGCCGCATTCGGTTGGTGAAAGAACGCACGAATACACGTGGTCG
>CAYFNN010000008.1:0-22708 GCA_964344465.1 uncultured Bifidobacterium sp. | reverse complement strand
CGAAGTTTGCAGATGTTTTGGGCGTCACCACGGTCGCGGGAAACGCACCTCTCGAATTAACCACTCGTAATGCCCGAATCATCCTCGACTTGTGCGGATCGCGCGCGCCACTGCATTCAGGTGCGAACAGGCCGTTGGTGCAGCCGCCAGTGTTCGCCGACTACGTGCACGGAAAGAGCGGCATGGACGGCGCGGTGTTGCCCGAACCGTCACGACCCGCCGACTCACCACACGCCATCGACTTCATCATCGACACGGTGCGCGCCAACGAGGGCTTGTGGTTGGTGCCCACCGGGCCGCTCACGAACATTGCGCTTGCGCTGACCCGAGCACCAGACCTCGCCAAGAGAGTCGCAGGAATTTCGTTGATGGGTGGCGGCCGACTCGGCAATCGCACACCGACCGCCGAGTTCAATATTTGGCTTGATCCTGAAGCGGCGGCGACCGTGTTCATGTGCGGTGCACCAATCACGATGGCAGGGCTGCACCTCACGCACGAGTTTCAGGCGTCGCCCGCGCGCATCGCCGCCGTTGAAGCGGCACATCCGCGAGTGGGGTCACTCTTGGCGGGGCTATTGCGTTTCTTCAGCAAGAGCTATGTCGATCGCCATGTGGGCTTCGTCGGCCCGGCGATGCACGATGTGTGCGCGGTATTGGCACTCACGCATCCGACGCTGTTTACCACTTCGCAGAAGTTCGTCGGCATCGATCTGCACGGCAACCACACTCGGGGCATGACGGTGATCGACGACCGCCAGCTCGTGCAGCGACCCGCCGCCAACGCCACCGTGCTCGAGCGCATCGACGCCGACGCCGGATTTGCGGCCATCTGCGAGGCCGTGGCCGCCTGCCCGTAGGGGTGCAGCGGCTGGCGCCCTCGGCAGGAATTGAACCTGCGACACCTGGCGCCGGAGGCCAGTGCTCTATCCGCTGAGCTACGAGGGCAGCGAATCTCTTGCGCGCCCGACGCTATCTCGTGCGGTGAATCCGTAACAATGGATGGGTGACGTCAGCGAGCGCAGCAACCATCGTCGCTTCGCGAATCGAGGCCACGGTTGCGCGGCTGTTTCCTGAGGTCGGTACACAGGGCCTCGACACATTGGTGCGACCGAGCGAGCGCGCCGATGCGCAAGTGAACGTTGCGTTGGGTCTGGCCAACCGTCTCGGCAAGAAACCGCGTGAGGTTGCCGAGCTCATTGCCCGTGGTGTCGACACTGCCGGCGTGTGTCGCAGTGTGGAGGTCGCCGGTCCTGGATTCCTGAACATCACCTTCGATGATGCATTTCTCGTCGACCAAATGCGCGCGATGTCGTCGGGCGACGCACTCGGTGTACACCAGGCATCGAAAATCGAGAAAGTCGTCGTCGACTACTCGGCCCCGAACGTCGCGAAAGAGATGCACGTCGGTCACCTGCGTTCAACGATTATCGGCGATGCCCTCGTTCGCATGTTGGAAGCCGTCGGCCACCAAGTGGTACGTGAGAATCACATTGGTGACTGGGGCACGCCGTTCGGCATGCTCATCGAACACCTCGTCGATCTCGGCGAAGCCGGAGCCGCAAAAGAGCTCTCAGTGGGTGATCTTGATGCGTTCTACAAAGAGGCGCGCCAGAAATTCGATGCATCACCGGTATTTCAAGATCGCGCCCGCCAGCGTGTGGTCGCCCTACAGGCGGGCGATGCCGATACCTTGCGACTGTGGAATCTGCTCGTAGCCGAAAGTGCTCGCTACTTTGCGCAGGTTTACGAAAAGCTCGATGTGCTGTTGCAACACGGCGATTTGCGTGGCGAGAGCACCTACAACCATCTGCTCGCCGGCGTGGTCGAACGTCTGCGACGAGCAAATCTCTTACAGCGCGATGACGATGCAGACGTGGTGTTTCCAGCCGGGTTCACAAATCGCGAAAATCAGCCATTGCCGCTCATCATTCGCAAGAAGGACGGTGGCTACAACTACGCCACGAGCGACCTTGCGTGCGTGATTGATCGCGTCGAGAACATCGGGGCGACGCTCTTGGTGTACGTGGTCGGTGCGCCGCAGGCACAACACCTGGCGATGGTGGAATCCGTTGCCGCGTCTGCTGGCTGGTTGCCGTCGACATCGCGCATGGCGCATGTGGCCTTCGGCAGCGTGCTCGGCAACGACCGCAAGATGCTGCGTAGTCGCTCGGGTGATGCCGTGAAACTCGTGGAGCTTCTCGACGAGGCCGTACAACGCGCCGATGCTTCGATTCGCGAAAAGAACCCTGATCTTGACGCCGACACGCGCACGAACGTGGCACGCCAAATTGGTATCGGTGCTGTGAAGTACGCAGACCTCGCCAACGATCGCGTGAAAGATTACGTATTTGACTGGGAGCGCATGCTTTCGTTCGACGGCAACACCGCACCGTATCTGCAATACGCTCACGCCCGAATCTGCAGCATCTTTCGCAAGGCGGGGGAGTCGCGCGAATCGGCGCGCTCGGCAATGCCAGTCGTTGCTCACCCGGCCGAGCGTGCGCTCGCGCTCTCGTTACTGCAATTTGACTCGGCAGTACACGATGCGCTCGACCGCTTCAGCCCGCACCGGTTGTGCACATATCTCTACGACCTAGCCAGGCGCTACACGGCCTTCTACGAGCACTGCCCGGTGTTGAAGGTCGACGGCGATCTGCGACAAGGTCGTCTTGCACTGTGCGACTTGACCGCCCGAGTTCTTGAGCGGGGCCTCGGCATGCTTGGCATCAGCGCACCGGAGCAGATGTGAACGCCATCGCCCGGCACTTGCTGCCCGACACTGCCCGCACCGAGCAGGGCCGCCTCGCCATTGGTGGCTGCGACGTGCACGATTTGTCACGAAAGTTCGGCACACCGCTTTTTGTCTACGACGAATCTCACCTGCGCGCTCGCTGCCGTGAGGCCGTCGCTGCGTTCGGTTCTGATGCAGTGATCTATGCAACGAAGGCGTTTCTCTGCACGGCGATGGCCCAACTTGCCCATGAGGAAGGTCTGTTGCTCGATGTCGCCACGGGTGGCGAGCTCTTCGTTGCGTTGCACGCTGGTGTGCCAGCCAGTCGGTGCGTGATGCACGGCAACAACAAGAGCGTGGTGGAGTTGCGTGAAGCGATTACCGCCGGTGTACGACACATCGTGGTCGACAGTTTTGACGAACTAGATCGCATCGACGCCTTGCATGCCGAGGGTCTCGCAGTGCCTCGTGTGCAGCTGCGAATTACCCCTGGTGTGTATGTACACACGCACGAGTATGTCTCAACGGGTCAGAACGACTCGAAGTTCGGCTTCAATCTTGCCAACGGCGATGCACAACGGGCCGTTGCGCGCGCTCGCGCCTCAAAGTCGGTGCAACTCGTTGGCCTGCACTGTCACATCGGATCGAACGTCTTTGACACTGACAACTTCACCAAGGCGGCCGAAGTCATGGTGCAGTTTGCCAACGAATGCAAGCTGCCCGAACTCACGCTCGGTGGCGGTCTCGGTGTGGCGTATCTCAACAACGAGGCGGCGCCAACCATCACCCAGTGGGCGAGTGCACTGCATGCTGCAACGACACGATTGAACGGTGACGTTCGCGTGATGGTTGAGCCAGGGCGAAGCATCGTGGCGTCAGCGGCAATCACGGTGTACGAAGTCGGCACTATCAAGCACATTGCCGGCGTTCGTACGTATGTGGCGGTCGACGGCGGCATGAGTGACAACCCGCGACCCGTGTTGTACGGCAGCGGATACGAGGCGTTTGTTCCAGCGCGTTGTGATGCTGACCGCACGCTGCACGCACGCATCGTCGGCAAACACTGTGAGAGTGGCGACGTGCTGATTTCAGAAGCTGTGCTGCCCGCCGACATTCGAGTCGGCGACGTGATTGCAACACCGGTTACCGGCGCATACGGACATTCAATGGGCTCGAACTACAACAAGGTGCCCCGCCCTGCGGTCGTCTTCGTGCGCGATGGTGTTGCGCGTGTAGTGGTGCGGCGCGAAACCTACGACGATCTCGTGCGTAACGACGCCACCGATAGCGTTTAACGCATGGCGAAAGCCGCTTCTGCGCCTGCCGCTTCGTCCATTCGCATCGGTGTGGTGGGTCACGGCGTTGTCGGTTCGGCTTTCACCGCGCTGGTTGCGCGACAGGCGGATACCATCGCCGCTCGCACGGGATTGACTCTCGTCGTCACCCACATCGCAGTGCGAGACGCCGCGAAACACCCGGGCATGGTTGGCGACGCACGGGTCAGTACCGACCCGCTCGCGGTTGCCACTGCTGCGGACGTAGATCTCGTGGTGGAAGTGATGGGCGGCACCACGGTGGCAGGCGAAGTGGTGCGTGCAGCACTCGAAGCCGGAAAGCCGGTCGTCACCGCAAATAAGGCGCTGCTCGCTGCTCGATCTGCAGAGTTGTTCAAGATTGCCGACGAGCGGGGCATCGACCTGCTGTTTGAGGCTGCGGTGTGCGGGGGAATCCCACTCATTCGTCCGCTGCGCGAGAGCCTGCGTGGTGAGCCGATTCGTCGGGTGTTGGGCATCGTGAACGGCACGACCAACTACATCCTCACGAAGATGACGGAAGACGGTCTCGACTACGCAACGGCGTTGCGTGGGGCGCAAGAACTTGGTTATGCCGAAGCAGATCCCACCGCCGACGTCGAAGGCCACGATGCCGCAGCGAAGATTGCAATCATCGCGAACTTTGCGTTCGGTGCGCACGTGGTGGCCGACGATGTAACGAGCGAAGGCATCTCACGAATCACTGCCGGCGACATCGCGATGGCACAAAAGTTTGGGTACGTCATCAAGTTGTTGGGTGTCGCCGAGCGCGACCCTCAAACTGGGGCAGTAAGTGTGCGAGTGCACCCAGCGATGGTGCACGTGCAGCATCCGCTGGCGGCCGTGCGTGAAGCGTTCAACGCGGTGACGGTCGAAGGTGAGGCCTCGGGGGCGCTGATGTTCTACGGCCGTGGCGCCGGCGGCGACCCGACGGCATCGTCCGTGCTCGGCGATGTGATTGATGCGGCAGTGAACCTGAAGAAAGGCACCCACGCGTCACTCGGCACGTTCGCAAAGGCCAAGTTTGCATCGGCCGACGAGGTGCGGAATGAATTCATGCTCACGCTGGAAGTTGCCGACAAACCTGGCGTTCTGCATGCGGTAACCGGTGTCTTTGCGCGCAACAAGGTGAGTATCAGGGCCGCCGAACAGGACGGCATAGGCAGTGACGCGCGCTTGGTGTTTCTCACCCACGAAGCACGTACGGCGGACATGCGCGCCTGCCTCGATGAGTTTCAGCGCCTCGATGTGGTGAGCAAGGTCGGCGGCGTCATCCGCATCATCGGTACGTGACGAACCAACTTCACTACATTTCGACGCGCGGTACCGCGCCGAGACTGAGTTTCAACGACACGTTGTTGGCAGGGCTGGCCGGGGACGGCGGTTTGTACGTGCCCGAGACATGGCCAACGGTGCGCCACGCTGGCGCCGATACACCCTTTGCACAACGTGCAGCGGAAATTATCGCGCCGTTCGTCGGCTCGGACATCGACACCCATGCACTCGCAGCGATGTGCCGTGCCGCATACTCCAGCTTTCGCGACGATCTCGTGGCCCCGCTGCGTGAGGTAGGCGACAATCGCTGGCTGCTCGAGTTGTTTCATGGTCCGACGTTGGCATTCAAAGACGTCGCCCTGCAATTGGTGGGACGCCTGTTCGACCATGTGCTGACCGCTCGCGGGCAGCGAATCACGGTGGTGGGTGCGACGAGCGGCGACACGGGGTCGGCGGCCATCGACGGCGTCAAACATTGTGCGAACGTCTCGATGGTGATTCTGTATCCGCAGGGTCGCATCAGCGAAGTGCAACGTCGCCAGATGACCACGGTGCAATCACCAAACGTGCACACCGTCGGAATCGACGGTTCGTTCGACGACTGCCAAGACCTGGTGAAAGCAATGTTCAACGACCGCGAGTTTCGCGACCAGCATCAACTAGCGGCGGTGAATTCGATCAATTGGGCCCGCGTATTGGCGCAAGTGGTGTATTACTTCACGGCGATAGAACAGTTGCACGCGACACAGTCGACGCCCGTTTCCTTCAGCGTTCCGACCGGCAACTTCGGCAATGTGCTTTCGGGGTGGATCGCTCGTCGAATCGGTGCGAATGTCGGGCATCTGATTGTCGGCTCGAATGCCAACGACATTCTCACTCGTTTTTTTGAAACCCAAACCATGGCCGCAACCGGCGTGGTGCCGACGCTCAGCCCGAGTATGGACATTCAGGTGTCGAGCAACTTCGAGCGGCTGCTGTTCGAGATGAACAATCGTGACGGGGTGGCCACCGCGGCACAAATGACGCGATTTCGCGAGTCAAAGAAACTCGCCGTCGATGCGGCCACGTTTGGTGCGTGGATTCGCCCGGTGTTCCGTGGGCAGCGCTGCTCGGATGCCGACACTCTCGCCAAGATCGCCGAGATCTACCGCACGCAAGGGGTGCTCGTCGACCCGCACACCGCGGTGGGCCTTGTCGCGACCGACTCGTGTGCCGAACCTGATGAACCAGTCGTGACGCTCGCAACGGCCCACCCTGCCAAATTCGCCGAGGCGGTGGAAAGAGCCACGGGCGTGCGCCCGCAGCTACCCGCGCACCTGTCCGACTTGTTTGAGCGACCTGAACGCGTCGAACTCTTGCCCAACGACCTTGGCGCAGTGAAACGGTTCGTTGCGACGGCCACTGCCAAGCGATAGAGTGAGGTTGCTCGGTGACGCCGAGCATGCCCACCGCAGTCTCGACTCTGAGGCGCAAGCATCGTTTCTGACGCGAAGCATCATTGAAGGGCGCCGCGCGCGCGTGACGCCCCGAAAGAAGGAAACGTGACCGCTCCGCATCTCGGTCGAGCACAACTCGAAGAAAAAGACCGCGACTCGCTCATCAGCATCGCCAAAGCACTCGGCCTGAAAGGGGTCAGTGCCGCGAACAAAGCAGATCTCATCGCCAAAATCCTGGAGGAAACCATGGCCCCACAATCCAACGACAAGCCACTCGGCGCCGACGGCGAACCGCTCGCCGAGTGGGAAGTTGAACTCGCCGAACACGAAGGCACCCCAATTGCGCCAGACGCGCGCGTGCGAGGCGAGTCACGCAGCTCCGATCGTGGTGATTCGCGTGGTGGCGATCGTGGTGACCGCGGTGATTCGCGCGGTGGTGACCGCAACGACTCGCGTGGTGGTGACCGCGGTGATTCGCGCGGTGGCGACCGTAACTATCGCGATCGCAATTTCAATGATCGTGGGTTCAATGACGGCGGCAACCGCAATCGCCGTCGACGAGGCCGCCGCCGTAGTGGTGGACGCGACGAAGGCCCGCAGGGCGACGACCGTTTCGAGATTGAGACCACCGAGTCGAACGAACCGATCAGCAATGAGCCGGTGCAGGTAGAGGGCTATCTCGACCTGCGCGACGAGGGTTATGGCTTCCTGCGCCTCGGCGGCTATCTCGGTACGCGCAACGACGCTTACGTGTCGGTGCGTTTCACTCGCCAGTACGGCCTGCGAAAAGGTGACCACATCACCGGTATGTCACGACCGGCTGGTCGCAATGAGAAGAACCCCGCACTGCTCGAGGTGCTCTCGGTCAACGGTGCAAGCCCCGAAAAGGCACGCAACCGCAAGAAGTTCGAAGAGCTCACACCGTTGTTTCCCGACGAAAAGCTGGTGCTCTCGTCACCAGCCGATCCGCTCAACATGACTGCACGCATCATCGACCTGATTTCACCAATCGGCAAGGGTCAACGCGGCATCATCGTGTCGCCACCGAAGGCCGGTAAGACCACGGTGATGAAGACCATCGCCACGAGCATCGAAAAAAACCACCCAGAGGTGAAACTCATCGTCTTGCTCATCGACGAGCGACCGGAAGAAGTCACCGATATGCGACGCACCGTTAAGGGCGAAGTTATTGCGTCGACGTTCGACCGACCTTCCGACGAGCACACGCAGGTTGCAGAACTCGCCATCGAGAAAGCTAAGCGAATGGTCGAGTCGGGTGAAGATGTCGTCATCATCCTCGACGGCATCACGCGTCTGTCGCGTGCCTACAACCTCGCCGCACCCGCGACTGGTCGCATCATGTCGGGTGGTATCGATGCAGGAGCGCTGTATCCGCCGAAGAAATTCTTCGGAGCGGCCCGCAACATCGAAGAAGGTGGCAGTCTCACGATTCTCGCCACGGCGCTGGTCGAAACCAACAGCCGCATGGACGAAGCCATCTTCGAGGAATTCAAGGGAACCGGCAACATGGAACTGCGGCTCGACCGTCGCCTCGCCGAGCGCCGCATTTATCCGGCTATCGATGTCGATGCATCAAGCACGCGCCATGAAGAGTTGCTCTTTGATCGCAAACAATTGCAGATGGTGTGGAAGCTACGCCGCGTTCTGAGCGGCCTCGCTGCCGACGGAAATGCCGCACCCGGCCTCGAGTTGCTCATCGACCGACTCAAGTCGTTCAAGACCAACGACGAATTCCTCTCGGAGATCGCCAAGCAGCCCACGGCCTGACGTGAGCGACACGGCTCGCGACTCGGCGATACGTCAGCGCACGGTCGCCCGAGCACTCATACGCGCGGCGATGCTGGATGGCGGCATTGACGCCACCGCAGCCGTGAATGCCGATCTCGGAAGGTTCGTCGGTTTGCGTGCTGGAAGCGCGCTGTGGCTCTCGGCGCGACTCGAGGCGGGCGAAACCGCAGTGTCAACACCGGCTGCTACTGGTGTCTTGGGTACCGCTCTCAGCGCTGTCGCACAGTCGCGACTACGTGGTGAGGCACCCATCGAACACATCACGATCGTTGGTGACGCGGGAACCCTCGGCGTGGTCGCACGGCAGGCCGCCTACTTTTCCCTCGGTATAAAGGTCGTCGAGTTCGATGGTGCGTCGTTCGCTGATGCCAGACCGGCGGATCATCTCTCGTCGCGCGAGCCATCGTCGGCACACCTCACACTTGCCGACGTCATTCGTGAGGCCGGTGCCGACGTCGTGGTCGAACATGGTGTGGTCGCGGGTGAAGTGAATGGTCTGGAAGTCGTGCGAGTCGTCGATGAGGACGGCGTCGCAAAGCTGCGGATTGGTGTTGGCATACACGACCGTGAGACGTTTCGTATGTTGCACGGCGACGAGGTCAGTGTCGAACAACTACGCGACGTGGTGCAGCAGGTGGCGCGACACCGAGCAACGGGGGCGGCGGCACATCCGCTGAATCGACTGGCACCCGAGCGGGCGCTGCGCGCCGAGGTGATTGCGGCACCACATCGCCTTGATGCGCAAAGTATGCGCACTGCGGAGCCGCCTGTGGCAAGGACGAACCTGAAAGATTCGGTGCCCTGCGTAGCCACGGCAACGCTGGCAAGCGGCGAAGATGCGGTTGTCGTATTTACCGCCGGTGTCATGGTGGATGCCGTACCGTTCGCTGCCGACGCCCGCGACCGGCTGAATCGACTCGCACGGCTAATCGTCGTCGCCGAGCCGCGAAACGTGTTGCCAACGCAGCAGCATCTGGCGACGATGTTGCTACAGCCCGCCGTATTCATGTCGGCGTAACCTTTACGCCGTGCTCGCCAAACTTGATGCGATCGTGGCGGAGTTCGAGCAACTCGAAGCCAGCCTCGCCAGCCCCGAAGTGTTGGGGGATCAGCGCAAGCTGAGGGATTCGTCGCGCCGCTACAAGCAGATGGGTCCGCTTGTTGAGTGCATTCGCAAGTATCAGGCCACCAATGGCGATGTCGAAGTGGCGCGCGAACTCCTTCAGACTGCCTCACCTGACGAGCGGGCTTCACTTGAAGCCGAGTTGCATAGCGGCACCGCCGAACTGGAACGGCTGGCCGACGAACTCAAGGTGTTGTTGATTCCCCCAGACCCGAATGATGGCAAGAACGTGATTTTGGAGATTCGTGGCGCCGAGGGAGGCGAGGAGGCCAACTTGTTTGCCGGCGAATTGGTGGAGATGTATCGCGCTTGGGCGGTGCGCAACGGCTGGACCTTCGAAGTGATGGCCTACGACCGTTCACCAATGGGCGGCGTGAACCAAGCGACCGCATTGATGAAAGGCGAGACCGTCTGGCGTCGTATGCGATTTGAGGGCGGGCCTCACCGCGTGCAGCGGGTGCCGGTTACGGAAAATGCAGGACGCATTCACACTTCATCGGCCACGGTTGCCGTAATGCCCGAGGCGGAGGAAGTTGACATCGCCATCGACGAACGCGACCTGCAGATCGATGTGTATCGCTCGGGGGGATCGGGCGGCCAGAGTGTGAACACCACCGACTCCGCCGTGCGAATCACCCACAAGCCGTCGGGGCTCGTCGTGACCATGCAAGACGAACGCAGCCAGTTGCAGAATCGCGTGAAAGCCATGCAGGTGTTGCGCACGCGGCTGCTGCAGCGCCACCAAGATGAACACGACGCCAAGATTTCGGCTGAGCGAAGGGCACAGGTCGGTAAGGGTGGCCGTGGTGAGAAGATTCGCACGTACAACTACAAGGAGAATCGCATCACCGACCATCGCATCGGCTTCACCCTCTATCAATTGCAGGATGTGCTGGCCGGAAATCTCGATCCGGTGGTCGACGCCCTGACGTTGGAGTATCAGGCCGAGCAACTCGCAAGGGAAATCGGCGCGGAGTGAGCGACGCGCCGGAGGTGCACGGTCGCGGAGTGAGCGACGCGCCGGAGGTGCACGGTCGCGGAGTGAGCGACGCGCTCTGGCGCGACGTACTGGTCGACACTGAGGCCGCCCTCGGCAATGCACGCGATGCACGGCTGCTCTGCGAGCACGCTGCGGGCCTCACCGCGAGTGAATTCACGGCGGCGTTGAACGATGCGGTGACGCAACGGATGGCCGTGCACCTGCATGCAATGATTCGTCGCCGCCTGGCCGGCGAACCGCTGCAATACGTAATGGGTCGCTGGGCGTTTCGACACCTCGACTTGATGGTCGATCCACGCGTGCTCATCCCGCGACCCGAGACCGAACAGGTGGCCGAAGTGGCACTGGGGCATGCTCGGGCGGCCTCGCCGCGTGTCGTGGTCGACCTCGGCACGGGTAGCGGCGCGATTGGCTTGTCGCTCGCCCAAGAGTTGCCGCTTGACAACACCACGGTGTGGATGACCGACGCATCACACGATGCCCTCGATGTTGCGCGGGCTAACGCGGCAGGGCTCGGTCGTGCGGCATCGAACGTGCGAATCGCACACGGTGACTGGTACTCGGCACTTCCGACGATGCTTCGAGGTGGTGTCGATGTCATCGTGTCGAACCCGCCGTACATCGCACATGCCGACCCCAACGTTGAGCCAGCCGTCGTTGCTCACGAGCCACACTCGGCGTTGTTTTCAGGACCAGACGGTCTCGATGCGTTGCGAGTGGTGGTGATGGGCGCTCGTGAGTGGCTGCGACCCGCGGGAGCACTCGTCGTGGAGATCGGGCATGAACAGGGCACCGTGGTGCAGCAGTTGTGCATTGAAAGCGACTTGTGCGATGCGCAGGTACTGCGCGACGCTTCGGGACGCGACCGAATTGTTACGGCGCGTTACCAACTGCACCGCTGACTGCAGTGCGTCGCTGAACGCGGCGCTGCGCGTCTATACCGACTCGAGAACTCCGCTCTCGCGCATTCGCACTCGGCGACCGACATGTTCTCCATCGATGAACTCGGCGGCGAGACCAGCGTCGGCAACGTTCACCCATGCACGTCGAGAATCGTCGAGCAATGCGGTTGCGATGAGTCGCTCGGGTGCGCCGTTGCGGTCGTGCATCACGGTATAGGCCTCGATGCTGGCGCCACCAGATGCGTCGCTGCCGGTCGCGAGTTCCCGTGCCGGCAGCGCGTCAATCTCCGCTTGTGGCGAATCGTGGCGAAAACCATTTGGCGGTGGAGTGGTCGAATACACACCGAAGGCATGTTTGGTGGCGTAACCACCGTTGGCCCAGATGAGTGCATGGTCGTCGCGAGACTCACGTAGGCGCGCAATCGCCGTCGCAATGGCATGCATCACGTAGTTGTTCCATGGTCCGCCGGCAAACGACAAACCGCCGGTCAGTGTGAGTGGGCGGTTGATGTCAAGCCCGAGTGACGCCGCACCGAGTTGCACGGCGGACGGAAAGCACGAATAGAGGTCAATCAACGCGATGTCATCGATGCTGAGGCCTGCCAACTGCAGAGCGCGCTGACCACCAAGCCGCACGGCTGGTGTCTCGGCAAACGACCAACGGTTCGACACGAACTGGTGCTCGTGACAGTCGGTACCCGCCCAAGGGAATACCCAGCGATCACGTGGCACACCAAGTGCGGTGGCTCGTTCTGCCGAACACATCACCACGGCCGCCGCTTGGTTCACCTGATTGTTCGAGTTCATCACCTTGCGGTAGGGCAGCCCAATCATGCGATTGTTGGGTGAAACAGTGAGTACTTCTTGTGTCGACAACGCCGTTCGCGACCACGCGAATGGATTCGTCGCCGCGACGGCACTGAATCGCGACCACAAGCCGGCGATTCGCAGTTCGTGATCGGCGGTGCTTCGACCCGCGGCGGCTCGCAGCGCCGACTCGAACATCGGGTAGTGCTGCACCGGCAGCATGATGCCCAGTCGCTGTTCCTCATCGTTCAGCAATGCGAGATCGTCGACGATGTGCTCAGCCGTTGGCACCGTACCGTCGCCGACCCCGCCGGTCGCGACGGCAGCGTTCGGGTCGGGCCACGGCAGCGCTGCAGCATCTTTCACGACGGCTCGTGTGCGCGCCGATTCACCGCCGGCAAGCACGACGAGGTCGAGTTCACCTGCAGCAATTTGGCGTGCGGTGAGATTCACCAACGACTGCGGCATGTTGCCGCCGTGCGGAGTCGTTGCACATTGACGCGACGTGAAGCCACAAGCCATCGCTAACGAATGGGCAGCATTGGCGTACTTCCACGACAACAATCGCACCACGCGCACGGAATCGACGTGAGATGGTCTCGCAATACCCGCATCGTTGAATGCCGCACCGACTGCATCTGCCATGAGTGCTACGGGGTGCTTGGCGGTAGCCGGTTGCGTGTCGCGGTCGAGCACCTGGCCCGCACCGATGAGCACCGGCGTGCGCGGGTCGAGTGACATGTTGCCAACGCTACGCAGCGCCGCGGTTTCGAGACCTAGGCTGGCGCCCGATGAGTCGAGTTGCCGCCAAGCGCATTGCCATCGCCTCGGATCACGCGGGATTTGCATTGAAGTCGCACCTGATAGCGGTGCTTGAGTCGCAGGGCTACCACGTCGAGGATTACGGCACACATTCGACCGAAGCCACCGATTATCCGCATTTGTGTGCAGCTGCCGCGCGGGCCGTGCGCGACGCCAAGGCAGACGTCGGCATCGTGCTCGGTGGCAGTGGTCAGGGTGAGCAGATCGCCGCCAACAAGGTACGCGGCATTCGTGCGGCGTTGTGTAACGACTTGTGGTTGGCCGAGATGGCACGCTCGCATAACGACGCAAACGTGTTGTCGATGGGCGGTCGTGTGGTTGACAACGAATCGGCTGAACACATCGTCAAGAAGTTTCTTGAAACACCTTTTGAAGGCGGAAGACACGCACGTCGTGTGGGACAATTGTTGGAGATTGAAGCCGAAGAAGCAGCTCGCGATGAAAGCTAGGTGCCATGCCATTTCCGTCTGACGCGAATCCCGACACCACCGTTGAGGCCCTCATCGAAAAAGAGCGCACTCGTCAGACGACCGGCCTGCAGTTGATCGCGAGCGAAAACTTCACCTCGCCAGCGGTGATGCGTGCCACTGGGTCGGTGCTCACCAACAAATACAGCGAGGGTTACCCGGGCAAGCGGTATTACGGCGGCAATGCCGTGGTCGACGAAATCGAGGCGATTGCCATCGAACGCGTGAAACAACTGTTCGGCGCCGAGCACGCCAACGTGCAACCGCACTCTGGTGCAAGCGCCAACATGGCGGTGTACCAAGCGATGCTGAAGCCGGGCGACGTTGTGCTGGGTCTCAGCCTCGACCACGGCGGCCATCTCACACATGGCTCACCGGTGAACGCGAGTGGCATCTTCTACGACTTCCGCTCGTACAAGGTTGGCGTGAACGACGAACGCATCGATTTTGAGGAGGTGCGTCGTCTCGCACACGAACATCGACCGCGCATGATCGTTGCGGGCACCACGAGTTACCCCCGCCGCATCGAACCCGAGCCATTCAAGAAAATCGCCGATGAGGTTGGCGCCTACATGATGTTCGACATCGCGCACCTGGCTGGTCTGGTTGCGGGTGGAGCGCACCCCAACCCGGTGCCGTTCGCCGACGTCGTCACGTTCACCACGCACAAAACACTGCGTGGCCCGCGCGGTGGTTGCATTCTTTCGACCAAGCAGCACGCACAGGCAATCGACAAAGCGGTGTTCCCAGGTCAACAGGGCGGTCCGCTGGAACATGCAGTCGCAGCCAAAGCCGTGGCATTTTTCGAGGCGCTGCAACCTGAGTTCAAGACTTACGCCCACCAGATCGTGAAGAATGCAGCTGCACTGGCCGAAGCGCTCGCAGTTCGTGGGTTTCGGCTTGTCTCGGGTGGCACCGACACACACATGATGGTGGTTGACCTTCGGCCATTCGATGCTGAACTCACCGGAAAAGAGGCTCAGGCGGTGCTCGATCAAGCCGGCATCACACTGAACAAAAACACGGTTCCCAATGACCCACGTAGCCCATTCGTTACTTCCGGGGTTCGCATCGGCACGCCGTCTGTAACCACGCAGGGCATGCGTGAGGGTGACATGTCGACGATTGCCGACTTCATCGTCACCACCCTGAAGGGTCGTAACGACCCGGCGATCATCGCCGACGTGCGAGCCAAGGTCGCGGCGTTGTGTGCCGCGTTTCCTGCCTATCGATGATCTCGCTGCGCTCGTACCTACTGGTCGGGCTCATCGCTGCAATCGCCACCGCCGCGACACTGCCTGCAGTCATCACCTTTGCACGCAAACACGGCTGGCAGGCCACGCCTGACGAACGGCGCATGCACCCTGCACCGACACCAGACGTCGGTGGCATCAGCATGTTCATCGGCATCCTGGCGGCAATCGTCGGGGCAAGTCTCATCGGTGACTTTGATCCACTCTTCAAGGACAGCACCGAGATCATCGGTGTCGTGGTCGCGAGTGCGATCATCTTTGCACTTGGCATCGTCGACGACATTCGCGACATCTCTCCACCCGCAAAAGTGACCGGTGTCGTCGTCGCGGCAGTGGCGCTCGTGTGGTTCGGCGTGACGATGTTTCAGTTTCGTGTGCCATTTCTCGACGTGTTCGTCTTGTCGGGCGACTGGGTACCGCTGTTCACCGTGTTCTGGCTTCTTGGCATGACGCAAGCCATCAACCTGATCGACGGCCTCGACGGCCTCGCCGCCGGCATTGTGGCAATCGGTGCGTTGGCATTTTTTATCTACTCGCGCGATCTCGCCGAGGGCAATCTGTTGCCGCAACCCAACATCGGGCCGCTCGTCGCGATCATCGCAGTTGGTGTGTGTGTCGGATTCCTGCCGTTCAATTTCAACCCAGCGCGCATCTTCATGGGGGATAGCGGTGCGCTACTACTCGGCCTTCTGATGGCAATTGCCACCAGTGTGGTGGGTGGTCGCGCCGACCCCGATACGCAGTCGGCAAATGGCCAGACGTATTTCTTCTTGGCGCCGATCTTCATTTCACTCTTGGTGCTCGCCGTGCCGATTGTCGACGTGATATTTGCCATCATTCGTCGCACCGCCAGCGGGCGCAGTTTCGCACAAGCCGATATGGGTCATTTGCACCATCGGCTCATCCAGTTGGGTCATGGTCCGCGACGTTCGGTGGTGATTCTGTGGGGTTGGGCAGCGCTGCTCTCCACCGTCGTGTTGTTCTCGGCGCTCTACAGCACTGGATCGGCACTCGTCATTTTCCTCATTGTTGGAAGTGCGCTGAGCGTGTTCACCGTGTTGCACCCCCGACTACGTCGACAAGACGCACAAGTTCACGAGGCGGATTTGGTCGACGACGTGCCCCACGCCTAGTTTGTTAAGCGGTTCACAAGCCTCGTGAGCCAGCGGTAACGACGAACAGACAAAGGTGTCAGTAGTGGCAGTGCAAACCGATTCTCTCAGCCGCGGCATGGAGATTGCGGGCACGACGTTGGTGTCGTTGCTGTTGGGCTGGTGGCTCGATCGCAGTATCGAGACGACACCGTTGTTCATGATCGTGTTCGTTGTGGTTGCCGTCGTCGCGCAATTCGCCAAGCTCTATTACGTCTACAACGCCCAGATGACGCAGCTCGAAGCAAAGCGTCGTGAAACCGCACGAGCCCAATGAATAGCAATGTGAACCCGTCGGTGCTGGCGATGCGCGACACCGGGCCGTCGCCCGAGGCAGAAATCACGCGCGACATCGTGAAGCGAGGTCTCTTCGTTGCACCCGTATTAATCGGCGCCTCATGGCTGATCTGGGGCGAGGCCGGCGCGTGGTCGAGCGCCTACGGTCTCGGTCTCGTGTTGTGCAACTTCATGATCGCCGCCGGTCTGGTGGCGACGACGGCGCGCATCTCGTATGCATTGATGATGGCCGCAACGCTGTTCGGCTACATCTTGCGACTCGGAATCGTGGCGCTGGCGGTCATGCTCGTGCGCAACGAGACGTGGGTCGACCTTATGGCGCTGGGTCTCACACTGGTGATCACCCATCTCGGATTGTTGTTCTGGGAAATGCGCTACGTCTCGGCAACCTTGGCGTTTCCTGGCCTTCGCCCGACTGCCTCGTCATCTACTAACTTTTCCACCGACAGCCTCCCGAAAGAAAGTGCCAGCGCATGAACTCATTCTCGATCGTCGCCTTTGAGTTTCCGCCGATCAACATGTTGTTGCGTTGGCAAGAGGTGTTGCCGACGGTCAACAAGGTCGTGCTCATCGGTATTGCGTCTGCACTGATCGGCATGGGTATTTTCCTTGCCGCTGCTCGCAAAGACCCCAAGGTCGCTCCGAAGGGTGCACGCAACCTCGCCGAGGTAATCATCGACTTCATCGAGAAGCAAATCATCATGCAAACGATGGGGCCGTCGGGTCTTGCGTGGACCCCGTTCTTGCTGTCGATCTTCATCTTCATCTATCTCAGCAACGTGCCGGGTGTGATTCCCATCATCCAGATGCCGGCGACGGCACGCATGGGAATTCCGGCGTTCATGGCGCTCATGGTGTGGGTGGTGTACAACGCCACGGGCATCAAGCACCAGGGGCCGCTCGGGTATTTCAAGTCGGTGCTGTTTCCTCCGGGCGTACCGAAGGCGCTCTACATCTTGGTGACGCCCATCGAATTGATCTCCACGTTCATCGTGCGGCCGTTCTCGTTGGCCGTTCGACTTTTCGCCAACATGCTGGCGGGCCACTTGTTGCTCGTCATCTTCGCGCTGCTCTCCGAGGCGCTCTTTCAGGCTCGCGACCGCATCTTGATACCGGTCGGCGTGCTGCCGTTCGCCGTGCTGCTCTTCCTCACGGGTTTCGAAGTGCTCGTCGCCTTCCTGCAGGCCTACATCTTCACCACGTTGACCGCCGTGTACATCAACATGGCGTCGCACGCCGAGCACTAATCAAGAAACGAATACCAACCAAACAACAAGGAGAAACACAGCAATGGAAGCACTAGCAACAATCGCCCGCATCGCGGCCGAGGCGGGTGACGCAGTCGCCGATCCGGCAACTGCCAAGAACACCGCCGCAGCTGCCTCCGCGGGTTACGCCTACGGCCTCGCCGCGATTGGACCAGGCATCGGCATCGGCATCATCTTCGGCAAGGCCATCGAGTCGATGGCTCGCCAACCTGAAGCAGCCGGCATGGTTCGCACCACGATGTTCCTCGGCGTTGCCTTCACCGAAGCGCTCGCCCTGATCGGCTTCGTCGCCTTCATTCTGCTCAAGTTCGCCTGATCGAACCGCTGACGCGCATGTTGCTTTCCACGATTCTCCTTGCTGCGGAAGACATGGGGCCCAACCCCATTGCTCCGGAGAACAAGGAACTTCTCTGGGGCGCGGGAACCTTTCTCGTGTTCCTCTTCGTGATGCGGGTGTTCCTCGTGCCGAAGGTGAAAAAGGGAATGGACGCGCGTTACGGCATCATTCGTGACGGACACGAGTCGGCGCAAGCGATGCGTTCGGCGGCACAAAGCGATGTGGCGGCTTACGAGGCCGCCATTGCCGAAGTGCGTGCCGAAGCAACCGCACGTCTCGACAAGGCCCGCCAGACTCTCGATGCAGAGCGCCAGGCGAAGGTTGCCGAGGCGAATGCACGCATCGCAGCGAAGCGAGCCGAAGCAGACAAGGCGCTCGACACCGCCCGCGCAGCGGCTCGCGGTGAAGTTGCGACGGCCGTCGGCAACGTCACTTCGCGTGCGACGCAACTGGTGTTGGGCAAGTCGCCCGACGCAGCTGTCGTGAAGCGAGCAGTCGACACCACCATGAGCGGAGGTCGTTCGTGAATCTCAACAGCATCATCATCGCCGCCGAGGATCCGTCACTGTCACACCACTGGCTGTTTCCGGAAATCGGCGAAATCATCTACGGCGGTCTCGCATCGCTCATCATCTTTGGCGCGCTGTACAAGTTTGGTTGGCCGGCCGCGAAGAAGGGTCTTGCGGCACGCACCGCCAAGATTCAAAAAGAGCTCGATGACTCCGCTGCTGCCCGTCAGCAGGCCGAGACGGATGCGGCGAACATTCGTCGGGCACTCGGCGATGTTGCGAGCGAGCGCACACGGCTGCTCGCCGAGGCCGATGCCCAGGCTGCAGCAATCTTGAGCGAGGGTCGCACACGCATCACCGCCGAGGTCGCCGACATGGAGTCTCGCGCAACAGCCGAGATTGATGCGGCCCGCGCCCGTTCGGGCGACGAGTTGCGCGCCGAGATTGCGCGACTGTCGGCCGCCGCCACCACCGACGCCGTGCGTGCAGCCCTCGACGATCGCACGCAACAAGAACTCATCGACGGCTTCATCGCCAAGGTAGGTGCCAGCCGATGAGCAGCGCCCAGGTAAACGCCTACGTCACTGCGATGTTCGAAGTTGCGGTGGCCAACGATGCGCTAGCCGCAGTTGAAGACGAGGTCTTCCGACTCGCGCGTGCGTACGAGACCAATGAGGCGCTGCGTGGTTCGCTGGGTGACGCCACTCTGCCGACCGAACGTCGACAGAAGATCGTTGAGCAGCTTCTGGGCGGCAAGGCCCACAACGTCACCGTGCAACTGGCATCAATGCTCGTTGGTACGGGACATGTTTCGTTGTTGCCGCAGATTGCTGATGCTCTGGTCAAGCGCGCGTCAAGCGAGAAGCAGCTCGAAGTTGCCGAAGTTCGCACCGCAGTGGCGTTGAGCGACACGCAAAAGACGCGTCTCGCAGACGCCCTCGCCAAAGCCACCGGCAAGCGACTGAACTTGAAGGTCGTTGTTGACCCAAGCGTGATCGGCGGCATCGTCGCCACCGTTGGTGATGAGGTCATCGACGATTCCGTGCGCACCCGCCTCGACCAAGTCAAGGCCCGTCTCTAGGCAGTCATTCGAAAGGAAACCACAATGTCCGAACTCACACTCTCCGCCGCTGATATCGCGGCAGCAATTTCCAAAGGGCTCGATGGCTACACGCCGTCGGTCGAAGCTCGTACCGTTGGTCGAGTCGCCGAAATCGGTGACGGCATCGCGCGCGTCAGCGGCCTGCCCGACTGCGCGGTCAATGAGCTGCTCGAATTCGAGGACGGCACCGTTGGTCTGGCGCTCAACCTCGACGAAGACTCGATCGGCGTCGTGGTGCTCGGCGATGCAGATGCCATCGAAGAACAGCAAACCGTCAAGGCAACGGGCCGCATCTTGTCGGTGCCAGTCGGTGACGCAATGCTCGGCCGCGTTGTCAACGCGCTCGGCACGCCGATTGACGGCAAGGGTGACATCGTCGGCGCGCAGTTCCGCCGCGTCGAAGTGCAGGCTCCGGGCATTATGGGTCGCAAGCCAGTGCACGAGCCGCTGCAGACGGGCATCAAGGCCATCGATGCGATGACGCCAATCGGTCGCGGTCAGCGTGAACTGATCATTGGCGACCGCAAGACCGGCAAGACCACGGTGGCGATCGACACGATTCTCAACCAAAAGGGTCTGGGCGTGAAGTGCATCTACGTTGCGGTGGGGCAGAAGGGTTCGACCGTCGCGCAGACCGTGGAAGTGCTTCGTCAGTACGGCGCGATGGAATACACCGTCGTTGTCGCCGCACCAGCGAGCGACCCCGCACCGTTCAAATATCTCGCGCCATATGGCGGCTGTGCGATGGGTCAACACTGGATGGAAAAGGGCGAGCATGCCCTCATCGTGTACGACGACCTCTCGAAGCAGGCCGAGGCGTACCGACAAATTTCGTTGCTGTTGCGCCGCCCGCCGGGTCGCGAGGCATACCCAGGCGACGTGTTCTACTTGCACAGCCGTCTGCTCGAGCGCGCCGCGAAGTTGAGCGACGAAAAAGGCGCTGGTTCGCTCACCGCGTTGCCGGTGATCGAGACCAAGGCTGGCGACGTGTCGGCGTACATTCCCACCAACGTGATCTCGATTACCGACGGTCAGGTGTATCTGCAAGACAGTCTCTTCAAGTCGGGTGTGCGCCCGGCCGTCGACGTGGGCATCTCGGTGAGCCGCGTGGGTGGTGCCGCGCAAATCAAGGCGATGAAGAGCGTGTCGGGCACCTTGAAGTTGGATCTTGCACAGTTCCGCGAACTTGAGGCATTTGCGACATTCGGTTCGGAACTTGACGCCATCTCGAAGGCGCAGCTTGAGCGTGGTTACCGACTCGTTGAGTTGTTGAAGCAGCCGCTCAACAGCCCGATGCCCGTCGAGGAGCAAGTGGTCTCGATCTTCTCGGGCACCAAGGGCTACCTCGACGACCTGCCGGTGGCCGACGTACGACGCTTCGAGCAGGAACTGCTCGAGCATTGCCGCTCACGCCACGGCAGCATGCTTGCGGGTATTCGCCAGAACCCGAAGGCCGATGTGCCAAAGGATCTCGCCGACATCGTTGCGGCGTTCAAGAAGTCGTTCGTGCCGACTCCTGTCGGTGGCGCTTCCGCCGACCCCACGAAGTCGTCGGCCGGCGAAGTGGGCGATGCAGCCAGCAAGAAGACGTTGGCGACGGAGTAATCGAGCAGCATGGCCGGCGGTCAAGAACGAATTCTTCGTGGACGGATTCGATCCGTTCAGGCAACGAAGAAGATCACCCGCGCCATGGAGCTCATTGCTGCCTCGCGAATCGTGAAGGCTCAACAACGCGTATACGCCGCCGTTCCATATAGCGAGATCATCACCAACGTGGTGAAGGATCTTGCGGCAGGCGGTTCGGGCTCAGATTCCATCTTCATGAAGCCGCGCGAGGTGGAGAAGACCACGTGCTACATCGCCATTTCCGCCGACCGCGGTTTGTGCGGCGGCTACAACGCCGGTGTGCTGCGCGCCACCGAAGGTGAAGTGAAGGCCGATGTCGTTGCGGGCAAGCAGTACGCCATCGTGCCAGTGGGTCGCAAGGCCGAGAGCTATTTCAAGTTTCGCGGCTACTCGTTGCGCAAGGGCTTTGCCGGGTTCTCTGATGCGCCGAAGTACGAGCAAGCCAAGGCAATCGGCCAGTACGTAACCGACTTGTTCGTGAAGGGCGAAGTTGATCGGGTTGAACTCGTGTACACACGGTTCGTCTCGGCAGGTACGCAAGAAGTCGTGCGTCGACCTTTGATTCCGCTCGAGCGAGCGGTGGTCGAAGGTGGCGATGCCAAGCCCGAGGGCGGTGGCAGTGCGTATGAATTCGAGCCGAGCGCCGAAGACATTCTCGGTTCGCTTCTGCCGCGCTACGTCGAAGCCCGTGTGTACGCCGCCTTGCTGAATGCGGCAGCGAGCGAGCACGCTTTTCGTCAACGTGCAATGAAGTCGGCCACCGACAATGCAGAGGAACTCATCAAGGGTCTGTCGCGCACCATGAACCGTGCACGTCAAGACTCGATCACCACCGAAATCATGGAAATTGTCGGTGGCGCAGAAGCACTCAAACCAGCTGACGACATGGTCAGCGCGTAACACATCGCACCAAAGGAGCAATCATGACAGCAACGATGAGCAACACCAAGACCGGCGAAGGTCGCGTGGTGGCAATCGCCGGCCCGGTGATCGACGTCGAGTTTCCCCGCGGCAGTCTGCCCGAGCTGAACCGCGCGCTGGAGTTCACCGTCGATGTTGATGGCAAGCCGACCACGATCTTGGCCGAAGTTGCCCAGCAGCTCGGCCAGAGTCGTGTTCGTGCGGTGTGCATGAAGCCCACCGACGGCTTGCGCCGCGGCACTGCGGTGCGCGACACCGGTCGTGGCATCAGTGTGCCCGTCGGCGAGAAGACCCTCGGCCACGTATGGAACGTGTGGGGCGAAGTGCTCGATGGCGACAGCAGCGAGTTCAAGGACGTCGAGCGTTGGGACATTCACCGTCCGGCACCGAGCTTTGACTCACTCGAGCCCACCAAGCGCATGTTCGAAACCGGCATCAAGGTGATCGACCTGCTCACCCCGTATCTCGCTGGTGGCAAGATTGGTCTCTTCGGTGGTGCGGGCGTCGGCAAGACCGTGCTCATCACCGAGATGATCAACCGTGTTGCATCGAAGCACGG
>CAYFNN010000007.1:0-23278 GCA_964344465.1 uncultured Bifidobacterium sp. | reverse complement strand
CAGATTCGTCGGGGTACGGCGACGGCGTCAACGACATCGATGAAACACTAGGACGCCCTGCGCCACTCGCGCACGCACGGCGCACGCGCCACGCGCCTGCTCAAGCGAGGCTGACGATCTCCAACCACGACTCGTTGTAGTAGTCGACCTGACCGTCGGGCATTACCAACACCTTGGTTGGTGCAAGCTGTTGCACGAAATCGGTGTCGTGGCTCACGAGCACGATGGCACCGTTCCAGTCGGCAAGCGCAGCCGCAACTGCTTCACGACTCGATGGATCAAGATTGTTCGTCGGCTCGTCGAGCAGCAGCAGGTTGTTTCGCCCGACCATCAACATGGCGAGTGCAAGTTTTGTCTTCTCGCCACCCGACAGAGTCGCCGACTCTTGGAACACCTTGTCGCCCGAGAGCCCGAACGAACCGAGCATGCCGCGAAGCTGGGTTTCGGTCAGTCCGAGACGCGATGGCGCCATCTCGCGCATGTGGTCGACCAGTGATTTTTCGCCAACCAGATTGTCGTGCTCCTGCGCGTAGTAGCCCGGTTGCACCTGGTAACCGAATGAGAAATCGCCATCATCGGCCTTCGACTCACCTGCGAGAATGCGCAGCAGCGACGTCTTACCGGCGCCGTTCAAACCGAGCACGAGCAGCCGCTCGCCTCGACCAAGGTCAAAGCTCACGTCGTGGAACACGTCGGGCCCGCCATAGGTTTTGCGCAGCCCATTGGCAACCAGAACCGTCTCACCGCAACTCGGAGCTTCCGGAAACTTCACGGTGAGTGTTCGCTTGGCGCGAGGCGCATGCACCCGTTCGGCGTCGAGGCGATCGATGCGCTTTTCAATGCTGCGTGCCATCGCCGCTTTCGACGCCTTCGCTCCGAAGCGATCCACCACACGCTGCAGTCGGTCGATTTCTTTCGATTGCTGCGCAGCCATCTTTGCTGCACGAACCTCATCGGCCTCGCGTGCCCGCTGGTATTGCGAATACGTGCCGCGATATTCGATGATCTGACCGGTGTCGGCTTCATCCGGGCGATCGAGGTGCAACACCCGCGTGATGGCTTCGTCGAGCAACTCAAGGTCGTGACTGATTACCAGTAAGGCGCCCTTGTAATTTCGCAGAAAGTCGAGCATCCACATTTTGGCGTCAACGTCGAGATGGTTCGTCGGTTCATCGAGCAACAAGGTGTCGCTGCCGCCATAGAGAATGCGGCCAAGTTCCACTCGACGTCGCTCTCCGCCCGACAGCACCCCCAATTGAAGATCGAGCCGATCCGACTTCAGCCCGAGGCCCGCGGCAATCGCTCGCGCTTCGCTGTTGGCGGCGTATCCCCCTTTGAGTTCGAAAGCTTCTTGGGCGCGGGTGAATCGCGCGATGTTCTGCTCGTCTGCGCGTTCTTCCATGGCAATGCGGAGCTTCTCGAGTCGCACGAGGTCTTCGTCGATGCCCCGCGACGACAAGATGTGCGAAACCGCCGAGCGGCCATCAAACGCACCAGCGATACGCGGGTCTTGGGGAAGGTATCCGAAGGCGCCACCGCGGGTGATGCTGCCCGCCTTCGCTTCGCTCGCCCCACCCAACACTTTGAACAAGCTCGTCTTGCCTGCACCGTTGCGCCCAACGAGGCCAACTTTGTCGCGCGGCATCACCGTGAACGATGCATCCTTCACCACCAGGCGAGCACCAACTTCGACGCTGAGATTCTTGACCTGAAGCACCGTTCAAGGCTCGCACCTGAACGCACCGACCACAACGCGGTGAGCAATATCCCCAGTCAGGCAGGCGGCAACACCTACGCTCGTTTCGTGACCGACGTGTCGACGGTGCTTACTGCCGCAGCTGTGACCATTGCGTGTTTGATGCTCGCCACTTGGTCGATCTCGCTCGTCAAGCGCGATGCGTCAATCGTCGACATCGTGTGGGGTCTCGGTTTCGTGCTGGTGGCGTGGGCCGCCAAGTTCGTTACTGGTGCCTCGGGCGGCGGCAATTGGCTGCTGTTGGTGATGGTCACGATCTGGGGCTTGCGCCTTGCGGGATACCTCGCCAGACGCAATCTCGGCAAGGGCGAAGATTTCCGCTACCGCGCCATGCGTCGCAGGCACGGTGAACGATTTGCCATCGTCAGTTTGTACAGCGTGTTCGGTCTGCAGGGTGCGTTGATGTTCGTCGTGTCGCTGCCAATCAGCCTTGGCCAGCGCGACACCGACGCGGGCCTGGGCTTCATCGCGTTGCTGGGCTTCATTGTTTGGGGCGTGGGACTGTATTTCGAAGCCGTGGGTGACGCGCAACTCGCACGCTTCAAGCGCGACCCGCGGAATGCCGATCAGATCATGGACCAAGGTCTCTGGGCGCTCACTCGTCACCCGAATTACTTCGGTGACTGCCTCGTGTGGTGGGGCTTGGCAATCGTCGGATCCGCTCAGGGTGCCGGCATGTGGGCGTTTCTCGGTGCAGCAGTGATGACCACCTTGCTCGTGCGGGTGTCGGGCGTGGCGATGCTCGACCGGCTGCTCGCCAAGCGCAAGCCGGGCTACGCCGAATATATGGCGCGCACGAGCGGCTTCATTCCGTTGCCGAAAGGGTCCGCCCGGGTTCGTAGTGCACGACGCGATCACCGAGTACCGCAACGTCGCTCGCATCGTGAGTTACCAGAAGAGCAATAATCCGACGTTCGTCGACGAGTTCGCGCACCAGTAATCGCAGCTGTTCGCGCGTCGCTGCATCAAGTGAGCTAAACGGCTCGTCAAGCAGCAAGATACGCGGATTACCGGCCATCGCTCGCGCCAACGCCACACGTTGACGCTCACCACCCGACAATGTTCGGGTGCGGGCCTCGGCCCGATGTGCAGCACCGACCCTGCCCAACAGAGAAGACGCGACAGCGAAGCGCTGCGACCGGTTTCCCTCGCGTACAGCGAGCGCAACGTTGTCGAGTGGCGACAAATGTTCAAGAAGGCCCGCGTGCTGAAACACCATGCCAATCTGACGATGCTGAGAACGCATATGCACTGCGGCGGTACCGGTGTTGCTCGCGTCAGCGAACACTGCGTCGCCGCAACGAATGATGCCTCGAGTCGGCCTGACAAGACCGGCAACCGCTGCGAGCGTCAGGCTCTTTCCCGACCCCGACGGCCCGACCAACGCCGTGAGACCCATGTTGGCCGTAAAGCAGGCATCGACGCTGAAGTCGCGTACCTCGACCCGCACGTCAACCGACAGTGCATCAATGGAACGTGCATCACGATTCATGGTCGCCTCGCGAACACTTGCGTGATCAACAACAGCACCACGACGGCAATTGCCCCCAACACCAATGAGCCAGTTCGTGCTGTGGCATCGTCGCCTGCTTGCACCGCGTCGTAGACCGCAATCGGCAGGGTTTGGGTCTGACCCGGAATGTTGCCCGCCACCATCACCGTGGCGCCGAAATCACCCAGGGCTCTGGCGAAGCCCAATGCCACGCCCGCACCAATACCGCGCGATGCCAGTGGCAACGTAATGCGCAACGCGACGCGTGCTTCGGAGAGACCCATCACTCGGCCGGTCTCTTCAACACGAGAATCGACATTGGCGATCGATGCTCGAGCCGCCCGAACCACGAAGGGAAGCGCCGACACTGTGGCGGCGATCACCGCACCGAGTTCGGTGAACACGATCTGATTACCGAATAGCGATCGCCAGGCTTCGCCGATCATTGATGTCGAACCCAACAATGTGAGCAGGTAGTACCCGAGCACCGTGGGTGGTAGCACAATCGGCAAGGTAACAATCGCCTCAACGATTCCCGCCCAGCGCGACTGCCACTTGGCGAGAACATATGCCAGAGAAATGCCGACAACTGCCGCTATGACGGTTGCTGCAAGCGATACCCGCAACGACAACCAGAGCGGAAACCAATCGGTCATCGAGCTTGCCCCAACCAGTCCATAGTCATCCTTCGTTCACTACGAAACCGTAGTCACGCAACACCGCTATCCCTGCAGGTGAGGTGAGCAGGCTGACGAATGCCTGCGCTGCCTCGTTATTACTGCCACGCAACGTGAGCACGGCAGTTTGGCGAATCGGCCCGTGCAGAGATGCGTCGACAATGGTCGATGCTCGGTCTCGCACTAACGCGAGCGCTACCAGGCCGAAATCGGCCTCGCCCGCATCGACGATACGCACCGCGTCTGCCACATTCTCGGCCAAGATCAGCCGATTACTCAACTTGTCGTAGATGCCGGCCGACTGCATCGCTTCACGCGCTGCTACGCCATACGGCGCGTGAGCAGGGTTCGCAATCACCATTCGTCGCCCTTCGCCGAGCACCTCTGCGATGTCGCTAACCGAACGTGGTACTTCCACCCCGTCACGAGCGATGATCGTCAACACGCCCTCGGCGTATTGACGCACGTCTCCACCTGACGCGAAGCCTGAGTCGACCACCTCGCGCACGTAATCGACATTCGCCGAGACGAACACGTCATAGGGCGCGCCGGCCAGCAGCTGTTCGCGAAGCATGCCCGACGACCCGAACACGAACTCGACCGTAAAGCCCTGGGAATCCTGCAGCCGTGTAGCCAGCGCAGCAAATGCCTCTCGTGTGTCACTGGCAGCTGCAACGAGTGCATCAGGCGGTGACGAATCGCGATCACCACAACCAACCAGTGCAACCGAGAGCACCGCCACGATTGCAAAACAAACTCGAACACCAACTCTGGAGCGGACGACGGGATTCGAACCCGCGACCCTCACCTTGGCAAGGTGATGCTCTACCAACTGAGCCACGTCCGCGTTAGGGATTTGAGTTTAGCAACGGGTCGGCCGTGCCCACCGTGTCGCTTTTCGTGGTGCGTGCAGAATTCGTGCTGAGAATCACCCCACCTAGCCCAAGCAAGACGACAACGCCGCCCAGTATTTGCACCGTAGAAACGTTCTGGTCAAGGAACACAAAGGCCAGTGACGTGGAGATCACCGGCCCCAGCAACGTGATGAGCGAAGAGACAGTGGTGTCGAGATACCGCTGAGCCCACGTCATCATGTAATGACCAGTAGTGCCCGGAATCAACATCATCAATGTGAGGAGCACCCAGTCTTTTGCCGTCGGCGCCAACAGATCATCACTCGAAATAAGTGCCCACGGCAGAGCCAATAACACGTTGGTGAGACAGATCCCCGTGAGAAACGACCAGGTGTTCATACCTTCGTCTCGGGCACGTTTAGCGGTGACGAAGTAGATGGTCCATACGGCCATGTTGCCGAACGCCAAGGCATCGCCAAGCAACCCGTGCTCGCCAGCACCACTCGCTTCAGCCCCTACGACCACGGCAACGACTCCGACAAATGAGACAAGCGAATACACCACGCGTTGGGCGGTGATCTTTTCGCCCAAGATGCGCGGGGCGAGAAAGAGCAGCACCGCTGGAGTCAAGCTGCCGATGAGAGTGGCGTTGGCGATCGTGGTCTGCTGAAACGACCCGAAGCCAAGTGCGGTGGACAATGCAAAGAACACTCCAGGCTTCCAGGCAACCGCAAAGTGATGTCTCGTGAAACCGTCACCCGCCGTATGAGCCAACACGAACAACACGGGCAGCCAGATGACTTGCCGCCAGAACACGATGGTCGGCAACGAGATGCTCAAGCTCGAGATGAAGATCGGCCCCACCGCCCATGCCACCACGGCAATGAACACCGCCGCCACCGGTGTATTGCGAGGGCGTTGTAGAGCGCTCGTTGAGTTCATTTACGTCAACAAAGAAGTTCGTCTACGACGACTTCGGGGTCGGGCGCAGATCAACTCGCAAGGTGAGAACACCGTCCTCAAGCGATGCCTCGGCATCACCGATCATCGCAAAATCCTGAAAATCAATATTCGCCTGGGCGATGAACTGCTGCCGCTCTTCCCCGGCTACGGGCGGCAACGGACGACGTCGAACAGCTGCGGCCCGTTCGCGATATCGCTGCAGCATCTCTTGGGGATCAAATTTCACGATTCCACCGTAGTTCGGGATCGCCGAAGCATCTCTTTGCGAGTGGCTTCATCCGCATTTCGATACGCACGCTCACCCATCACCTCGAGCGCGCCGAGCACCGGATTGTCCGGACGAGATTCTCGCCAAAACCACAGAGAGACGCCACCCACTGCAACACCGAGAGCAATGAGCCCAAATCCAAGAAGCACGCTGCCAAACTAGTTGCGTGGGGAATCTGATTTCGACCGTGATATTCCTCGGTGTACTTGGGCTTCTCGCGTGGCTGGGCTGGGGACTCGAACCTCACTGGGCCTCAAAAGACGGCAGCCGATTCATGTGCCGAATGCAATTGCACCCGCAAGACCCACACGAA
The DNA here is from genome assembly GCA_964344465.1 of uncultured Bifidobacterium sp. Classification (GTDB taxonomy): domain Bacteria; phylum Actinomycetota; class Acidimicrobiia; order Acidimicrobiales; family Ilumatobacteraceae; genus F1-60-MAGs027. The sequence goes on along the minus strand of CAYFNN010000007.1, from coordinate 16,955 downwards.
AATGCACGATGGCACGATGTAAAGGTCAGCATTCAAGAAGGCGAGCTCTTGGTCTATGCGCGCTCGCGTCGCAGTCGTGAGCTTCGTGGTGTCTGGCAACTTCTCGGGGCCACGAACGAGGCCAAGCGAGACCGCCGGATATACGAATTGCGCAACAGCAATGGCGACACCAGTTCACTGCGCGTGCCAACCAAGAGTCGTTGTGTGCCGGTTCTCGATTCGCTCGTGCCCTAGCGACTCAGTTGTGCCGACGTCACCGGTACAGACCTAGCCCTGTTGTAAGAATCGTCGCAGCGGGTCGCCGACTTGCGCGGTGTCAATGAGAAACGCATCGTGGCCGTGCGGAGAATCAACCTCGACGTACTCTGCTTCTACTCCGTTGGCCGCCACGAGGTCGCGAATCTGTCGCTGCTGGTAGGTCGGATACAAGATGTCGCTGGAGATGCCAATTGCGAGCGTGCGCGCCGAGACTCGGCGTAGTGCCTGGGCCAGACCGCCGCGGCCGCGTGCAACATCGTGGAGATCCATCGCCTTGCCAATCAGCAAATAGCTATTCGTGTCGAAGCGTCGCACGAGTCGATCGCCGTGGTGGTCGAGATATCGCTCAACTTCGAATTTGTCCCACAAGCCGATGCCACTGTTTTCGGCGTCGGCATCGGCAAGATCGCGCCCGAAGCGATCGGTGAACACGTTGTCACTGCGAAACGTCACCTGCGCCACCATGCGGGCAACCGCGAGCCCCTGCCACGGCCCATCACCAACTGCGGCGCCGTAGTAGTCGCCGCCGCGCCACTTCGGGTCCATGCGAATTGCACGACGACCGATGGCACCCCACGCAATCTGCTGTGCCGTCGATTGCAGACACGTACCAATGGCAACGAGCGCACCAACACGAGCCGGATACGTGATTGCCCACTCAAGTGCCTGCATGCCACCCATTGATCCACCCACAACTGCGTGCCAACGCTGCACGCCGAGAGCGTCAGCCAGTCGCAGTTGCGCGCGCACCATGTCGCGAACGGTGATCACTGGGAACCGCGAACCATACGGCGTGCCGTCATCAGGGTGCGGCGCGGCCGGCCCGGTCGTGCCTTGGCATCCTCCCAACACGTTGCTGCACACCACGAACCACTCATTGGTGTCAATAGCCAAACCCGGTCCGACGATGCCTTCCCACCAGCCAGGCGTGGGGTGGCCTTCACCTGCTGCGCCTGCAACGTGGCTATCGCCAGTCCACGCATGACAAATCAACACCGCATTCGATGCATCGGCGTTCAGCGTGCCCCATGTTTCGTACGCGATGGTGACGTCACGCAATGTGGCGCCAGCGTCGAGAGCTACGGCTCGTTCGCCGAGTTGCAGAAACTGCCGTCGCCCAACCGGCAGCCCGACGTGCCATGCGCCGGTGGCTGGATAGTCGGTGCGTTGCATGTGGTGACCCTGTTCTGCGAGTCACGGGTCCGTTGCCCCTTGCGGGGCCACATCGTCACCGAAGTGACTTGGCACCGTGGATTCCCGGTTGCCGGACCAGTTGGTCGCTCGTGATGTAGCGACTTCAGGCTAGCGGTAGCGTTTCATGCACCATCGGGCGGAGTTGGGGCTTCCACGATGCACTGGCGCCGTCGCGCCACGCGTTGATACGTACGCGCAGCGATATTGCGTACCCCCGGCCACTGCATCACTCGCCCAGCAACGGGCCACGGCCAGCGAGCATGACGCAGAACGGCCGCTACTGCCTCGTGTGCTGAAGAGATTTGACCGTCGTCAGCAACCCATTGCACTGCGTTGGCACATTCCTCAGCGCTCAAGCCGAGCACGGCGAGGTCGGCGGTTTGATACGCCACGCTCGCGAACTCGCGCGCGGTGATGCGTTCGGCAAATCGCACGCACGATCGACAAAAGTCGCATTCACCATCGAACACGAGCACGGGTCTCGTTAGCGTTGCAGGCGTCGTGTTGCGCGTGCTCGGGTCACCCAAGATGATTGGTCTCCATCTCCTCACCATTCTGCTGGTCGTGGTGATGGTGAACCTCGGTTTCTGGCAGTTGCGCCGCCACGACGAACGTGTGACTTTCAACGATTCGGTACGGGCCCGATCGCAAGAAACCCCCCGAACGGTCGACGAACTGCTCGCCCTCGATCGCACCCTCGCCGAGCCCGCTGACGCACCGGCCGAGCCCGATGACGCACCCGCTGCCCTCGAGTGGTATCTGGTGACAGTGACGGGTCGGTATCTCCCCGATGAAGCCTTGGTGCTCGTGAATCTCTCACAAGACGGTCAGGCCGGCATTGACCCGATCGGTGCACTGCAGCTCGACGATGGCCGCATCCTGCTGGTGAATCGCGGATTCATACCGCTCGACCAAGCCGTGCCACCTGCACCGCCGGGCACCGTCAGCGTGTTGGGGCGTGTGCGAGCCAGCCAGGAGCGCCGTCGGGGCGAATTGAGTGATCCAGCCGTCGGCGAACTGCGAGAAGTGCAACGCATTGATGTGCCGCGAATCGCTGAGCAATTGCCGGGCGCCGCTTTGCCGTTCTACATCGAGTTGCTCTCGAGCAACCCGCCCGACTCGCCCACGCTCTCGCGCATTGCCGAGCCGACTCTCACTCTCGGGCCGCACATGTCATACACCGTGCAATGGTTCGTGTTCAGTCTGTGTGCAGTGGCCGCCTGGGGTTTTATCGTGCGACGAGCGCTCGCAGCAGCCCGAACGGCGCCGACGCCAACCTGAGTCGCAGCGACCACCCTGCTCGCGCAAACAATCCGAGCATCGCTGCGCGCACGTGTTCGGGCGGCGTGTCAATGCGCAGATAGCTCGCCCACAATTCCGTCGGTAACGAGAAGAATTCGTCGAAGAATTCGCCGATCGTCTCACTCGGCAGTCGCACGAGTGCGCCCAGCCCTGCTTCGTGCCAGGCGCGGGTGCGCACGAGCGAGTTGGGCCATACCGCCTGCCACGCGTTGCCCGAAAGTTCAGCCCCACACTGGCCGTTTTGTAACGCTGTGGCGATTGCCGTTGCCACCCGTGGTGCAGCACGTAGCGACCCCGCCACCGAGTAGCCCGTTACCGGATGCACGTACCCCGCAGCTGCCCCAAAGCCAACCACACGTGTGGTGCGTGCCGGCAGCGAACGGCCCATGGCGATGTGCACTAGTTCGACCGCTCGCGCCGTTTCGGTGAGATCAACCCCGAGGCGAATGGCGAGCCGACGGCGGAGATCCTCGATGTCGTGCGGAGGACGCGCGTACAACGAGGTCTCTTCGACGAGTGTGCTGCCGTCGGTGAAGCGCGCGCCGTAGAAGAAGGTGGCAGGCGCACCCGTGTTGCTGCCGCGCGCGCCGGCCTTGCTGCGAAGTACCGCTGCGCGGCGCCAATCCATCAGCGTGAAAACATCAGGCTGCACATGCGACGTCTCGCCCACCACCAAGCCATAAGCGGTCTGGGCGCCCTCACTGTGTTGCGCAACGCCTCCTGGATTCGTACGCGTCGGCGACATCGCGCGATGGGCAAGAAGCACCCCAGAACCCGTCGCATCGACTGCCAGTCGTGCCCGCAGCGATGCGCCCGAGGCCAATCGCAAGGTCGTGTGTTCGAAGTCGTGCTCGGCACCGAGCACCGTGTCGTGCGCCATCGCTATGCCATCGCTGAGCGCACTTCGAAGCTGAGTGTTGTCGAACACCACATAACCGCGTTGCAACAGATGCTCGCGGCGGCCAACTACCCGAACGGTGCTCCAGGCGCCTCGCAGCAACGTGTCGAGTGGAGCGCCCAAATCACAGCTCACAACATCGTCTCGCCATACGCCGTAGGTTGCGTGCCACTGCGAGTCGGGTGCAATCACCAGCGTGTCGACGCCCCGCGCCGACAACGCGCGAGCCAATGCCACGCCCGCCGGCCCTGCACCGACGACTGCAACGTCAACGTGGTCGCGAATCACGGCCGCCCCGACCGCCTCACGACGAGGTCGTTGCAGGGGGCGATGCGATTGCTGAGAGATGCGCGTGATCGTTGTAGCGAATCAGGCGCCAGATATTCTCGCGTGGTCGCACGAGCTCGGTGAGCGAACAGTTCTTGGTGAACACCTCAAAGCGCCCTGTCGACGGCGTCTGCAAACAATGACGCAACAAGCCGTCGATCGTGCCGCCATGGCAAGTGACGATCACTGTCTTGCCGCGATAGTCGCGTTCTAGTGCGCGAAAAGCTGAAATCACTCGGTCATGAAACTGTGCCATGGTCTCACCACCAGGGAACATCACGGCATGCGGATCGCCACCGAAATCAGGTCGGCCGTGGCGCGCCACGAAATCGTCATAGGTCATTCCGTCACAGTCGGGACCAGGATCGTGTTCGCCGAACCCTTCGCGAATGTCGAGCGTTGCATGCCCGATGAACGGCGCAAATATCTCTGCTGTCTGCCGCGCCCGCAGGTAGCCCGACGACACCACGACGTCGGCGGCAATCTCACCCGTACGCGCCAATCGCTCGCCCAGCACGCGGGCTTGCTCTTTGCCGTGGTCAGTCAGCCCACGGCACGATCGTGGCCCACCGATGTATCGCTCGACGGTGGCAAACGACTCGCCGTGCCGTACCAGCACGATACGCGTATCGGTCATCTGCACACCGCCAAAGCCCTGGGGTTGCTCATACGAGCTTTTCGACGAAACCCTCGAGTTGACGTAGGTTTCGGCACTCGTACACACCGTCGGTGTGACTGCCATATTCGCCGACGATCGAGTCGCCAGTGTTCCAATACGAACGGGGTTCCGGATTCAACCAATACACATGGCGCGCATGCTTGCGCATCTCCTTAACAACCCAACTCTGCGACGCGTGGTAATTGTTTCGCGCATCGCCGAGTAGCAAGATGGTGGTCTTCGGATTCACGTCTTTTCCGTAGCGCTCCCAGAACACCTCGAAGGCATGGCCGTAGTCGCTGTGTCCGTCTACCCACACCACATCAGCCTCGGTATTCACCTTGTGAATCGCTTCTTGGATGTCTTCGGTCGCCTTGAAGTGTTTCGTCACTTCGTCGATGCCATCGATAAAGACGAACGATCGCACCTTGCTGAACTGACTTTGAATCGCGTACACCAACATCAAGGTGAAGCGCGCAAACGCCGCCACGCTGCCAGATATGTCTGCCACCACCATCAATTCCGGCTTGGCTGGTCGCGGATACTTGAACTTTGGCTCCGCCGGCACTCCGCCGTAGCTCAACGAGTGTCGCACTGTATTGCGGAAATCGAGCGGGCCGCGCCGCCCATGTCGTCGCTTTCGTGCTAGTCGCGCCGCCAGTTTTCGTGTGAGTGGAAACAGTGCCTTCTTCAAGCCCTGCATCTCTTCACGAGAGGCGTGCATGAACTCAACGTCCTCCGGCAACGGTTTACGAAGCGTCTTGGCCATTGCTTCTGCTCCACGGTCTGCAACGAGGCGACGACGGATCTCCGCTTCAACTTCCTTTTTGAATTGCTCGATGCGCTGCTCATATTCGTCTTTCGCGAGGCGTTGTTCGAGGTTCGACATCTCACGCTCGGGGCCCGTTTTGTTTGCTTCCATCAATTTGGCGAGCATGCTGTCGAGGTCAAGATTGCGCAATGTGCGATACAGGTAGTAGGTGCCGCCCACTGGGCGACCTGGTTCCATGCCAGCGAAGCGAGCCACCGACTGCCGAGCGAGTGCGCGCATCATCGCCTGATCGCCCTGCATCAGCGCGCGCATCAACATGTTCGCGAGTTCCTCGGGAGTCAGCGCCTCGAGACCTCCACCCCCCGCTCCACGGCCTTCGCCCTGACCCATTTGTGCTTGATCTTGTTCGTCGCGCCAAAACTCGTCGGCCTGCTCGTCGGTCGGATTGACGATGTTGTATTGCGACCCTCGTAACGAGAAATACACCTCAAAGATGGTCTCGAACACCCGCCAGTGTGATGAGTTCTTCACCAGCGTGGCCCCGAGCGCGTATTTGAATGCGTCACGATCCTCGATGGGGATCACCTTCACGGCTTCCATCGCATCGAGGTTCTCGGTGAGACTCACCGGTAGCCCCGCACGACGCAACTCCCCGACAAACCCGGCCATCAGGTCAACAACGGGCACTAGTGCAACCTCATGTGGGCGTCCGACATCGGCGCGTAAACCGGCCTACTCGTCGACCGACAGTTCTTTGGCGGCCTTTGCGATGTCGGTCTGGTACTTCAGCAACACGTGAAGTGTTTCCTTCGCTTGCTGAGCATCGATGTGATCAACCCCGAGCAGGATGAGCGTTCGCGCCCAATCGAGCGTCTCGCTCACTGACGGAGCCTTCTTCAGATCGAGCTGGCGAATACTGCGAACGATTCGCGCAATTTGGTCGGCAAGGTTCGCGCTGATATCGGGAACCTTGGCGAGCACGATCTCCTTCTCGCGATCCATGTCTGGGTAGTCGACATGGAGGTACAAACAACGGCGCTTGAGAGCCTCTGAAAGCTCGCGCGTGTTGTTCGACGTGAGAAATACCATCGGAATCTGCTTTGCCGTAATGGTGCCGAGCTCAGGAATTGACACTTGGTATTCACTCAGAACCTCGAGGAGCAATGCTTCGGTTTCTACTTCCACTCGGTCGACTTCGTCGATCAAGAGCACCACAGGGTCGGCAGCTGAAATCGCTTCGAGCAATGGCCGCGTGAGCAGGAATTCACTCGAAAAGATGTCATCGTGCACAGCCGACCATGAGTCGCTCTTCTTGTCGGCCTGAATGCGCAGGAGTTGCTTCTTGTAGTTCCACTCATAGAGCGCTTTCGACTCATCGAGACCCTCGTAGCACTGCAGACGAATCAGTCGCGCCCCAATCAGCTCTGCAACGCTCTTGGCCAACTGGGTCTTGCCCGTACCGGCAGGGCCTTCGATGAGCACTGGCTTGCCCAGGCGTTGGGCGAGATACACCACACCTGCGATTCCATCGTCGGCGAGATAGTTGATGCCTTTCAGGCCGCTACGAACCTGATCGACGGTTTCAAATGCCAGCGCAGCGCCTTTGGCGGTGTTCGTCACCCGCGCAAGGCTAGTGCGAACTGCGAATAGCCTGAGAGTCGTGGCGAACAAGAGTCGCGTGCAAAGCAATAAGAAGTCGCCTTCCACGCCACATCAACCACCTCGTGCACGGCAACGTGCGGTGCGTCGTACGCCGAATATTGACGAAATTCTCGAGGTCACCCTCACACTGCTCGAACAGCATGGTGAAACTGGTTTCCGGCTTGAAGACCTCATGGCCCGTACCGGCATTTCAAAGAGTTCGATTTATTTACATTTTGGCGATCGCGACGGCCTGCTCGGCGCGGCGTATGGACGAAAATTCGAACAGATAGTGCGAGAAAGCTTGTCCGGACTCGAACTCATCGTCAGTCGAGTCGATAGCCCTCGTGCCACGCGAGAAGCAGTGCGGGCCGCAACGGCTTTCGTGGCGAGCCCTGAGCGATTCAAAGATCGTCTCGACCGTGCAACCATCATCGCCGGAACACGCGGACGTCGTGCTTTCGCCACCGAACTTGCCAAGGCCCAAACTGCACTCACCGATCGTTTGATGGTGCTGCTACTCGACGCCCAAGAACGCGGACTGCTGCGACTCCATCACTCACCGCGCGCCGTTGCCCAGATGTTGCAGGCGGTAACTTTCGGTCGCATCATCGCCGAACTCGAGGGAGAGGGCACACCGCAATCACGCGAGGCATGGATTCGCCTCGTTGATGATCTCATCGACATGCTGTTCTTCCGCGGCCTCATCAATGATTAACCGCTCGCTTTGGGCGAGCAATATCGGAGTCGCCAGCGGCACGCTCGCTTCACGCCTCACGGGGCTGCTGCGCGTGGTGATGTTTGCCGCAGTCATCGGTCAAACTGCACTCGCTGATGCCTTCGATGTCGGCAACAACGCCCCGAATGTGGTCTACGAATTGCTGCTCGGTGGCACGCTTACGGCCGCGCTCGTGCCACTCTTTGTGCAGCATCACCAACGAAATGATCGTGAAGCAAGTGCCGCAGTGTTTGGCGCGTCGCTGCTCGGTGCTGCTGCAATAACTGTTGCGGCCATCATCGCGGCTCCGTTGATTTTTCGTGTCTACGCGTTGTCACCAACTGGTGATCAAGATGCATTTCGTCGTGTAGGCATAGCACTGACTCGAGTTTTTCTGATTCAGATCTTCTTCTATGCACTCAACGCCCTCGTTACTGCATCGTTGAATGCGCGCGACAGGTTTCTGGCTGCAGCATGGGCCCCAGTTGCCTCGAACCTCGTGGCGGCAGTTGCACTCGTAGCCATCTGGCGTGCGCACACGGGTGGTGTCGTCGACCTTGCCGATGCCGACGTGGGTTCGACGATCTTCTGGTGGTTTGCGCTCGGCCCGACGCTCGGCATTGGGATGATGGCCCTCATCGTGTTGGGTGTCGGCATCCGAGTGGGTGCCGTACCGAAACCGCGTTTCCAGTTCTCACATCCGTCCGTGCAACGGCTACGTGCGCTCTCAGGTTGGGCCGTTGGCTATATCGCCGCCAACCAAGTGGCACTCATCGTTGTAAAGAACCTCGCCGAGCCAGGCTCGGGAAAGCTTGATGCGTACGCCAAAGCCATGATCATCTTCCAGCTGCCGCACGGTTTGCTCGCAGTAACCATCGCAACCACCGCAACACCGCTGCTTGCGCGCGCCGTGGCCGAAGATAACTCCTTGGCTTTCGCGCAACGATTCGCCTCAGGTGCTCGCGCCACGGTGGTGCTCACCCTGCCGTGTTCGTTGGTGCTCTTCGCATTCGCCGAACCAATCGTGCGATTGCTCTTCGGCTGGGGAGCCTTCAGCGACGACGCCGTACGGCTCACTTCTGAAGCTCTCGCTGGCCTCAGTCTCGGCCTCGCTGGGTTCTCGCTCTATCTTTTCGTGCTGCGCGGCTTCTACAGTCACGGCGACACGCGAACACCGTTCATCATCAATGTGTTTGAAAACGCACTAAATATCGTGCTCGCCTTCTTATTGGCTGATCGCTATGGCGTGCACGGTCTTGGTATCGCATTCGCACTTGCCTACCTCGTGTCGGCCCTCGTCGCGGTCGCGGTGCTACGACGCCGACACGGCACACCTGGCCTCGTTGGCCTCCTACGCGCGCGAACGTAGTTCGCCACGTCGCACGATAAACCGCGTACTTCGCGCTTGCCCGCCTACAGGACGATGAGGTCGTCGCGGTGCACTACTTCGTGGCTCACGCCATCGGGGAGCTCTGCCGATTTCTTGCCGGCGCCAGCCCGCGCCTGCACCGCGCTGACACCAACGAGTCCGCGCGCAAACACCTCGCCGTGCACCGTTGCGACCTCCACGATTTCACCCGCTAGGAAATCACCGCGTACGTCAGCGACGCCAGCATGCAACAGTGAAACACCGCGCGTAGTGAGTGCCTTGTGTGCTCCGTCGTCGACCAGCACCTTGCCGCTTGCCTGAGCAGCAAAGGCGATCCAAAGTTTTCGGGCGGTCAGGCTGCGGTCATGGGCGACGAAGGTGGTACCGACGGCGGTCGTCTCGCTGGCGGCGTCGATGAGTACATCCTCCCTGCGTGCATTCGCAATCACCGTGCGCACGCCTGACCAGCTGGCGATACGAGCCGCCGACAATTTCGATGCCATGCCCCCGCTACCGCGTTCACCAGCCGATACCCCGGCACGCACACTCAACAATTCGTCATCGGCATTCACTCGTTCGATGAGTGTGGCCGAAGCATCTCGCTGCGGGTCGGATGTGTAGAGCCCATCGAGATCGGTGAGTAGCACCAACACGTCGGCATTCACGCTGTGTGCGACGAGGGCCGCAATTCGGTCGTTGTCGCCGAACCGAATCTCGTCACTGGCGATGGCGTCATTCTCGTTGATGATCGGCACACAACCGAGCACCAACAACCGCCCGAGAGTTTCGCGCGCGTGGAGGTACTGGTTTCGATCGATGAAATCGTTCGGCACCAGCAACACCTGTGCGCCCACCAAACCATGGGAATCCAGCGCTGCGTTGTACACGCTCATCAATCGACTTTGCCCGACAGCAGATACTGCTTGCAGTGTGAGCGTGTCAGTCGGTCGCTGGGGCATATTAAGTGCAGCAACACCACCGGCTACTGCCCCACTCGACACCACGATCACTTCGTGACCAGCAGCACGCAACGACGCAACTTGTGCACACAGCGACTTCACCATCGCTTGATCGATCGTTCCATTGGCATCGGTAATTGACGACGTGCCGATTTTCGCAACGACTCTCATCGGCCGATCTCCGCCGTGTAGATGAACGAAAACTCACTGATGTGAATGGTGGCCCCATCTTGGGCGCCGGCTCGCGACAAGAGTCGCGGTACACCAAGACCAGCGAGTCGATCGTCGATGTAGTTGAGGGCGTCTGGCGAAGTTACATCGTTCAGGGCCACTGCTCGCTCAACCGATCGGCCGTGAAGACGAAACTCGTTGTCACCCACCTTCTCAACGCGGGTGCCTTCTGGCTCGGGGCGAATGGTGATTTCACTGTTATCGACGACGTAGTTGGCACGGGCCTCTTGCACGATGTGGGCGAGCTCGCCCACTACCTCACTCACGCCGCTGCCGGTAACCGCCGACATCACACGATGCCCGGCACTGGTCCAACGCTCGATGGTGGCGGGATCGGCGGCGTCGCTCTTGGTTCCGACAATCAGTCGTGGGCGTTCGAGGAGCTCGGGCCGGTACGCCTCGAGTTCACGCAAGAGCACTGCAATCTGGTCTTCGGGGCTTATGCCTTCCATCGACACGAGGTCGGCAAGAACACACAGCACTCTTGCTCGCTCAATGTGTCGGAGAAATTGGTGCCCAAGACCACGGCCATCGCTGGCGCCTTCGATGAGGCCGGGAATGTCAGCCAGCACGAATTCGGTCGCGCTGTCAATTCGCACGACTCCGAGATGTGGCTCAAGCGTGGTGAATGGATAGTTCGCAATCTTGGGTTTCGCTGCTGAAACTGCCGAGATGAATGTGCTCTTGCCAGCATTCGGATACCCGACCAATGCAACGTCGGCCATCAATTTCAGTTCGAGTTTCAACCAGCGTTCCGGACCATGCTCGCCCTGTTCGGCAAATTTCGGGGCACGACGTCGATTCGACAGGAAGCGAGCGTTGCCACGACCCCCCTGACCACCAGGGATGGCTTGCCAGCGCAATCCGTGAGTGCGCAAGTCGGCGAGCACCTCGCCGCTGTACATCTCGCGCACGATGGTGCCCTCGGGAACCTTTACTTCTAGGTCTCGACCCCGACGACCGTGCAGGTCTTTGCCCATCCCCGACACACCGTCTTCTGCGCGGCGATGCGGGTGGTCGCGAAAGGCCACCAGTGACGCAACGTTGCGGTCGGCAATAAGCCAAACCGCCCCACCGTTGCCACCGTCACCTCCGTTCGGGCCGCCGTACACCACCGGCCCTTCACGACGAAAGCTGACGCAGCCAGCACCGCCGTCGCCACCACGAACGTTCAGTTGCGCCTCATCTACGAAAGCGCTCATGGTGTGTGCTCCTACCGATAACGCTGACGAACGGGGCACATTCACGCTACAAGCGCAGACCCGATGCGTATCGTAAAGACGTGACATCGCGCGCTGAATCGTGGGCATCAACCATGCATGGTCACACCGACGACGGTCGAATTCGATTTGCGCATGCCGACTCGTGGGCCGGCACGGGGCGACTTGATCTTGTGCCACGCGACGCGCGCGAGGCACACGAGGCCGAGCACCTGGCACCACTCGCGACGAAGTCATTCGGTGCGGGCAATCGCGCTCTCGAGGAATCGCCTGATACGTACCGCACCTGCTTCGAACGTGACCGTGATCGCATTCTGCATGCATCCTCGTTTCGTCGTCTGGCTGGCAAGACCCAGGTGTTCGTCTTCCCTGAAGACCATCAACGCACCCGTCTGACCCACGCCCTCGAAGTAGCCCAGGTAGCCACATCGGTCGCTCGTGCGCTCGGGCTGAATGTCGCCCTCACCGAAGCCATCGCCTTGGGCCACGACTGCGGCCATGGCCCCGGTGGCCATGCCAGTGAAGATGCACTGTCGCCCTACGTAGATGGCGGATACGACCATGCAGTTTGGGGTGCTGATGTTGCGCTGGTGTCGCTCAACTTGTGCAGGGAAACTCTGGATGGCATTCGCAACCATTCGTGGTCACGTCCTGCACCCGCAACGCCTGAAGGCGAAGTCGTCTCCTGGGCCGACCGCATCGCCTACGTATGCCACGACTACGAAGATGCGGCCTCCACGGGACTGGTTCTGGCGTCCGACCTGCCCGAAGTGGTGCGAGCAGTCTGTGGTACTACACGCGGCAGCCAATTGCGAGCCTTCATCGGCGCCATGATCGAGGCTGCGCGCGAATCGGGACGCATCGGTATGACTTCCACAACTGCAGACGCATTGGCGGCGTTCCGCAAGTTCAACTACGACAACATCTACATGCGCGAGGCCTCGCGCGCCCAGGCCAAATCAGTCATCGATCTCTTGCGTGCCCTGGTCGAGCACTATCACGCGCACCCTGAGCACATGGCGGTTGCTTTCGAGGGCCGAACCGGGCCCGCCAAGAGCCCCGAGGCGCTGCTGCAAGCTGTCACGTATGTGGGCGGCATGACCGACCGCTTCGCTTGTCGTCAGGGCATCCAACTGCTCGATTACGACCGCACACGCCTACCCCAGGGCATCGATATCTAAAACGATTCACCGCGACAATCAAGGCGCCATAGCCAAACATCTAGGGTGGTTCGGCGTGACTCGACGAATCTGGATTGACACCGACACTGCCAGCGACGATGTCGTCGCCCTCCTCATTGCCCTACGACACCCCGAGGTGGAGGTCGTTGGTATCTCGGTAGTTGCCGGCAACGTGCCGCTCGAACTTGGCGTGCAGAATGCGCTCTACACGGTGGAGCGTTGCGGCACCCAAACACCCGTGCACGCAGGTGCCGATCGACCGCTCTCGCGCCCCCTTGAAACCGCACAGAATGTCCACGGCACCGATGGCATGGGCGACATCGGTCTTCCACTCACCGGACGCACACCTGCTTCACGCGATGGCGTGCGCGCAATGGTTGAGGCGTTTCGCGCACATCCGGGCGCAATCGAACTCGTCACCCTGGGACCGCTCACCAACATCGCCATAGCGCTTCGTAGCGAGGCCAACTTCTCATCATGGGTGAAACGCTGTGTCAGCATGGCCGGCACAGGGGTGTTGCCGGGCAACGTCACGCCCCTCTCTGAATTCAACGTGTGGGCTGATCCGGAAGCTGCTCATGTGGTGTTTGCATCGGGAATGCGTATCGAGATGGTCGGATGGGATGTCAGCTGGCAGGATGCCGCAATCGACGATGCCTTGGCTGCGGAACTTCGGTCGATCTCACCACTCGCCGAGTTCGCCATCGACATTCAGCGCCACGTGCGTCAGTTCTGCGAGGAAGTTACCCAGGTGAAGGGGTTCGACTTTCCCGACCCGATTGCCATGTGTGTGGCGATTGACGACTCGATTGTCACGAGTGAAGTAGATCGCTATGTCGAAGTGATACTCGGTGAGGGCCACGCCCGCGGCCAAACCATGGTTGACACGCTCGACGTGCTGCGCAAGCCCGCCAACACTCGAGTGGTGCTGCGCGCCGACCAAGCGAAGTTTCACGCCATGCTGCGTGCTGCGTTGCGCAAGTAATCGCTACTGAAGGCCGCGTTTGGCGGCCTGCCTGTCGTTAGGCGACGGGAAGAACGTCGACCACTTTGCGCCCGCGGCGCTGGCCGAACTTCACACTGCCGTCGACAAGTGAGAACAGCGAGTCGTCACTTGCACGACGCACGTTCTTGCCGGGGTGCACCTTGGTGCCACGCTGGCGAATGATGATGGTGCCTGCAGTGATCTTGGTGCCATCAAACACTTTTACACCCAGTCGCTGGGCATTTGAATCGCGACCGTTCTTTGTTGAACCGCCACCCTTTGTCTTTGACATGGTTCAGCCTTTCGCGATATTCGTGATTTTTACGACGCTGTATCGCTGACGGTGACCAAAGCGACGGCGCTGGTTGGTGCGACGCTTGTAGGTGAAGCCGTCGACCTTTACGCCGAGGTCCTCGCCCACGACCGTGGCTTTCACGGTGGCCTTTGCGAGCTCTTTCGGCGTGGAGAGCACAGTGTCGCCGTCGACGACGAGCACCGGAGCAAACGACACCTCGGCGCCCTGGGCGGCATTCAGCAGTTCAACGCGCAGCGTCTGGCCGCTCGTCACCTTTTCCTGCTTGCCACCGGCCTTGATTACTGCGTACATAAGCGACCTCGTACTCTATCGGGCGTTTTCCGGCAGATCGGCGCCCGCCTCTACGGCTGCGTCATCCTCCAACAGATCGGTATCAACAATCACACCACGACCATGGCAGTCCTGGCAGGTGTCCGCGAATGCCGTCAACAGCCCTTCGCCGATGCGCTTGCGGGTCATCTGCACCAGACCAAGCTCGGAGATGTCGAACACCTGCGTTCGAGTCTTGTCACGAGCCAGTGCCTTGCGGAACGCATCGACCACTTTTCGACGGTTCTCCTTCACTTCCATGTCGATGAAGTCGATCACGATGATGCCGCCGATGTCTCGAAGTCGCAGTTGACGCGCGATCTCTTCGGCCGCCTCGAGGTTGTTGCCAAGCACGGTTTCTTCGAGGTTCGTCTTACCAACGTTGCGACCGGTGTTGACGTCAATCACCGTGAGTGCCTCGGTGTGTTCAATCACCAAGGAACCACCGGATGGCAACCACACTTTTCGGTCGAGGGCCTTGCGAAGTTGTTCGACCACGCGATGTTGTTCGAACAGCGGTAGGTCTTCCTTCTGGGCATCCCAGTATTCGACGCGGTCAACGAAATCGGGGTTGAACGCCCCGATGTACTCATGCACCTCGTTGAACAGCGTTCGATCATCGATGACGATTCCGCGATAATCGCTGCTGAACTCTTCGCGAATCACTCGCACCGCCAACGATGGCTCGCGATACAACAGCGTCGGGCTGCTGGCCTTGGTCGCCGCCTCTTTGATCTTCTCCCAGCGCTCGAGTAGTTGCCTCATGTCGGTGGTCAACTCATGCTCGGTGGCGTTTTCGGCCGCGGTTCGCACGATCAGTCCGTGTTCCTTCGGCTTGATGCGGTCGAGAACATTCCGCAGACGCTTGCGTTCATCATCGGGCAGTCGCTTCGAGATGCCATACGTGCGCGAATCAGGAATCAACACGACGAACCGACCTGGCAGCGACACTTCTTGGGTGAGGCGGGCACCCTTTTCGCCGATCGGGTTCTTGGTGACCTGACACAAAATCAGCTGACCACGCTTCAACACTTGTTCGATGCGCGGCTCAGGGCCCTGTTCAACGACGTCGTCCTTATCGAATTGAACATCACCCCGATACAGCACCGCGTTTTTCGGTGTGGCGATGTCGACGAACGCAGCTTCCATACCGGGAAGCACATTTTGCACCCTGCCGAGATAGATGTTTCCGTGAATTTGGTACACGTCATCGGCGGGCCGGCTGACATAGTGCTCAATCAGGTTGCGGCCCTCGAGTACTGAGACCTGGGTCAGGTCGTCGTGCACGTGCACGCACATGAGGTAACGCCCGAGTGGCCGACCGTCGCGCTCCTTGCCTCGACGACGGGCAACCAGTTCGGCTTCGATCTGTTCCTCGCTGCGGCCGCCACCTCGACGGCCACCACGACCACGGTCTCCGCGCGACGATCCTTGGTTGCCACGAGCGCCGTCACGGTCTGCGCCGTCATGGTCTGCCCTGTCGCGCCCCTGACTGCGGTTGCGACCCTTACCCCCACGGCGGCGACGGCGGTTGCGTGACCGCTTCGGCGCACCGGCATCCGAAGCCTCGCTCTCGCCCCGACGTGCATCCGGGGTTGGATCGCTCGTTTCTCCTGCCGTGCGGAACGCCCGCCCCGGAGGAGGCGGTATCGCCGGCTTTCCCTCGCGCGGAGGGTCGGGCAGTTCAATGTGCGGCGACGTCGTGTCGCCGGATTCGTTCGTCATTTCAAAAACCTTTCCTGCTGCGGCTTCGTCAGCGTTGCGGCCGCCTGCGTGGCCGCACGACACCGACCGTGCCGTACCCGAGCGCGGTGCGCGCCTCTCCCATCGCGCTCGCACGCTCGTGCGTATATCGAAACCTGTCGTGGGGCGAGCCCCACAGCGTCTTTAGCCTACCGAGCCAATCAGCTCGAACGGCGCATATGCACACTCTGTACCAGGCCGAGCATCACTGCCCACGCCACGAGGTGCGAACCACCGTACGACACGAACGGCAATGGCAAACCTGACACTGGCATGATGCCCACGGTCATGCCAATGTTCTGGAACACCTGCCACCCGAGCGTGGCAAACACACCAGCCACGAGGTACTTCCCGATTGGTGAGTTTGCGTTACGGCCGATGACCCACACTCGGAAGAGCACGAGGGAAAACAGTGCAATCACGACAACGCAGCCGACCAAACCGAACTGTTCACCAATCGCCGAAAATGGAAAGTCAGTTGACTGCACTGGAATGTAACGACCATTGGTGAGTTCACCCTGCAGATACCCCTTGCCGAAATACCCACCAGCCGCCACGGCACGCTTGGCAAATCGCACCTGCAACACGAGGTTCTGAATCGCCTGATCGGTGGTGTTGTTCTGGTTCCACAGCGCGGTGAATCGGTCGAGCTGATAACTGCGCACCACGCCGGTCCAGATTGAAACCACGAAGGTGAGGATGGCGAGCGCAGCCACCCCGACGAAGTGCTTCTTGCGGCTACCCGCCACGAAGAGCACTCCGAGCACACCGACACCGAGCGTCGTCGCAGAACCGAGGTCGGGCTGCGCCGCAATGAGCGCAAAGGGAACTCCTGCCAAGACGATTGCGCGAATGAACTCGTCGTAGGGCACGA
>CAYFNN010000006.1:21080-24652 GCA_964344465.1 uncultured Bifidobacterium sp. | reverse complement strand
TGCGCATTTGGGTGCCCAGCGCATTGCTGACGCCTTCAAACTTCTCGAATGCCCATCGTGGCACTTTGGTGACGACATAGTCGATGGTCGGTTCGAAGCTGGCCGGGGTTTTCTTGGTGATGTCGTTTGAGATTTCGTCGAGGGTGTAACCAACGGCAAGTTTGGCGGCGATTTTGGCGATGGGAAAACCCGTGGCCTTTGATGCCAATGCCGACGAACGCGAGACGCGTGGATTCATCTCAATTACGACTTGTTCACCGGTCGCTGGATTCACGGCAAACTGCACGTTTGATCCGCCCGTTTCGACACCGACACGGCGAATGCACGCGAAGGCCGCGTCGCGCATGACCTGATACTCGACGTCGGAGAGCGTCATCGCCGGAGCCACCGTTATCGAGTCGCCGGTGTGAACTCCCATCGCATCGATGTTCTCGATCGAACAGATGATGACGCAGTTGTCGGCACGGTCGCGCATGACCTCGAGCTCGTATTCCTTCCAGCCCTTGATTGACGTCTCGATCAACACTTCACCGATGGGGCTTGCTGCCAGACCGGCGGCCACCACCTGCTTGAACTCCTTCATCGTCGTGGCAATGCCCGTGCCCCGCCCACCGAGGATGTACGCCGGCCGAATGATCACCGGCAACTTGACGCTCTGCAGCACCGCCTCGGCTTCTTTCATGGTGTGGGCGATACCGCTCTTTGGCACTTTGAGGCCAATTTCGATCATCGCCTCCTTGAACTTTTCACGATCCTCAGCAGTGGCGATGGCTTCGGCATTGGCACCGATCAGCTCGGGCGTGCCGGGAACCCCCACGAGACCGCGTTCGAACAACGCCATCGCCAAGTTGAGCGCAGTTTGACCACCGAGTGTCGGCAGTACGGCATCGGGCTTCTCGCGCTCGATGATTGCAGCGAGCACCTCGGGCGTGAGTGGCTCAATGTAGGTTCGGTCGGCAAAATCCGGATCGGTCATGATCGTCGCCGGATTCGAGTTCGCGAGGATCACCCGGTAGCCCTCGGCCCGCAACACGCGACATGCCTGCGTCCCCGAATAGTCGAACTCGCAGGCCTGACCGATGACGATGGGTCCGGAGCCGATCACGAGAATGCTGTGCAAGTCGTTGCGACGCGGCATGGTTAGCGACCAGTTTCCATGAGACGGTTAGCGACCAGTCTCCATAAGTTGGGCGAACCGCGCGAAGAGGTAACGCGAATCGTGCGGACCTGGCCCCGCTTCGGGGTGGTACTGCACACTGAAGGCCCGCTCGCCAACCACCCTCATGCCTTCATTGGTCTGGTCATTGAGGTTGATGTGTGTCACTTCCACTGCATTGCGTAACGAATCGGGCTCGACACAGAAGTTGTGGTTTTGGCTGGTGATCTCGACTCGCCCCGTTGCAACCTCACGTACGGGATGATTTGCGCCGTGGTGACCGAACGGAAGTTTGAAGGTCTTGCCGCCCAGAGCGAGGCTCAGCAACTGATGGCCAAGACAAATGCCAAAAAGTGGGACTCCTGCAGCTATGACTTCGCGGATCGTGTCGGGGATTCCGAGCGCCATCTCGGGGTCACCCGGCCCATTGGAGAGGAACACGCCGTCGGGTTTGCGGGCCAGCACTTGCGCAGCCGGTGTCTTGGCAGGCACCACGTGAACATCGGCAATTTCACTGAGGCATCGCAGAATCGTGGCCTTGATACCGAAGTCGTACGCCACGACGCTGAATGGTTTTACTCCCTTGGGCGACGTATTTGCCACGTCGTACGCCGCGAGTGTTGAGACCTGTGCCACCAAGTTGCGTCCTGCGGTGCCCTGCTCTTTCTTGAGTGCGGCACGCAGCGTTGACTCGTCGGCAGTGCCGAAGACTCCGAGCATCGCACCCGCGTCGCGAAGTATTCGCGTCAGACGACGAGTGTCAATGCCGGCGATGCCTGCCACATTGCGTGCCTGCATGAAGACATCGAGTGGTTCTTCGCTGCGCCAATTGCTGCGACGTCGGGCAATGTCACGAAGAATCACGCCGCGTGCATGCACGCGAACGGCTTCATTGTCGTGGCGCGTAACGCCGTAGTTACCGATGTGGGGAGTAGTGAAGGTGATGATCTGCCCCGCATAGCTCGGATCGGTGAGCACTTCTTGATACCCAGTGAGGCCGGTGTGGAACACCACCTCGCCCGACGCCACGGGAAGTTCAGCACCAATGGCTTCGCCTTCGAAGACACTGCCATCAGCCAGCATCAGCAGGGCCGGACGCACTGGTGTTGTCATCGCTGGCACTCCATCAAAAGCGGGATCATTTCTGTGACTCACCGTCTAGCACGGTGACATCACCGGCGAGCAACGTGTGGCGCACTCGGCCTCGCAGGGTCATACCGACAAAGGGTGTGTTGCGGCTCTTGCTCGCCAGATTTTCTGGTGAGACCTGCCACGTGACATTCGGATCAAAGACGACGAGATTCGCGGGCGCACCCGGGAGAATGTCGCGACCGTGCCGCTCGTGAATGCCTGCGATACGGGCCGGATTTATCGACATGATGCGCACGAGATGCACGAGGTCAATATCGAGCACGCCGAGCGCCACGCCGAGTGCGGTTTCTAGACCGAGCATGCCGGGAGGCGCCTGATCGAGCGACAGTTCCTTGTCGCGCCGTGGATGTGGCGCGTGGTCGGTGGCCAACGCATCGATCGTGCCGTCGAGCACTCCCCTTCGCAACGCTGCAATGTCTCGCGCTGAACGCAACGGTGGATTCACCTTGTACACCGTGTCGAAGGTGGCGAGTCGGTTCTCGTCGAGTGAGAGGTGATGTGGCGTCACTTCGGCAGTCACCGGCAGACCGTCACGTTTCGCCGCACGCACGAGTTCGACACTGCGCTCAGTCGAGAGATGCAAGAAGTGCACTCGCGCGCCGGTGATGCGCGCAAGCTCGATGTCGCGAAAGACCATGAGTTCTTCGGCGATCGATGGCCAGCCCGGCAAACCAAGCGTTGTGCAACACTGACACTCGTTCATCACAGCGCCCTTGGTGAGTGATGCAACCTCACAATGCTGTGCGAGCGTCACACCAAGACCTCGTCCGTATTCCATCGCACGACGCATCAGCAACTCGTCTTGCACGCCCGAGCCGTCATCAGTGAAGATGCGTACACCAGCGGCCGCGAGTTCGGCCATCGGTGCGAGCGCCTCACCCTGGCGCCCCATCGTGATGCAACCGCTGGGCACGACCTCCACCAGTCCGGCACGACGACCCTGCTCGCGCACGAAATCAATCACCGCAACGCTGTCGTGCGGTGGATCCGTGTTGGGCATGGCAACGAGCGCGGTGTAGCCACCCTTGGCACCAGCGCGACTGCCTGTCTCGATGGTTTCGGCTTCTTCCTTGCCTGGCTCTCGAAGATGCGCATGCAGATCGACGAAGCCTGGTGCCACGACGCAGCCAGCAGCGTCAATCGGATCACCCGCGAGGTTTTTGCCCACTTCAACGATCACGCCACCCTCGAGCGCTACATCACCAACCTGCTCGCCGCGCGAGTCGATGATGGTGCCACCTTTCAGCACCGTGCGAACGCCGCG
>CAYFNN010000006.1:0-20980 GCA_964344465.1 uncultured Bifidobacterium sp. | reverse complement strand
GCTCGCCGCGCGAGTCGATGATGGTGCCACCTTTCAGCACCGTGCGAACGCCGCGACGCGTCACGATGCCACCTCGCGCATCACGATGCCACCTCGCGCAGGTGTCCGGCGCTTGATTCTCCCGCGAGCAGGTCAAAGAGCACGGCCATTCGCACCGCAACACCGTTTGCTACTTGACGATGAATGAGAGAGTTCGCCAAGGCCGATGGGTCGATGAGCATCTCGACACCTCTATTCATCGGCCCGGGATGCATGACCACCGCACTTTCAGGCAGCATCGAAAGTCGTCGGGCGTCAAGACCGAATCGTTCGGAGTACTCACGCAGGTTCGGCACGTGACCTTGCGACATGCGTTCACTCTGCAGCCGCAACATGTAGAGAATGTCGGTGGATCCGACCACCTCATCGAGCGAGTGCGACACCGTCACTGGCCAGTGCGCCACGTCGGGCGGCAAGAGCGTGGGTGGCGCGACGAGCACGACCCGCGCGCCGAGCATGTGAAACGCTGAAATATTGCTGCGCGCGACACGACTGTGCTTGATGTCGCCGACGATTGTGAGGGTGAGGCCATCGAATCGTTCGCAACCAAGTGCCTCGCGCACCGTGAAACAGTCGACCAACGCCTGGGTCGGATGCTGGTGCCACCCGTCTCCGGCATTTACGACTGACGCGGTCGTCCAATCACTGATCTGCCAGGGAATGCCGGCCGACTTGTGCCGCACGACGAATGCATCGACACCCATATCGGTGATGGTCTCCACCGTGTCGCGCAGACTTTCGCCCTTGTTCACGCTCGAAGTTGAGACGCTGAAGGTCATGGTGTCGGCCGACAGCCGCTTTGCTGCGGTCTCGAACGACAATCGCGTGCGCGTCGAGTCTTCGAAGAAGAGACTCACCACGGTGCGCCCCCGCAGGGCAGGCACTTTGGGCACCGGTCGGCGGTTGATCTCCACCATGTGATTGGTGAGTTCAAGCAGTCGGGCGAGGCCATCGATACCGAGCTCGGGGATGCTGCGAAGGTGTTTCATCGTGGCGACCATTTCACGACGCAGCCTTGGTAACGACGACGCCCTCGGCAGTGGCCCGCACGTCGTCGCTCAATTGGGTGGGAATGTTCTTGCCGACGTAGTCGGGGCGAATCGGTAGCTCGCGATGCCCCCGGTCGACGAGCACCGCCAGTTGCACGGCCCTCGGCCGACCGTAGGTATTGACTCCTTCCAGTGCGGCACGAACCGTTCGCCCGGTGAACAACACATCATCGACGAGCACCACCGTGGTGCCGTCGACGGCAAACTCCATTCGGCTGATTGCCCCCGGTACGACGGGTCGCAGACCGATGTCATCTCGATGCATGCTGACATCGATGTACCCGACGGGCACGCGCGCAGTTGGTTCGATGGAATTCAGTGACTGGCCGAGCATCTCGGCGAGCCACGCACCGCCGCGTTGTAGCCCGACGATTGCAAGGCGCTCACCGCCGCGCTGGCGCTCGAGAATTTCGTGGGCAATTCGAGTGACGGCGCGCCTGACGTCGTCTGCCGACATCACCACTGTGCTCACGTCGATCTCCTGCCGTTCGAGCCTCTCGGGACTCGTTTGACGGTCGCCCTATGGTATCCGCTCGTACACCGTCCAATAGTCATTGCCGTAGACGATGCGGAAGAGCGATTGTTCGCGCTGCCAGTCGATGGCGACCTCCCCGTCAATCTCTCGGGGCAGTATCACGAAGTCGATGTCGTCGACGAAATCCAACCGGTCGCCTTTTGCAAAGACATTCGGCCCGTACAGCACGCGGCGAAATGGCACGGGAAACACGTAGACGCGCTCGCGTCGCGCCATGTGGGCGCTCAAGGTGTGGAAAACCGACACCACGGCGTCGCGCGGCACCTGGTTGATTGCTGCATGTGCCGCCGAAACTGCGGGGTGCTCGGGCGAATACGAGGCCACTTGGGTGCGCATGAACGGCAGCGGAGACCACACCCAGGCCGAGATGAGACTTGCTGCGAGCAGCACGGCAACGAGGGCTTGACGAAGGTGCTCCTGCACGCGCGAAATCGCCCACATCGACGCAATTACCACGATGGGCACGAATTGCACTGCGTAGTGGTATTCGACCTGGCTTTGGTACCAAAACGTGCTGACGAGATTGGACAACAACGGAAGAGTGCCGAGCAGTGCGATCTCTGGACGAATGAGCGCGATGAACCCGACCGGGGCGAGCAACTGCATGAAGTACCACGGCCGATCTTCAGAGATCAGGTGCCGAATCACCTTGTCGGGTCGCGTGAGCGACGTGCGAATCAACCCGCCCATGCCGCCGAAGGGCAGGCGCCATTCATTTCGGTACGGCACGCCAACGATGCCGCGCATCACCGCAAACAGCATCAATGCCGCGAACCAGAGCGAGCCCAGCAAGGTGGCGAGACCGATGCGCCGATCACGACGCAATGCGACCCAGATTCCGAGTGCGGCGACGAACAACCCCGTGTCTTCCTTGACGCTGAGAATCAGCAGTACTGCAAGGACGTACTGTCGCCATCGATAGCCAACTGCTGCGTAGATCGCCCACGCGATGAGCGCCGCAAGCGCTGAGTCGGGATGAAAGTTCTCCAAACCCGTGAACGTGAGCGCCGGGTGCAAGAGATACGCCACGACTGCGACGCATGCATACCCCGGCGCACCCAGTAGTTCGCGAGTGGCTTTCCAGATCGGTAGTGCGCCGATGCCGAGCACCAGAGCCTGCACCACGAACAGCAGCGCGGTGCTCGTCACGACCCAATACACGGGCACGAGTGGCAACAAGATGAACGATGTGTGATCGCCAAACAAGTTGCGGCCCATCAACGTGACGAAGGGTGCCTTGCCCTGCGAGAGCAGCCACACCCCCTGGTCGTACAGCCCGAAGTCGTACGCCGATGTACCGAGACCGAAGTGGTCGCGGGTGGTGCGCACGGCAAGCCAAACGGTGTACGCGACGGTGACGGCGGCCGCGACCGCGTGCCACAGGGTGAGCCCAAGCATCCGCTGTCGGATGGTCGCCAGCAACTCGCGCGGGGCGATGGCCATGAGCAGTGTCTAGTCGGAAGTGCCCTGGGTGTTGGTGAGTGCGTCACCCTGCCGCACGTTGCGCGCAATGGCCGACAGCACGCCGTTGACGAACTTGCCGGAGTCGTCGGAACCGAATCGTTTCGCCAGACGTACGGCCTCGTTCAACACCACCGCTGTCGGCACGTCGGGGCGCTGCACCAACTCGAACACGCCGATGCGCAGCACATTGCGGTCGGTGGCCAGCATTCGGTCGAGGCTCCATGAATGTGAATGGCCAGCGATGAGCTCATCAAGACGTTGCCGGTGTTCGGTAACTCCGTTGATCAGCATCATGGTGAGTTCGTCGAACGGCACCTGGATGCGCGCCACGGTCTCGTGCGGTGCGCAACCGCGCACGTCAGATTCAAAGAGCACATTGAGCGCTCGCTCGCGGGCGTCGGATCGCGGGTCGGCGTCGTGCGCCCAGTCGTCGCCGTCGTCGATGTCGGCCACGCCAGTGCTGCCGTCAGACCCGGGTGACGTAGTCGCCGGTGCGGGTATCGACCTTTACTTTGTCGCCGATGTTGACGAACAACGGCACCTGTATGACCTTGCCGGTTTGCAGAGTTGCCGGCTTGCGCGCACCCGAAACACGGTCGCCTTGAATACCCGGCTCGGTTTGGGCAATGACAAGCTCGACCGAAGCGGGAATTTCCACCGTGATGATGTCGCCGTTGTAGAGGGCAATCTGCGCGGTGGCCGACTCGACGAGATAGTCGGCGGCGTCGCCCAATGCGCTCGGCTTGACGTTGATCTGCTCGTAAGAGTCAGTATCCATGAAGACGAAATCGTCACCCTCTTTGTAGAGGAACTGCATGTCGCGCCGATCAATGATTGCCTGCTCGACTCGAACGCCCGCATTGAACGTGCGCTCGATTACTGCGCCCGTGCGCATGTTGCGCAGCTTGGTGCGTACGAACGCACCACCTTTGCCGGGCTTGACATGTTGAAACTCGACGATGCTGAACAGACCCTTGTCGAGTTCGAGCGTGACGCCGTTCTTTAGTTCGTTGGTGCTAATTGCAGGCACGAGATGTCCTTGTCTGATTCGGTGAGTATGTTGCAGCCGCTTTCGGTGACCACCACGAGGTCTTCGATTCGCACGCCGCCGAGCCCTTCACGATAGACCCCAGGTTCCACCGTTACTACCTCGTCAGTCTGCAACGGCTCGCTCATCGCCGTTCGAACCCACGGCTGTTCGTGAATCTGCAGCCCTACGCCGTGTCCGGTGGAGTGAATGAACAAATCTGACATGCCCGCCTCGGCGATGATGTCTCGACACACCTTGTCGACTTCACCCGCCGTGATTCCAGCGCGCACCGCGGCAAGCCCAGCCAATTGTGACTCACGCACCACATCGTGCATGTGCCGCAGCGCAGGCTCCACCTCGCCGATGAGATACGTACGGGTCATGTCGCTGTGGTAGCCGTCGACGAGTGCCCCGACATCAATCACCACGCTGTGACCCGACTCGATGACCGCCGAAGTCGGTCGATGATGCGGGCGAGCGCCGTTCGGGCCAGTCGCCACGATCGTGTCGTAGCTCGGTCCGTCGGCTCCATGGCGGCGCATGCGGTACTCGAGCTCGTCGCGTACGTCGCGCTCGGTCGGACGATGCTTCATCATTTCCACGCACTCTGCCAATGCGGCATCGGTGCATGCCGCAGCACGTCGCATTCGTGCGATTTCTGCAGCGGTCTTGCGGCGGCGCAGGTGCTGCACTACCCCGACCGTCGGCACCAGCTGCGCGGTGGTCTGGGTTCGCAGCGTGTCGAACTGTGCCTGGGTAACTTCATTCGGGTCAACGGCAACCTGCGATGCACTGGCAAGGGATTGCTCGATGCCCTCGCGTAGCGATGCTGCCGAGCGGCCTTCGTGCACTCGCGCCGCAGCGCCAGACGTTGCCAGTTGAAAACGTGCCTGCTCGCCGTATCGACCATCGGTGACGAGCACCATCTCGTCATTGCGCACGATGAGCGTGCCGGCCGAACCGGTGAATCCCGTGAGCCAGCGAATGTTGTTGAGATCGAAAACCACCAAGGCATCGGTGGTGCCGCGCTTGGCCAACTCGGAGCGCAGTGCGATGTCGCGACCACTCACCGACAGTGGCGGCAGTGGATCGTTGAGGTGCAAAGACGCTGTCATGTGCGCTCCAAGTGTCGCACGAGTGCTTCGACTGCGAGCACATACGACTCGCCGCCGAAACCCGAGATTGACCCAATGGCAACTGGCGCGATCACACTCTCGTGTCGCCAGGGTTCGCGGGCAGCAGGGTTAGACAGGTGCACTTCGACCACGGGCAGTCCGACGGCCTTCAACGCGTCGTGCAGGCTCCACGCAAAGTGGGTGAATGCGCCCGCATTCAGCACGATGCCTCGATATGAGCCGGCAGCCCGCTGCACCAATGCAATGAGTGTCGCCAGGTCGTTGCTCTGTTCGCTGGCGACGCCGTAACCGAGAGACTCAGCACATGCGCTGGCACGCGACACATGATCGGCCAGGGTTGCCGTGCCGTAGACGGCGGGTTCGCGGGTGCCGAGCAGATTGAGGTTCGGCCCATGCAGCAACAACAATCGACCCTTGGCAGAAGCCATGAAATCAGGGTACTGAGAGTGCGTCGAAGGCTTGGTGCACGGCGGCGAGGTTCACGTCGCGAACGGTTTCAATTCCATTTGCGCCATCCAGCACGAAGGTGAGACCATCGATGGCTTTCTTGTCGCGCTGCATCAGTTCGATGAGTGCACCGCGCTGCAAACCTGTCGGCGGGGTGGTGCGTAGCGCGTAGTGGTCGCCGATCACCTTGTGATGCATGGCGACTCGCGCGTCATCGATGCGCCCGAGAGCGTGAGCCAGATGCGCGGCAAACACCATGCCAACCGCCACCGCCTCACCGTGCGCCAGCGAGAAGTTGGTCGCGGTCTCGAGTGCGTGGCCGAGGGTGTGGCCATAATTCAACACGGCGCGACGTCCTGCCTCGCGTTCGTCGTCGCCGACGATGTCAGCCTTGATCTGCACGCATCGTGCCACACGTGCGTCGAGGTCGAGGGCCAAGAGATCATCACCGGTGAGAAAGTGATACTTCGCCATCTCACCATTGCCGCACCGCTGTTCGCGAGCTGGCAATGTGTCGAGAAACGCCGTATCGCAAACGACCCCCGATGGCTGCCAAAATGCGCCGACCAAGTTCTTGCCGGCGGCGATGTTGACCCCGGTTTTGCCGCCGATCGCGGCATCGATCATGCCCACGAGCGTGGTGGAGACGTGCACCACTCGAATGCCCCGATGCCATGACGCTGCAGCGAAGCCGGCCACATCGGTGACCATTCCCCCGCCGACGCCCAGCACCACGTCGTTGCGCGTGAGCCCTGCGGCGGCGAACTCGCTGCAGAGCTGCTCGATGGTCGCCAGTGACTTGTGTTGTTCACCATCGCCGACGAGATGTCGAGTAACTGCCAAACCGCGTGGCAGGTGATCTCGCACGTCGATCGACAACGATGCTTGTGTCACGACGGCGACGCGCTTGGCATCGCTTGGGATGACCTGGCTCAGTTCACGAATGGCCCCTCGGCCGACGATGACGTCGTAGGAACGCGAACCGAGTTCTACTCGTACGCGATGAGTGGTGGTCATACGAGCGCCACCACGCGTTGAACGACATCGTCGATCGAAATGCCTGCAGTATCAATTCGCTCGTCGGCCACCTCGGCGTAGAGAGCACGTCGTTCTAGGTCGAGTTTCGTAAGGCGTTCACTGGCATCGCCATCGAGCAACGGGCGATGTGCCGAACGCGAGGTGCGTTCGGCCAGCGCGGGCACGTCGGCATCAAGCCACAGCACACGCACCTCGGACTGCGACAACAGTGCGCGGTTTGCCGGGCTCAGCACACAGCCACCTGCCGCTGCAACGACGACGTCGCGAGGCGCGGTGAGGGCTTCGGCGAGTGCGGCAGATTCGTGAGCACGAAAACTGGCTTCACCGTCTTCGGCAAAAATCTCGCGTACGGTCTTGCCGGCACGCGACACCACGCAGTCGTCGGTGTCAACGAAGGAATAGCCGAGTTTCGTAGCAACCCGTCGGCCGACGGTGGTCTTGCCCGAGCCCATCATTCCCACGAGCACGATCACACGCGGCATGCGGATCTAACGCAGCGACTCTGCGAATGCGCGGGCGTTGCGCACGAACTCGACCACCGAGTCACCACCGAATTTGCGCTGCGCCTCGGCAGCAAGCACGAGGGCAATCATCGTCTCGGCGACCACACCCATTGCGGGCACAGCGGTTACGTCGGTGCGCTCCTTGAAACTGACGGTCTCTTGTTTCGTCACGACATCGACGGTCTTCAACGTCGGTCGATTGAGCGTCGACAGCGGCTTCATCGCTGCCCGAACGACGAGCAATTCGCCCGTGGTCATTCCACCCTCGGTGCCGCCCGCTTTCGCCGACTCGCGTCGATACGACCCGCTCGTGTCATCCCAGGCAATGGCATCGTGTGCTTCGCTTCCCCGTCGCGCCGCCCCAGCAAAGCCATCACCGATTTCGACGCCCTTCACTGCCTGAATACTCATCACTGCTTGTGCGAGCATGCCGTCGATCTTGCGGTCCCAGTGCACATGGCTGCCGAGTCCGACTGGCAAACCGTAGGCGAGCACTTCCACAACTCCTCCGAGACTGTCACCGTCCTTGGCGGCGGCCTCGATCTCGGCAATCATCTTTTCTTCAGTGGCTTTGTCGAAGCACCGCACCGGCGACTCATCGATGCGCACAGCATCGGCCGCGGTGGGTCGCACAACTGCGTCACTCGAGACCGCGCCGAGAGACGTGACGTGAGAGACGATGTCGACGCCGATCTGCTTCAACAACAACTTGGCGAGCGCACCTGCAACTACTCGCGCACTTGTCTCGCGGGCGCTGGCGCGCTCAAGCACATCGCGGGCGTCGACGAAGTCGTATTTCTGCATGCCTGCGAGGTCGGCGTGTCCGGGGCGAGGTTGGGTGAGCGGCTTCTTCGTGGCACCTGGGTGTGGCGACATCTCCTCGTGCCAGACATCCGAACGAAACCATTCGGTGTTCTTGATGAGCACGGCCACCGGCGAACCGAGCGTGCGACCATGCCGAATGCCACCGATGAGTTCGATTTCGTCCTGTTCGAACTTCTGGCGGGGTCCGCGACCGAAACCGAGACGGCGCCGCGCCAACTCGTCAGCAAGATCGGCGACGGTGACCGGAAGATTGGAGGGCAAACCCTCGACAATCACCACCAGCGCCTGACCGTGGCTTTCTCCGGCGGTCAAGTAGCGCAGCATCTGCGCTGAATTCTACCGCTGTGATTTTGCCAACTCAGCGAGAGCGGCGGCGCGCATCAGTACGACATCGGCCCGGCGACCCAACCACAACTCTTGTTGGCGGGCAGCCTGGGCACAAAGCATGTCGAGGCCATCAATCGTCGACGCTCCACGGTGACGGGCAGCTTGCAGTAGCGGCGTATCGAGCGGGTAGTACACCGCATCGAGCACGTGGTGATGACTTCTCAACAATGATGCATCAATTGGCAATGCCGCTGACCCACGTGACTCGACGCCCAGCATGCCCACGGGCGTGGTGTTGATGACGGTTCGGTACGTTGCAACGTCGGCGACCGCTATCTCACGCGTCGAGCCAGCTCTAGCCACGTTGCCTATGCGCACGGCCTCGGCGAGCCGTTGCGGGGTTCGATTCACTACACCGATGTCGACGCCGATTCGGGCGAGTGCCACGATCGCGGCACGTGCAGTGGCACCGGCCCCAATGACGGCGACGGAACCAAGATCGGCACCAGCTTGCTGAAGCGCATCGACACAGCCCAGACCATCCGTGTTGTGCCCAATCAACCGACCGCTTTCATCGCGAACGATGGTGTTGGCCGCACCAATCAGCCGGGCATCGACAGACAGGTCGTCAAGCGCACCGAGCACCATCTCTTTGTGTGGCATCGTGACCGAGAGACCGGCAATGCCGAGCACCCGCATGGCGTCGACGGCGGCAACAGCATGCTCTGCATGCACTTCGAATGCGACATACACCCAGTCGTCGCCCCGCTGCCGAAATGCAGCGTTATGGATGGCCGGCGACAAACTGTGGGCCACCGGGCTTCCAATCACTGCAGCGAGGCGTTGCATACGTGTCAGTAGCCCTGTTACGGCAGCACGCCTGCGGCTTGCGCCGCTGCAACGTTCAACTCGTGAAGTCGATAGGTGCTCGAGAACGCGTGACGACCCTCGGCATCTGACAATACGTAGAAGAGCAGTCGACAGGGCTGCTGCTTTTCCTTCCTCGTTCGCGCCGTGCAGATTGGGTCGGCTTCGGTGGGATCATCTGCCGGGTTCATTGCGGCAATGAGTGATGCTTCGCCGGGGTTGGCAATCGGTGTCGGAGGGAGACCCTTCACGGCGTAGAGGTTGTACGGCGAGTTCGCCGCTTTCAGCGAGGCGAAGTCGGCACCCTCGGGTGCGCCGTAATACAACGCGGCGTCAATCTGCAGTTCCATATCGAGTTCGAGTCGGTTGTGAATGACGCGCGACACGAGAGCGCGCTCTTCAGCCACCTTGACTTCTTTCTCGATAAGTGAAGCAATGATGATGATCTCATACGGCGTACGACCGAGTCGTTGGGCAGCCGCCTCGATGTCGTTGGCCAAGGCTCGACTGCGCATCTCCTCGATCATGCGACCGAGCACGTCGGCTTCTTGCTCGTACGACGCCACACGATAGAGCGCGGGAAACAAGAGCCCCTCATACGAGTTGACGCCGTCCGGTCGAAACGGCGCCGCCAACTCCCCAGAAGCCAACGCGGCGTCGACATCGGCAGCAGTGAAACCCGGGGCGTCACGCTCAAGACGTGCCGCAACCTGTGCAACGGTGAAGCCCTCGGGAAACACGACCTCGACTTCGGTGACGGCGTTGTCGCTCGGGGCGGCCGGAGTGTCTTCCACCCGCAGGTCGCCTGCGAGATTTGACACCTGGAACCCAGCCCAGGCGATGAATAGCACTGCTACAACTCCGAGACCCAGCAGAATCTGGCGCGAATACCGTCGCACGTCAGGCAACATTCCGTCGGTGTCGGCGTCGTCGTCTGGGCGCGGCGTATCCCAGGGGTCGTCGTTCCAATTGCTCACGGTGTCGCACGCTCGCGTTCGTGGCGGCGGTAGTCGATGAACGACTGAAGCATCACCGCAGCAGCAACCTTGTCGACGACTCGACGACGTGCGTCGGCTTTCATTTCCATCTCCACCAGCGAGCGATTGGCTGCCACCGTGGTGAGTCGCTCGTCGTGCAGGTGTACCGGCACCTGCAACGCAAGCCGCAACTGCTCGGTTTCGTCGATGGCGGTTTGGGCGGCGGCAGTGACCTTGCTCGAGAGGTTGAGTGGCAAGCCGACTACCACCGCCTGCGCCTCATATTCCGACACCAAGTCGATGATTCGACGATGATCCTCGCTGCGACTCTTCGCACGATCGATAACGGTGAGCGGTGTCGCAACTCGTTCGTCGGGGTCGCACAAGGCAACACCTATGCGACGGCTGCCGAGATCGAGCCCGAGGCAACGCATCGTTAGGCGCGCCGGGCCGACGACACAGCCTGCATGGCCGTGGTGAGCGCCTCGTCGAGTGCCGCGGCATTCTTGCCGCCCGCAGTTGCGATATCTCCCTTGCCGCCACCGCCACCACCAACTTTCTTGGCGGCATCCTTGATCAACTCCCCCGCTTTCACACCACTATCGGGTGTGACTGCTGCGACCAGAGCAACGCCACCGGAATCCGAGACTCCACCGAGCACCACGACCGCCATGCCGGGCTTGCCGCGCACCGCGATGGCGAGATCCCGTAAATCAGCTGGTGAGAGGCCATCGACCCGTGTAACAAGGGCGCCATCTTGCGCGGTTGCCGCGAGCTCGGTGGCGCGCGTTGCAGCCTGCGCAGCACGGAGCCGTTTGATCTCGTCGTTGAGCGACTTGACCTGATCAACGGAGCGCTGCGCGGCAGCGACGATTTCGTCGGGTTTTCCACCGAGCACGTCGGCTGCGGCCACTACCGACGCCGCCGTGTCGAGCATGTATCGCACCGCGTGTTCTCCGGTGAGTGCCTCGATGCGTCGCAGGTTCGACCCGATCGAGCCCTCGCTCACCACTTTGATTGGGCCGATGTCGCCTGTTGCCGAAACATGGGTTCCACCGCAGAGCTCGAGTGAGTGTCCGGCCTCGAGTACACGCACCACATCGCCGTATTTGTCACCGAAGAAGGCGATAGCGCCCTTGTCGCTGGCGGCCTGCTTGGTCATCTCGGTGGCAGTGACGCGAGCATTGCGCAACACCTCGCTGTTTGCCAACTGCTCGATGCGACGAATCTCTGCGGGAGTCACGGCTTCGTAGTGGCTGAAGTCGAAACGCAAGCGGTCGGGCGCGACCAGCGAGCCGGCCTGCTTCACGTGCTCGCCCAGCACCTCGCGCAATGCCCAGTGCAGGACGTGCGTCGCCGTATGGTTGCGGCGAGTCGAGGCTCGCGCAGCAGAGTCGATGGACGCCTGCACGGTGTCACCAACTGCGAGCGTGCCACGAGTGATACGGACGAGATGGCGTCGCAGCCCAGGTGCAGCAAACGTGGTGTCAAGCACCTGCGCCGTGGCAGACGACGTGCCGAGTGTGCCGGTGTCACCGACTTGTCCGCCGCTTTCGGCGTAGAACGGCGAGGCGTCGAGAAAGATCTCGTGCACACTCGAGCCATCTTCGTGGTCGAAGGGTCCGAGCACCGCGAGCACCTTGGCGTCGCAGGAGTCGTGGTCGTAGCCGACGAATCGGGTCGCCCCATGCTGATCGACGAGGGCACGGTAAGCGGCAACTCGTTCGGGGTTGGCAGCTTCGTTCTTGCGGGCACTCTTGCCGCGCTCACGCTGCTGATCCATCTCCTGCTCGAACGCCGCGACGTCGATCGATACGCCACGCTCTGCCGCAATCTCCTGGGTGAGCTCGAGCGGAAACCCGTAAGTGTCGTGCAACGTGAAAACTGACTTTCCGCTGATTGTGTTGCTCTTGCCCGCCATCTCGTCTTCGAGGATTCCCAGCCCAGTGCGCAGCGTCGAGCGAAACTTCTCTTCTTCACGGGTGATTACCCCGAGAATGAAGTCGCTGTTCGTCGCCAGATCCGGGTAGGCGTTCTTCATCAGTCCGAGTGCAGTGTCGACGAGCGAAGGCATCACCAGCTTTTCGCACCCGAGCAGATATGCGTGGCGCACCGCCCGGCGAATGATGCGACGCAACACATAGCCGCGGCCCTCGTTCGACGGGAATACCCCGTCGTTGATCATCATCATCGATGAGCGGGCGTGTTCGGCCATCACTCGCAGACTGAAACTCGGTCGGTGTTCGTAATCGCCGATGCGATATTCGGCGCCACTCAGGCTGCGACCTTGGTCGATGAGTGGTGCCAGAAGGTCGGTCTCCCAGATGGAGTCGACCCCCTGCGTCAACGTGAGGATTCGCTCGAAGCCCGCGCCGGTATCGATCGATGGTTTGGGCAGTCTGGTGCGCGAGCCGTCTTTGGCCTGGTTGTACTGCATGAACACCAGGTTCCAGAACTCAAGGAAGCGATCGCCCTTCGGATCGTGCAACGGACCACCGTCGGGGCCGAAGGAGCTACCACGGTCGATGTGAATCTCCGAGCACGGTCCACATGGACCAACATCGCCCATCTGCCAGAAGTTGTCGGCATCCCC
Organism: uncultured Bifidobacterium sp.; assembly: GCA_964344465.1. Classification (GTDB taxonomy): domain Bacteria; phylum Actinomycetota; class Acidimicrobiia; order Acidimicrobiales; family Ilumatobacteraceae; genus F1-60-MAGs027. Next base: position 8,150 of record CAYFNN010000006.1, on the reverse strand, counting down.
GAGGCGCTGGATACGACTCATCGGCACACCGACGACCTCGTGCCAGATCTGCTCGGCTTCGTCGTCGCTCTCGTGCACGGTGATCCACAACTGCTCGCCGTCGAACCCGAACACCTCGGTGACGAGTTCCCAGCTCCAGGGAATCGCCTTCTCCTTGAAGTAGTCACCGAAACTGAAGTTGCCGAGCATCTCGAAGAACACGAGGTGTCGCTTGGTACGACCAACATCGTCGAGGTCGTTGTGTTTGCCGCCGGCACGCACGCACTTCTGCACGCTGACTGCCCGCGAATATGGCGCAGACTCCTCGCCGACGAAGTACGGCTTGAACGGCACCATTCCCGCCACCGTGAACATGATCGTCGGGTCGAACGGAATCAAGCTCGCCGATGGCACGATCGTGTGCCCCTTGTCGGCAAAGTAACCGGTGAACGCCCGGCGCAGTTGGTCGGCCGTCTTGATGTCGGCGCGCGGCATCGGGTTATTCGAAGAGGTCGTTGCTCGACGAATCGCGTGAACGCTCGCCGGCGCCACCGACGGTCTGATTGACCCGCTCTTTCATCGCCAGTACGCCGTCAACCAACGAGTCGATGAACCCATCGACCGACTCTTTCGTGGCTGCGCTGTCGGTCTTGCGACGCAGCCAGCCATAGCCAAAGAGTGCCGCAAGGGCACCGAGTGCGAACCAGAAGAGCCGACGAAACATGACCGCTATTGAGCGTATCGCCGAGGCGGAATCACCTTGCCTTGCGGAGTGTTCGCGTCGCGCAGATGAGCGGGCACTTCGATTGTTGCACCGTTGTGCAGAGCGTCGGTGGCCGCAGAAATCGCGTCAACCACCGCTCGACTCTTCGGAGCGCGCGCCAAGTGCATCACCGCATGCGTCAGGTTGTAGCGCGCTTCGGGTAACCCGACATGCTCGACCGCAAGTGCCGCCCCGGTGGCTACCGACAACGCACTTGCATCGGCATGTCCGACATCTTCGCTGGCGAACACGATCAGTCGTCGGGCGATGAAGCGCGGGTCGTCACCCGCTTCGATCATTCGGGCCAGCCAGAACACGGCACCCGACTCGTCGCCAGCTCGCATGCTCTTGATGAGCGCCGAAATCACGTCGTAGTGGTCGTCGCGACCATAGCGAAGCGCACTGGTGGCCAGCGCGGCTTGGGCATGGTCAACCGTTACGGTGCCCGAGTCAGCGAGCGCCAATGCCACTTCAAGCGACGTGAGCGCCTGACGCCCGTCACCACCACAGCGCTGCAGAATCAGTTCGAGAGCGCCAGGGTCGGCGTTCGCCGACTCAATCGCCAAACCACGTTGCAACAGCACGAGCAGGTCGTCGTTTGAGAGCGGCTCGAGGCGCAGCAGTGTCGAACGACTACGCAATGGCGCATTCACCTCGAAGAACGGATTCTCGGTAGTGGCGCCGATCAACGTGATGAGACCCGCCTCGACCGCCGGCAGTAGGGAATCTTGTTGTGCAGCGTTGAATCGATGAATCTCATCGACGAAGACGATGGTGCGTTGTTGCTGCTGACCGAGCCGGTTACGCGCGGCGTCGATGACTTCGCGCACATCCTTGACGCCAGCGGTAACCGCAGACAACCGAACGAAGTGCCGTTTGGTGACCAGTGCGATCACCTCGGCGATGGTGGTCTTGCCGACACCTGGCGGCCCCCACAGAATTGCCGACGACAGTCGGTCGGCCTCAATCAGTTTGCGCAGCGGACCATCGACCCCGAGCAGGTGTGCTTGCCCGACGATGTCATCAAGATTGCGTGGTCGCAGGCGTGCTGCAAGAGGTGCCTGGTCGCGCAGCGTTCGCTCGGCAGCGGCGGTGAAAAGATCGTCGCCAGCCATCGTGCACCGAGCGACCGTGGTCAGCCGGCTGGCTTGGGCAATGTACGCAGACCGAGTTCGGCGAGTTGGTTCGGGTCGACTGGCCCCGGCGCGTTGGTCATCGGGTCAAGTCCCGACTGGGTCTTGGGGAAGGCGATGACCTCACGAATGTTTTCTTCGCCCGCAAGGATTGCGACCAGTCGGTCGACACCGTAGGCGAATCCCCCGTGCGGCGGTGCACCGTATTTGAACGGCTGCAGGAAGAACCCGAACTTGCGGTCGGCGGTTTCGTCGTCGATACCGAGAATCTGAAAGACGCGACGCTGCAATTCTGGCTCGTGAATTCGAATCGAGCCCGAGCCAAGTTCCCATCCGTTCAGCACGAGGTCGTAGGCAAGGGCTCGCACATTGAGCGGATCGGTCTCGAGTTTCGCAAGATCATCGGGGTGCGGGTGACAAAACGGATGGTGACCGGGTTGCGGCTTCTTCGTGGTGGGGTTGATACCCACGAACAGCGGGAAGTCAACCACCCAGACGTAGCGATAGGGCCCCTCGTGCACTGGCGGCCTCGCCAGATCGTTACGCAGTTGACCGAGCACGGTGCACGTAGTCGACCATTCGTCGGCGACAAGTAACAACAAGTCTCCGGCTGCGGCGTTGAGGGCGCGCACCAGCGATGCCTTTTCGTCGTCGCTCAGAAATTTCGCAACTGGCGAGTCGAGGGCGCCGGACTCGCCGACTTTCATCCACACGAGACCCTTTGCGCCGAGCTGCTTGGCGCGATCAGTGAGGGCGTCGAGTTTGTTGCGACCCATCGCCGCCGCATCGGGATACGTTGCCGCGTCGACCCGCAGGCCCTTGATGCATGCTGCGGTGGCGAACGCCTTGAAGCCCGTGCCGGCGAACACCGGCGTCAACTCGACAAGTTCCATCCCGAATCGCAGGTCGGGCTTGTCGCTGCCGAACCGGTTCATGGCGTCATGCCACGTGATGCGTTCGATCGGGGGTGGCGCCTGGCCCGTTGCGGCATGAGCAGCCGCGGTGACTGAGTGCGAGATGGCGGCAAGTACGTCGTCTTTCGACACGAAACTCATCTCGGCGTCGAGTTGCATGAACTCGTACTGGCGGTCGGCACGCAAGTCTTCGTCGCGCAAGCAACGAGCAACTTGGTAGTAACGGTCGATTCCGGCGACCATCAACAACTGCTTCCACAATTGCGGCGACTGCGGCAGCGCATAGAACGAGCCGGGCTCCTTGCGCGAAGGCACGAGAAACTCGCGCGCGCCCTCCGGCGTGGACGGCATGAGGAACGGAGTCTCAACTTCGATGAAGCCCTGCTCTTCCATCGCCGAACGAATTGCCGAATTCACCCGCGCGCGTAGTCGGATGTTGCGCTGCATGCGTTCGCGACGAATGTCGAGATAGCGGAATTTCAGCCGGATGTTCTCATCGACCTCGTCGGCGCGAGCATCAATGGGAAACGGCGGTGGCTCGGCCGCGTTCAGCACCTGCAGAGTGCACGATGTGAGCTCAACTTCACCAGTTGCAAGATTGGAGTTGCGAGTTCCCTCGGGCCGGGCGGTGACGGTGCCGACGATTTGCACGACCCATTCGCTGCGGGCATCGGTGCCGTCGTCGATTACGCACTGCATGACCCCGCTGTAGTCGCGCACGTCGAGAAACGCCAACTTGTCACCGTGCTCACGACGACGAGACACCCAACCCGCCAATGTGACTTGCTGACCAATGTTGGCAGCGGTCAGTTCACCGCACAGGTGGGTGCGCAAGGAAGTGGGCGACGACATGGTGGATCTAGCGGCCCAGCGCGGCCCGCACACGAGCGACTACTTCGTCGCGCGGCACCGACTGCTGTGAACCGCTCTCCATCGTACGGAACATCACCGTGCGGGCGGCGACTTCGTCTTGGCCCACGATGAGCGCAAGCCGTGCACCGCTGCGGTCGGCGGCCTTCATCTGCGACTTCATGCTGCGGTCTTCATAGGCGCGATCGGCACCAATGCCGTTCGAGCGCAATTGTGCGCACAATGCGCTTGCCTCTGCCCCGCCGGTGACGTCGACGACGAACACGTCTACCGATGTTGCGGGAGCCGCAAACACCCCCTCGGCGTCGCAGGCGAGCAGCGTGCGATCAAGCCCGAGCGCAAAGCCGATACCCGGTGTCGCGGGACCGCCCATGTCGGCAACCAGGCCGTCGTAGCGACCACCGCCACCCACCGCGGTATGCGCGGCGGTGAGGCTCGTTGCCACGAACTCAAAGGTGGTGCGTCGGTAATAGTCGAGACCACGCACCAGACGATCATCAATGGTGAACTCGATGTTCGCCGACCTCAGTGCCTGCTGTACGGCGGCGAAGTGGGTCGTTGCCTCGTCGGCGAGATAGTCGGCCATGCGCGGCGCGGCGGCAATGAGCGCGGCATCCTCGGCGCGCTTGGAGTCGAGCACTCGCAGCGGGTTGCGGTCGAGGGTGGCACGGCTCTCAGCCGAGAGCGCATCGAGGTTGCTGCCGAAGTGTTGGCGCAGTGCTTCGGCATACCGATCGCGATCACCCGTGTCGCCCAGCGAGTTGAGCGACAGTCGCAGTCCGCGCAACCCCAGACGTCGATAGAAATCGACGGCCAGCGAGATGACCTCGGCATCGAGCTGCGGATCGTCGACGCCAAGCACCTCGACACCCACTTGATCGAACTGCCGATACCTCCCCTGCTGTGGCTTCTCATACCGAAAATTCGGACCCGCGTACCAGACTTTCCACGGCGTGACGGGGCGATGCTCGACGAAGGCCCGACAGACGCTTGCCGTTTGCTCGGGCCGCAGCGCGATGCGACGTCCACCTTTGTCTTCGAAGTCGTACATCTCCTTGGTGACGATCTCCGTGGTTTCTCCCACGCGGAGAAATACACCGAGGTCTTCGAACATCGGTGGAATGATCAGCGAAAAACCGGCGGGCTCAACCACGTCGGCGAATACCTGCTGAAATGCACGCCAGCGAGCCGACTCGGGGGCGAGGATGTCGCGGGTGCCGGGGCTCGTGTTATACGTCGGCACGCGCCAAGGCTAGTTCGCGTCGCTGTTCGAAGGGTGCGCACCACTCGTGGAGTGAGCGTCATCACCGCCGGGCAGCAACCGGAATGCGTCGTACACACCGTCGATGTTCTTGATGATGCGCAACATCGCCTGCAGGTGGCTCGGATCGGAAAACTCGAATTCAAACCGCATGCGAGCCACTCGGTCGTTGCCCGTTTGCGTGGTGCACGAGACGATGTTGACTCGCTGGTCCGACAGGGCGTTGGCCACGTCGCGCAACAACCTGGTGCGGTCGAGCGCAACCACCTCGACTGCCGCCACGAACGTGTCGTCGGGGCTGGCGTTCGCCCACTCGACGTCAATCACACGGGCCGCCTGCTCGGCCACCAACGACAGGGCGTTTGCACAATCCACCCGGTGCACACTGACACCGCGACCTTTGGTGATGAAACCCATGATGTCGTCACCCGGGACCGGCGTGCAACACTTCGACAATTTCACCAGCACATCGTCGAGACCCTCGACATACACCGCGTTCTTGTGTTTGGCGGTTCCCGAACGTGGTCGCGAAGTGGGCAGCACGGGCGCTTCGTCGGCGGCGTCCGGCGAGCGAAGGGCGTCGCGCAGTCTCGCAACAAGCGTGCGCGCCGGCACCTTGTGCTGGCCGATGGCCGCGAGCAATCCGTTGAGGTCGGCAAAACCCAGCGATGCAATCTCGGCAGCGAGCTCGGGCGACGCTTCGACTCTTCGCATCGACAAGCCGACGCGTCGCAGTTCCTCCACGAATTCGTCGTGGCCCTCGTCGACCATGTCTTCGAGTGCTTCGCGCGACCACCACTGCTTCACCTTGTTGCGAGCCTTGGTGGAAACCACGAAGTCGAGCCAGCCCTGAGAAGGACCGCTGCCCTCAGACTTCGAAGTCAGAATCTCACACGTATCACCCGACGTCAACAGGTGGTCGAGGGCCACGAGTCGACCATTCACTCGTGCACCAACACAGTTATGGCCGACTTCGGTGTGCACTGCATAGGCAAAGTCAACGGGCGTGGACTTGAGCGGCAATGAGATGACTCGCCCCTTGGGCGTGAAGACGAACAGTTCGTCCTGTTCGAGATCAGTTTTGAGGCCGTCGAGGAATTGTCGCGGGTCAGAGACTTCGCCCTGCCAATCGAGAATGCGATTCAGCCATTCGACTTCTTGCGGGCTCGCCGAATCTTTGTACGCCCAATGCGAGGCAACCCCCCACTCGGCGCGTTGATGCATATCGCGGGTTCGAATCTGCACCTCGATGGTCTTGCCGTCCGAGCCGACCACGGTGGTGTGCAACGACTGATAGAGGTTGAACTTCGGCATGGCGATGTAGTCCTTGAAGCGACCGACAACGGGCTTCCAGTGTCCGTGAATCACACCGAGGGCGGCATAACAGTCGCGAACACTGTCGACCACGATGCGAATCGCCATGAGGTCGTAGATGTCGTCAAACTCGCGACCCTTCTGCACCATCTTTTCGTAGATGCTCCAAAGATGCTTGCCTCGTGAGGTGAGCTCCGCCTTGATCTTGACCGAGCCGAGCAGCCTTTCAACCTGGCCAAGAACCCGCGCGAGATACACGTTGCGCTCAGGCGCACGAGTGCTGACGAGGTGTTCGACCTCGGCGTAACGCTTTGGATACAGCGCGGCGAACGCCAGGTCTTCGAGCTGCTGCTTGATTTCTTGCATGCCAAGTCGGTGGGCAAGGGGCGCGTAGATGTCGAGAGTTTCCTGCGCCACGCGCTGCTGTTTCTCGCTGGGGCTTGACGCGAGCGTACGCATGTTGTGTAGACGATCAGACAGTTTGATAATGAGCACACGAAGGTCGCGGGCCATCGCCACGAGCATCTTGCGCATCGTCGCGGCCTGTTGAGCCTCGCGCGAGTCGAACTGCAGTCGATCGAGCTTCGTTACACCATCGACGATCGAAGCAACTTCCCCACCGAATGCCTGCGTGATGTCTTCGAGCGTCAACTCGGTGTCTTCGACCGCGTCGTGCAGCAGTGCAGCGATGATCGACGCCTCATCGAGACCGATGTCGGCCACGACTCGCGCCACCGCCAGCGGGTGCGAGATGTAGGCCTCACCCGTTGTGCGAGTTTGATGCCGATGCGCTTCCCGGGCCGTGTCGTAGGCACGGTTGATGTTGGTGAGCGAACCTTTTGGATGACGGCTCTTGTAGGTGGCGAGCAGGGGCGCAACTTCTTGCGCGGTGGATGACTGCTGGCGGCGCCATGGCAGCACCCGTGTGCCGGTGGCCATGGACAAAGTCTATGAACGAACTTCGGCCGCGTGTGCGTGCCGGCCGCGAGGTGCGCGCGCTATCGGCGTCGGCGTTTACGCGGTCGCGGCGGGTGCGTCAGCACGTTGCTCGCCGTGTTTTTCAGCACCTGCGACTCGCGGGTGGTTGCACCATCGCTCGCCGCGGCCTTCTGCGCGGCGCGAGTCGTGGAATGCTCGAAGAGTGCCGCCATCTCGGCACCCTGCGCCACCTGGTCGGCAACTGCCGCATACTTCGGTTCGCGATTCTTCAAAACGGCATACAGGGGCGTGGCAACGAAGATCGACGAGTAGGTACCGGTGATCATGCCGACGAGCAAGGCGATGGCGAATTCCTGCAGGCTCTTTGCCCCCATGATGATCGAGCCGACCACGAGCAACGAGACCACCGGAAGTGCCGACGACAGCGTCGTATTCAACGATCGAGCCAGCACCTGGTTGCTCGACACGTTCACGATGTTGCCCATCGAAATGCGTGATGAGGCGAATCGGTCGATGTTCTCGCGAACCTTGTCGAACACCACCACGGTGTCGTACAGCGAATAGCCGAGAATCGTGAGGAAGGCCACGACCGTTGCAGGGGTCACCTCGAAGCGCAACACGGCATAGATGCCAACGGAGATGAGCACGTCGTGCGCCATGGCCGCGATGGCCGCAAGCGCCATTTTCCACTCGAAGCGCCAAGCGATGTAGAGCGACACCAGCACGAAGAACACCAGCAGCGCTCGAATTGCCTTCTCGGTGATGCTTCGACCCCACGAAGAGCTCACTCGGGCGACGCTTACCTCCTGCACGTCGACAGACGCGGCCTCTGCGAGTGCTGATTGCACGGCCGAACGCACTTCGTCGGGCTGATCGCCAACCTGGACGCGAATTCGCTCGCCTTCAGTGCCCGACAGAACTTGAATCTTGGCATTGACCGTCTCGACGTTGTTGGCATCAAGAACCTCACGCACTTG
>CAYFNN010000005.1:0-29572 GCA_964344465.1 uncultured Bifidobacterium sp. | reverse complement strand
CGCCCTGGGTGCCCGCATGACCGACTTCGGTGGTTGGGAGATGCCGCTGTCGTACCCGTCGGGCACGGTGGCGGAACACCACGCATGTCGCGCGGATGCAGCACTGTTCGACGTGTCGCACCTCGGTACGGTTCGAGTGAGGGGCCCTCGCTCATTCGAAACGCTGCAGAACGCATTCACCAACGACCTCCGCAAGATTGCGCCCGGTCGTGCGCAGTACACACACTCGTGCAACGACCGCGGCGGCGTCGTCGATGACATCATCGTGTGGTGGGTGAGTGACGATGCATTCGACGTGATGCCGAATGCATCAAACACCACAACGGTGCAAGCAGCAGTGGGAGGTGACGACGTTACGGCCACTCGTGCAGTACTTGCCGTGCAGGGGCCGCAGGCGCGGGCAAAGCTCGCCAGCGTCAGCCCGGCTGCAGCGGCGGTGAAACGTTTTCGTGTCGAGCAGGTCGATGTGCTTGGCGTTCCCTGTGTCGTTGCGGGCACCGGCTACACCGGAGAAGACGGTGTCGAGATTGCCGTACCCGCCGACGAGGCAGTGCGAGTTGCAACTGCCATTCGTGATGCCGGCGTCACCATCGCCGGACTAGGTGCGCGTGACACATTGCGACTCGAGGCCGCATTGCCGCTGCATGGCCACGAGTTGTCACCCGAAATCTCCACGCTTGAGGCGGGGCTCGGCTGGGTGATCGGCTGGGACAAGGGCGATTTTCCGGGGCGTACCGCCTTGGCAGCCCAACGAATCAACGGAGTTCATCGCGTGATGTGCGGTTTACGCACCACGTCGCGTCGGCCACCACGCGACGGCTCGGCGGTGCAGGTCGACGGCGCGGTGTGCGGCGTGGTGTCGAGCGGCAACTTCTCGCCGGTGTTGGGCGTGGGTATTGCACTGGCCTTCTTGCCCCCGGCGGCCGCCGTGGTGGGGCAGGCCGTACACATTGACGTGCGGGGCAGCCTCGAGGCAGCAGAGGTGGTAGAGACGCCGTTCGTACGCCGCGGATCTAGCGCGGGCTGACCGTCGACGTCGCGGCTCTGGCGCGGGCTGATCGCCGTCTCTGGCGCCCCGGATCAGGCGCCGGGTTGAGTGGGCTTGGTTGCAGTGTCGCTGGGCTTTGGTGCGAGATTCGACATTGCCTTGTTGGCCAAGTTCGGCAGAAACGAGAGCAATGAGCCGGTTTGGTCAGCCATGCCGGCGATTCGCCGAATGGGGTCTTCAACGTCGTCGAGCAGACGATTCACCCGCGATGCGGCCTGATTCAAGTTGTCCATCGTCGAGCCGAACTGTTCGAGCGCCACGATCAGCGCTTCGACGGTGCGACGCCCTTGCTCGGCGAGCTTGACTCCTTCGCCAACGGGGTCGAGGCTGCGCAACACGCCGAGCAGATCGCTCACGAGTTTGCCGATATCGATTTGCGGTTGCTCGGCCACGCATCAACCGTAGCGAGCGGTGGCAAGTGCCTCAAGTGGTTCGCAGGAGCAAATGAGATTGCGGTCGCCGTGTGCGGCATCGATGCGTGACACCGGCGGAAAGTATCCGCGCTCGCGAAGACTCGGCAATGGGAAGAGCCCTAGCTGTCGCTCGTATGGTCTGGACCACTCGCCGACGGTGTCTTCGACGGTGTGCGGCGCATACCGCAACGGCGAGTGTTCGGCTGACCATTCACCAGACTCGACGCGTGCGATCTCGGCGCGAATGGCAATCATCGCATCGCAGAATCGGTCGAGCTCGGCGAGAGATTCGCTCTCGGTCGGCTCGACCATCAAGGTGCCGGCAACGGGGAAGCTCATCGTCGGAGCATGGAAGCCAAAGTCCATCAGTCGTTTGGCGACGTCGTCAACGGTCACGCCCGTGCGACGTGTGATGTCACGCAGATCGAGAATGCACTCGTGGGCGATGAGCGACTCGTTGCCCGAATACAACGTGGGGAAGTGTTCGGCAAGTCGACGCGAGATGTAGTTGGCACTCGCGATCGCTTGTTGTGTGGCACGACGCAGCCCGTCGCCGCCCATGAGCCGGATGTAGGCCCACGAAATCGGCAGGATGCTGGCGGATCCGAATCGCGCCGCCGAGACGGCGCCGACAGGTCCGGCGTGAGGCGCGAGGGGGTCGCCAGGCAGAAATGGTGCGAGGTGGGCGCGAACGGCAACTGGTCCGACGCCGGGTCCGCCCCCGCCGTGCGGAATGCAGAACGTCTTGTGCAAATTGAGGTGGCTCACGTCGGCACCGAAGTGTCCGGGTTTTGCCAATCCAACAAGGGCGTTCAAATTGGCACCATCCACGTAAACCTGACCACCGTGCTGGTGCACGAGCGCGCAGATTTCGCCAACGGCAGATTCGAACACCCCGTGTGTCGAAGGGTAGGTAATCATGAGCGCAGCGAGGCGGTCGCCGACCTTCTGGCACTTTGCGGTGAGATCGGCTACATCGACGTTGCCCTGCGCATCGCAAGCCACGACGACGACCTCCATTCCTGCCATCACTGCACTGGCGGCATTGGTGCCGTGCGCACTTGAAGGAATCAAACACACCGTGCGTTGCTCTTGGCGTTGGCTGCGGTGGAACGCACGAATCGCAAGCAGGCCGGCAAATTCACCCTGACTGCCGGCGTTTGGTTGCAGGCTCACGGCGTCGTAACCCGTGATCTCGCAGAGGTCGCGCTCGAGCTCGCTGATCAAACGGTGGTATCCGGCGACATCGGTGTCGGGAGTATGCGGATGAACGTCGGCGAATTGCGGCCAAGTGATGGGAATCATCTCGGTGGTGGCATTGAGCTTCATCGTGCAGGAACCCAACGGAATCATCGTGCGATCAAGGGCGAGATCCTTGTCGGCGAGTCGCCGCAGATAGCGCAACATGTTGGTCTCGGTGCGGTGATTACGGAACGGTGCTTGATGCAGAAATTCGTCATTGCGCAACACCTGTGGTGCGAGTGCGATGGCAACGGCGCGTTCGTCGACGGATTCGGCAGTGGTATGCACCCCGAATGAGGCAAGGAGCAGCGCGACTTCCTGGGAAGTGGTGGTTTCGTCGAAACTGAAGGCAACTGAGTTCGTCGAAACATGACGAAGCAAGAAATTGTGACGCAACGCAGCCGAGTGCACGGACTGAGCGTCAATGTCGTGAACGGTGACGGTGTCAAACCGCGAGCCCGCGGCAATCGTGCCGATGCGACTCTCGCTGAGGAGCTCACAGGCGGCTTTTGTGAGCGACGACACGCGTCGCGCAATGGCCTGCAAACCCTCACGGCCGTGCCACGCTGCATAGAAGCCCGCAATGTTGGCAAGTAGTGCTTGCGCGGTGCAGATGTTCGACGTGGCCTTCTCGCGGCGAATGTGTTGCTCGCGCGTCTGCAGCGCAAGCCGCAGGGCGGGTCGACCTGCAGTATCGGTGCTGACACCCACGAGGCGACCCGGCAGCGTGCGCGCGTAACTTTCACGAGCGGCGAGGAATGCCGCATGCGGTCCGCCGAAACCCATCGGTACGCCGAAGCGTTGGGCGCTACCGACGGCGATGTCGAATCCCAGTGATGCGGCCGTGGTCAACAAGGTGCTCGCAAGTGGGTCGACGATGCATACGCTCGCGGCGCCACGCTGGGTACAGCGTTCGACGAGTGCACGCAGTTCGGCGTCGTCAGCGACCAGACCGCTCGACGACGGCCGCGCGACGACCATGCAGAAGGCGTCGACATCGGCGAGGCGGGCGAGCGGAGCAGTCGTCACGGTGATGCCGAGTGGTTCACAACGGGTATTCAGCACCGACAGATGTTGCGGGTGGATGTCGTCGTGGACTGCCACGGTGTTGCTGTTGCTCTTTGCACCGCGGTGTGCCATCGTGACGGCTTCGGCGAGCGCAGTGGACTCATCGAGCAGCGATGCATTCGCCAGTGCGAATCCGGTGAGTTCGAGCACCAGAGTTTGAAAATTCAACAGCGCCTCGAGGCGACCCTGGCTGATTTCTGGCTGGTACGGGGTGTAGGCCGTGTACCACGCGGGATTCTCGAGCACGTTGCGCAGGATCACGGGCGGCGTGATGGTGCCGTAGTAGCCAGTGCCGATGAGGCTGCGTCGGTTGTTGTTGGCGGCTGCGATCTCGGCGAGCATCTGCAGCACCTGCGTTTCTGAAACCGCGGCCGGCAGGTTGAGCGGTTCGGCACTGAGGATGCTGGCGGGCACGACACGGCGTGCGAGGTCGTCGTTGTCGGTGGTGCCGACCACACGATTGATCGTGTTGCGCTCCGCGGCGTTGGGGCCGATGTGGCGTGTTTCAAAAGACATGGGGCTCCGGTTGCGACGTCGGTGTGCCGAGGCGAAGCCGCCTCAACACCCCCGCTGTCGGTTGACCTGAGAGCTTCTGCGGCGAGCCGCATTTCCCCGTCGGTGGGAGCAGTGTCAGCTACTCCGCTTTCCAGCGTTGCCCATCGACTCGGTTCGTGGACCTGAGAGGTTCCGGGGCGGTTGCTCCTTCGGTGTGATGCCGCATTGGTGATGCGGTTCACTCTCCCGAGTCGACGATGGCATGGCTCAGCGTAGTTGTGCCGCGACCCCGTGGCCCGACTTTGCCGCGACCTAGTGTTGGCGTCATGAGCACCATGTCTGCACGTGACCTGTCCGACGCCGTCAGCCCGTTCTTCGGGGATCTCGGCAGCAAATACATGCTTGACCCGGCAACGTCGGAGATCGCCAAAGCCGCGGGGTATCCCGATGGTTTCGCCTTCTACATGGCGGGGCGTGGAGGTGTGCTCGGCGATGTTGATGCCGACGTGGTGTATTCGGCCTTTGCCTTCTTCGATCGCGGCGTCGTGCGCAAGATGTGGGAACGCGGAGTTGCCGTCGAGGGCGCTCGTAAGGCGGGCAGTCGGTACGCCGGTGCCGCCGACTCGTGGGGCAAGGCACATCTCTCTGGCTTTGCTCAGGCAGCGCGATTCAACGAGTTGGCGGAAAAAGTGGTGAAGAGCGTCGACCCGTGCGGCCTGTCGCTGTTTGCCGGCTTGATGAGTGAGCCACTACCGGCTGATGCGATTGCCCGCACCTACCGCCTGGTTACCTACCTTCGCGAATTGCGAGGTTGCCTGCACATCAATGCGATTACTGCAGAGGGCATGTCGGGCTACGAGGCCGTGCTCACGAGTGAGAACGGCGCCTTCTTCGCCAAGCTTCACGGCTATCAAGAACCGCACCCTGACGTAACGCATCTTGCTGCGGCTCGGGCCCGTGCCGAAGACGCAACGTCGCGACTCATGACGCAGGTGTATGAGCGTGCGCTCAGCGCAGCAGAACGTGCCGAATTCGCACAACTCACCGAACAGCTCAAGGCCGCGGTTAAGTAGGTCGATTCACCAGTCGACAGACAAGAGGTGTTCGTGTCGCGTACTTCAGTAGCCGTGCGTTTGGCCACCGTGCTCGCGGTGGTGACAATGTTTGCGGGCTGTTCGATTCCCGAACCCACATCGCTGGTGTGCAGTGACGGACAGTCGATTTTTCAGTGCGAAGCGTCGTACTCAGACGGGAAAGTGCGCAGTCTGACATTCGTCGACGAAGCATCGGGAGACTGGGTGCAGATCGATTCAGTGACCACTCTTGATGACTTCGGAAACCCGTACTGCATCACGTTGTACGACAACTCCGTTGCGACCTACAAGGGCGGGGAGTGCTAGCCGAATAGGTTTCGCCAGCGCTACACGCAGCGGTTGGTGATACTGAACGACCCTTCGAGTGTCGATGTGATGACGTCGCCGGAAGCGAGGAACTGTGGTGGTTTGCGCGCACCACCGACACCACTGGGGGTTCCGGTAAAAATCACGTCGCCCGGCAGCAATTCAACGATGCTTGAGAGATACGACACCAACGTCGGAACATCAAAGATGAGATCGTCGGTGCTGCTTCGTTGTTTCTCTTCGCCGTTCACGGTGCACGAGACGGTGAGACGGTCGCGCCCCGGCAAGGTGCGGGCATCAAGCAGCCACGGACCGAACGGGCTGTAGCCACGGCGACTCTTGCCGAGACTGAACTGCGGAGGCTGTGTGGCGCGCTGCAGCAAGCGGTCACTGATGTCCTGGCCGATGCAGACTCCGGCAACGGCATCCCAACCGTGTTCTTTGGCGATGTCGCGCCCACCCGTTGCCACGACCGCTACGAGCTCAACTTCCCAGTCGCAGGTCGGCACATTGACGGGAATGTCGCCATTCGGAGCATTGATTGACGATGCGAACTTGGTGAAGGTGAGCGGAGAATCGGGGAGAGGTGCGCCGGTCTCGACGGCGTGGGCACGGTAGTTGAGACCGATACCAAAGATCTGACGTGCGTGAGGCGAAGGGGCGTCGAACTGCTTGGCAGCCACGCTGGTGCCAGGGTCATTGCATGAATTGGCAAAATCTCGCACCTGCGACCACTTGGCGAACGCTTCATTGGGTTCGCTCGGCAGCGCTCCGCCACTGGCACGTTCGAGGTCGGTGACTCGCGATCCGTCGGGGTGCACGAGCACCGATCGTCCGCCGATGACTCCGAATTGCAATTGCATGGCACCCGTCCTGCCCGACGAGCGTGGAACGCCGGGCAGGGGCGAGCCTATTCTGTGAGCCAGGGCGGTCGGGGCGTCAGGGCACGAGCGACACCGGGAGGAAACTGTGAAGAGTCCGATCAAATTTGCACACGTCGTGCTCAAGACGACCCGCTATGACGAGATGCTTGCCTGGTGGAAACTCGTGTTGTCAGCCACGACGCGACACGGCAACGACTTCATTTCGTTCTTGTCGTACGACGACGAGCATCACCGTCTTGCAATCGTGCGCCTGCCACATCTGAAGGAACGCGACGATTCGCTGAGCGGCGTCGAGCACGTTGCCTATACGTTTGCGTCACTGCACGATCTGTTCGACAAATACACACAGTTGAAGGCGAGCGGCATCGTGCCGTACTGGATGGTGAATCACGGAATGAATTTCTCGGCGTATTACCGCGACCCTGATGGCAACCAGGTGGAATTGCAGATCGACACGATGACTCCGCAGACTGCCGATGACTTCATGAATTCGCCGGTGTTCGCGGCAAATCCAATTGGTGTCGACGTGAACTTTGACGAACTGATTGCCCGATTCGCCGGCGGTGAATCGGCAGAGTCGATCGTCGCGTACCCCGGCTATAGCGCCGCCTAGACGCACGTTACGCACTGGCATACGTCGATGACTGAGGTGATCATCGTCGGTGGTGGTCCGGTTGGAATCACGATGTCGATCGCGCTGTCGACTCTTGGCGTCTCCAACATGGTGCTCGAACGTGAGTCACGGCCATATCAGCTACCGCGTGCGATCGTTATGGATGCAGAGGTTCACCGCACCCTCCTGCGACACGGTCTCGATGACGACTTGCGCGAGTGCCTGACGCCGATGGTCGCTGCCGACTTCGTTGATGCGAACGGCACGCGACTGATGGGCATCGATCTCGCCGAGGTGCAACTCTTCGGTCTGCCCGCAGTGAGCCGCCACTACCAACCCCAGCTCGAAGCGGTGTTGCGGGCGGCTGCAGTGCGCCGAGGCGCACAGCTTCGAACCGGATCTACGGTGACGAGCATCGACGACGAGGGTGACGCGGTTCGAGTGAAGAGCTCTGACGGTGCCGATCTGCGCGCCAAGTGGGTCGTTGGTTGTGATGGGGCCGCCAGTTTCGTGCGCAAGAGCGTCGGTCTATCACTCGACGATCTTGGATTCGATCAGGACTGGCTCGTAGTCGACCTCTTGGTGCCCGACAAGGCCGTGTCGGGTTTGCCCGATGTAACGCGTCAAGTGTGCGATCCTCGGCGACCGACGACTTTGGTCAGCGGTCACGGGAATTACTACCGATTCGAGTTTCAAATTCAGCCTGGCGAAGAGCCCGCAGATATGCGCACCGAAGAACGCGTGTGGCAGTTGCTCGAGCCATGGATTTCTCCGAAGCATGCCTCGCTTGTGCGTACGGCGACGTATCGTTTTCACGCAGTCGTCGCGAACTCATTGAGAAACGGGCGTGTCTTCATAGCGGGCGACGCCGCTCACCAGATGCCTCCGTTCATGGGGCAAGGTCTCAACAGCGGGATGCGGGATGCGTTCAATCTCGCCTGGAAGCTGGCCTATGTCACCCGGGGTATCTCTGGCAACAACCTCTTGGATACCTATTCGGCCGAGCGAATTCCGCACGCACGAGGCACGGTGGCGCAGTCAGTTGAGACCGGGCGATTGATTGACCAGTTGGCCGGACGCACGAGTCACGGAGTCTCGACAAGCGCGGGCTATGGAGGAAGCCGACGCTCGCTCGCATTCTCCACGGGAGTAGTTGACGGCGATGGCGCAGGTGTGGGCGAGCCCTTCGCGGCGCTGCATACCTTGCCGTCTGGATCGATCGACACGTTCGTGGTCGTTGCCCATGCGCCCGTCGAACTTCCGACAAGCGCGCTGCCGGTGGCCATGCACGTGGTGCCACGTTCACAGCTGCTGTCTGGCGCTGTAGTTGTGGTTCGACCCGATGGCTACGTGGCGGCAGTTTGCGAAACGAGTGATGTAACCGCAGTATTGGGACGACTCGCTCGTGCGGCAAGCTGCGCCGAGGTCTAACCGGTCGAAGAGTTGCGTCAGACGCGCGGGTTGCGAATCCGCGGCCAGGCGCCGATGTCGCTGAGCAACGCGACGGTGCTTGCCATCTGTTCGGGTGGTACTGGGTGACTGATGAGATAGCCCTGGGCCTTGGCACAACGCAGCTCGCCGAGTGTGTGCAACTGATGCACGCTCTCGACACCTTCGGCAACCGTGTCCAGACCGAGTGAGTCGCACATTGCGATGATGGTGCGCACGAGCGCCCGCGCGTCAGGCTTGTCGGCGACTCCGGCGACGAACGAGCGATCAATCTTGAGCCGGTGGATGGGAAACCGTTGCAAGAGGGAGAGCGACGAGTAGCCAGTGCCGAAGTCATCGATGGCGACACGCACACCGAGGTCGCCCAACTTGGTGAGTGCAGCGAGGGCTTGATCGGGTTGTGAAATCATCACGTTCTCGGTGACTTCCAACCAGAGTTGTCGTGCGGGAATGTGCGCGCGAGTGAGGGCTTCACTCACCACATTGACGAAATTCGGATCACTCAACTGGCGTGGAGAAACGTTGACCGCCATCGTTGCGTCACGGGGACACCATCCGCCGGCGATCCACTCGCTGAGGTGTGTGAGGGCCTCGAGCAGTGCCCAGGCGCCGATGGGCACGATGGTGCCAGTTTCCTCGGCGATCGGTATGAACTCCGCCGGCGAAACGGTTGAGCCGTCTTCCCGGTCCCAGCGCATGAGTGCCTCGAAGCCGACCACTTCGCCGAGCGAGACATCGATGATGGGCTGATGCACGAGTCGCAACTCACGACGTTCGAGTGCGCGATACAGAGCCGTCTCAACCGCGAGGCGCTGTGTCACACTCTCGAGCATTGATTCGTCGAAAATCGCCACACAGTTGCGACCGCTTTCCTTCGCGCGGTACATCGCGGTGTCGGCGTGGCGTAGGAGGTCGTCGGCGCTATTGGTGACGGATGGACGGTACGTCGAGACTCCGATACTGGCGGAGACGAACACGTCACCCTGGCGCAGCGCCAAGGGCTCATGAAACGACTCGAGTACCCGATCTGCAAGCAACATGGCATCACCCGGGCCGCTAGCGCGAGGGTCGAGTACGACGAACTCGTCGCCAGCGATGCGACCAACGACGCAATAGTCGGGTAACACGACACGCAGTCGACCTGCAACTGCCATCAGCACGTCGTCACCGGCTGCATGCCCGAGGCTGTCGTTGATGTTCTTGAATCGGTCGACGTCGATGAAGAGCACTGCGGGCTGGCGACCGTCGCGCCACGCAGTGCGCAGGGCGGTGTCGACGTGCTCGAGCATCAGACTGCGGTTCGGCAACCCGGTGAGTGCGTCGGTTTGAGCACTCGTCACCAACCGTTGCTGCAAGACCGCATTCGACCGCACCGCAAGAATCACGCGCGCCAGCACGGCACATGCCAGCACGATGACGGCAGTTGAACGCACGACTCGATCGCGAGTGTCTTGGGCATCGGTAATGGCGAAGACGGCGAGAGGAACCACGAGCCCACTCGTCACGGTGACGAGTCGCCACGCCATGGGGCGCGCTGACTGGTACGGGCCTTGTGCAGCCAGATTGGAGATTGTCGGGTGCAGCAGCGTTGCCGCGGCAGCAAAGAGGGCGAGAACGTAGGGGGCGTTACGCAGCGAAGTTGCGATCTCAGCAAGTGCGGCATCATGCACCGCCCAAAGCACGTCACCAATGAGCGATGCGACAATCGCACCGCTTGCCAACCAGACGACCGGACCATTCTCGGCATCACCGAACAGCAGCGTGGCGAGCACGAGCAACACGATGACCGCCGCCGACAAGGCGATGCCACGTAAGGTCACGGTCGCCGCACCGTCGGTGGACGTCTCGAGCAACGGTCGCAACAGCAGAATCCAACACACGAGCCATGCGCCGAGTGCAACGATCGCCGAATCCGCGAGCACGCCGAGAGGTTCTCGACCGATGCGACGTTGGGCCACCACGAGTAGGCCAAGCACGAGCACGACCTGCACGCTCAGCGAGAGAACTTCTGCCAGAAAGTGGGCTCGTACGCCCAAGTCTGGGTCGGCAAGCACCTGAGATGCGGCTGAGAGTACGCCGATGATCAACAAGCCACCCCAGACGCGCACGTCGGGGGTATTGACTCGCGCCGAAAGGATGGCCGCCGACGCGACAACGACGGCGCCAACGCCGTAGAGAACATCACCGGCGACGCTCGAGGTGACCAATGCGTGTGCCAGTGCGGCGATAACGCCGGCAATCAGCGTGCCGTACGATGCGCGCTCAAGCGTGCGAGAGTTCACGCTGGAATCACCGCAAATACGGTACCGAATCCACTCCTGGTCAGCGGTGATTCAGTACCGTGGAAGCGGGCGGAGAACCCTTACGACGGTGCGGCGCATCGTCATGACGGAGCCCCATGTTCATCACTCGACATACGCGTCTTGGTGACGTTGACCTGCGCGACCGCTTGTGGAATTTCTATCGCCGCGCCTATGCACAGAACCCGCTGCAGCCCTTCACCGAGGTCGTGAATCGCAGCGAGTTCGACGAGAGCCTCTTGAACCCGCTGAACCGCGTGTGGGTCGTGTGGGAAAACAACCAGCCGCTCGTGATGACCGTGATTTCCACCGACATTACGACGACCCGCTGGTTGAACCCCGATTTCTTCCGTCGCAACTATGCCGAGCACATGCGTAAAGGGCTCGTGCATTACGTGCTGTGGGTGGTCGTCGACCCCGATGTGGAGGTGCGTGGAGCAAACATCGCATTGGCAAAAGAGGCACTGGCGATGGAATCGCGCGACGGTGCGCTACTGGTGTTTGACGTCGTGGATCTCACGCAGCCTGAGCACGAAGGTGGCGCAGCAGAACTGATGTTGCGAATGGCACGAATGGTGGGCGATGCTGAGCTCGTTACCTTGGGCACCCAGCGCTTCTTTGCGCTCGACTTCGTGCGTACTGACGCTAAAAAGGGCGATGATACGACGGATAACCTGAAGGAGGCCATGGGCACCCGCGCGCAATGACCGTTGCCCCCGAGACGGTTACCGTCGTTATTCCTGGTGCCCACTTGATGGGTTCGCTCGTCGGTGAGCGAGACGAACTGCTGCGACTCGTTGAACGGTCGTTTCCTGAGATGCGAATCCAAGTACGCGGGAATGAGATCACCATTTCCGGAGCGCAGGCCGAGTTGGTGGGCAGGCTGTTCGAAGAGCTCTCCGAACTCCTGCAGCGGGGCGAGAACCTCGACATGGTCGTGCTCGGTCGGGTCATCGAAATGGTGCGTTCAGACGTCAGCCCCACCGCAGTGTTGACCGCCGACATCGTGAAAGTGGGGCAGAGTCGCCCGGTGCGGGCCAAGACCGCAGGTCAGCGTCGGTATGTCGAGGCCATCGCCAACCACGTCATCACTTTTGCCCTCGGCCCTGCAGGTACGGGCAAGAGCTGGCTCGCCGTGGCCATGGCGGTGCAAGCGTTGCACGCCAAACGCGTGAATCGAATCATCCTTACTCGTCCGGCCGTCGAAGCAGGAGAGCGGTTGGGATTCTTGCCCGGTGACTTGATGGCCAAGATCGACCCGTACTTGCGTCCGCTGTACGACGCACTGCACGACATGGTCGGCGCGGAAAATGCCCAGAAGTATCTCGAGCGCAACGTGGTAGAGGTTGCACCACTTGCCTTCATGCGTGGGCGAACGTTGAACAACAGCTTCATCATCCTCGATGAGGCGCAGAACACCACACCCGAGCAGATGAAGATGTTCCTCACACGCATCGGGTTCGGTTCGCAGGTCGTGGTTACGGGCGACACCACACAAGTTGATGTCGCCGATGGTAGAAGTGGTCTCGTCGGTCTCGAGCGGGTACTGACGGGCATCGAAGGTCTCACCTTCGTGCACCTCGACTACAGCGATGTGGTGCGCCACAAGATCGTCGCCGACATCGTCGCGGCATACGAACGCGTCGGTAGTCAGGCGTCGGCCCGTTTGCACAGCGAGCGTCGACGTGGCTGATCGGCCACGTTCACGCATGCCGCGCCGCGCCGGTGGCGACGGATCAGTTGAGGTGTTCGTTTCCGACGAGCAATCAGATGTCGCAATCGATGCACCGCGTTGGCAACGCTTGGCGACTGAAGTGCTGCAGGCCGAGGGTGTGCGCGGTCAGGCCGAGATGGCGCTGCTCTTTGTCGCGGCATCCGCGATTCAGGAGATGAATCGCATTCATATGGGCAGCGATTCGCCGACCGATGTCTTGGCGTTCCCCATCGACTTGGTGGATGATTCACGTGCCACTGGGCCTGCGGCACGTACCGCTACGCCCGTACGAGCCCGAGTCGATGTCGGTGAGTTGCCGTTGCTCGTCGGTGATGTCGTGGTGTGTCCGCAGGTAGCGGCTGGTCAGGCGGCCCAGCACGCCGGCAATCTCGACGATGAACTGGCCCTGCTCGTCACCCACGGGGTGTTGCACGTGCTCGGCTACGACCATGACACGGTCGAACACGCTGATCGTATGCGGCTACGCGAACGCGAACTTCTCGAACAGTTGCACTGGGGTGCCAGTGCGCCGAGCGCATTTCGGCAGGGCTACTAGATGATTGGGGCGGCGCCGACGACGGTCGACATTTGGCTCTTGATTGGCATCGGGTTGTTGCTGGTGGTGCTCATGATGATGGCGTTGGCCGAGATGTCGCTTTCGCGAATCACGAGACAACGCGCCGAAGCGATGCGTGCCGCGGGTCATCGTCGCGGCGAGATGCTCGTGCGACTGGCGAGTGAGCCAACGAAGTGGGTCAACCCCCTCCTGCTCACCGTCAATGCTCTGCAGACGGTGCAGGCGGTGCTGACGGGAGTCGTCGCCAATCGACTCTTTGGTGCGACCGGCGTTGTCGTTGGCGTGGTGTTGAACGTGCTGGTCTTTTTCATCCTGGCCGAGGCGCTACCCAAGACCTATGCGGTGCTCTATTCGGTGCGTGGCGCGACGCTGACTGCACCGCTCGTATCGGTGCTCTCGAAGTTCTGGCCACTGCGGGTGGCTTCGAGTTTGCTCATTCGAATTACCAACGTGTTGGTGAAGGGCAAAGGCCTTGAACAGGGGCCCTTCCTCAACGAGCAGGAGTTTCTGGGGCTCGTTGAGGCGGCGGCAAAAGACTCGGTCATCGAAGAAGAAGAGCAGGACCTCATCGAGTCGGTGATCCAATTCGGTGACACGGTCGTGCGTGAGATCATGACACCACGACAAGACGTCATGACCGTGAGCGAGAACGACTCGATTCGTACGGCACTGGAGATGGCGATTGAGCAACAGTTCAGCCGGGTGCCCGTCTTGCGCGTCGACGATGACGACATTGACGACGTGTCGGGCACCGTGAACACCAAGGATCTGATGAAGCTCGAACGTGCGGGTCGTGGAGACGAGCTCATCGGTGCGGTGATGCGCACGGCACACGTGGTTCCCGAGACCAAACCCGTTGCGGAATTGATGCGTGAGATGCAGCAGACCCAGAACCACCTCGCGATCGTTGCCGATGAATACGGCGCATTTTCGGGAATCGTGACGCTGGAGGACTGCCTCGAGGAGTTGGTGGGCGAAATCGTCGACGAGCACGACGACGGTGAGTTGCGGTTTCGCAGTCAGCCGAATGGCGATTGGCTGATCGACGGTGGTGTGTCGCTGGTCGATGTCAACGAACGGCTTGATCTCACCCTGCCGGTCGATGAATACGACACCGTCGGTGGTTTCGTCTTCGGTGGCATCGGACGTGTACCGCGCATCGGCGAGGGCGTCGAGGTGAACGGCGACCGCTTCGTCACGGAAGAACTCGAAGGTCGACGCATCACCGTGGTGCGGGTGATTCGAGCACCGCGGGTGCACTAGGTTCCGGCCGCCAACCTCATCAGTTTTCTCGGTAGTTCGCCAACTAGGGTTTCGCACATGGAACTTTCTCTGCAGGGCAAGGTTGCGCTCGTCACGGGCGCCTCACGCGGTATCGGCAAGGCCATCGCAACGCAGTTTGCGGCGTCGGGTGCCAAGGTGATGATCTCTTCACGCAAGGAAGATGCGCTACGTGCGGCCGCCAAGGAGATGTCGGGTGACGTCGAGGTGTTTGCCGCAAATGCCGGCGACGTGGCAGCGGGCAACGCCTGTGTGATGGCAACACTCGAACGTTTCGGGGCACTCGACATCGTGGTCAACAACGCCGCCACGAACCCGTACATGGGTCCCACCCTGGGCATCGACGAATCTCGCTACGACAAGACCTTTCAGGTCAATCTGCGCGGACCGTTGTTCTGGTGCAAGGCAGCTTGGGATGCGCACCTGAAGGATCACCCTGGAGTGATCATCAATGTTGCATCAGTCGGAGGTCTGCGAGCCGAAGGTCATCTCGGCGTGTACAACCTCACGAAGGCCGCGCTCATCCACATGACGAGACAATTGGCTGGCGAACTTGGCCCAACGCGCGTCGTGGGGATCGCCCCTGGTCTGGTGAAGACCGACTTTGCTGCGGTGCTCGTCGAGAACTTCGGTGAGCGCCTCGCGGCGCAGTTGCCGACTCGTCGACTCGGCGAACCTGATGACATCGCCAACCTCGCCACATTTCTGGCGTCGGACAAGGCGAGTTGGATAACCGGGGAAACCTACGTGATCGACGGCGGTGCAGGGGTGCGTTCGGGCGCCATATAAACACGACCGTGGCGCAACAACGCCCCGGCAGTAGTCACCAATACGACGATGAGCAGGGTGCCCGACACGAGGTACGTTGCGCGCAAGCCATAGCGAAACGCGATCTGACCGCCGACCAGTGCACCAATGCTCGTGCTGCCCGTGCCGAGAAATCGATACACGCTGTTCACCCGACCGAACAGCTCTGGTGGTATCAGTCGCTGCCGGAGGCTGACCGTGATCACGTTCCATGTGGTGCCGAACACTGACATCAGCGTTCCGGCGACTACGACGACGATCACATTGGGAAACAGCCCCGGCAGTAGATCGAGCACGGCGAACATGCCATACGACACCAGCAAGGCAGTGGCCGGACCGAGCAGTTTGGCCACCCGATCACCGATGAGGCCGCCGATGATTGCGCCACCCGCCGACACGCCGAGCAAGAGTCCGAAGCCGCGCGGGCCGATGCCCAACACGTCGCGCGCATACTTGGCATACACCGACGCCGCAAACATGTGGGCCATGTTGACGATGCCGAGCAGGACCGCCAGCAGGCGCAGCAGCCGATGAGCGGCCAACCATTTCAGGCCGGTGCGCATATCGGCCCATAGCGACGACCGTTCACCGGCGGGCGGAACGAACGGCGTGCGCGGTCGCAATGTCGTAATTAACGCTGCGGCGATGGCGAGTGCCACGGCCTGAATGCCGAATGGTGAAAATGCAGCAGTGGCAAAGAGCAGCGCACCGAACGGCAGGCCAACGAAGGAATTCGCGATGACCTCGACGGAATAGAGCCGCCCGTTGGCGCGCTCAAGTTGTGACGGCTCGACCAGCGACGGCAGAAATGCCTGAGCCGACATGTCGAACACCACTTCGAACACCGCGATCAACGTGATCAGGATGATGAGTGCGCCAATGGTCATGCGGTCGCTCAACACCAGCAACGCCACGATGCCGTAGAGCCCACCGCGAACGCCCGACGACAACGTCAAGAGCCTGCGTCGCTCGACGCGATCGATCACCACGCCCAACGGCAGCGACAACACGAGCCAGGGAATCATCGCGGCGAAACTGACGAACGAGATCAGCCGCACATCGTCAGTGAGCGTCAGTGCCAGCAGCGGGCCGGCAGCGGCCACCATTCCGTCACCCAGATTGGAGATTGACGAAGCAGTGAGGTGTCGCCAGAAAACGCCAGGTAATCGGTGCCGTGGTGCGTCAGACACCCGGAAGTTCGCTTCTTCGCACTTTGCCGAGAGTAGTTCGTGGAATCTCGCTCACCACGATGATGCGTTGCGGCGCATGCGCCGCGGAGAGCGTCTCTTTCACGTGACCACGCAGGTGTTCGAGCGTCGGTGGAGTAGTGGATGGCGTTGTGATGTAGGCCACTACTGCAGCGCCCCATTGCTCGTCGGGAGCCCCAACGACGCAGACGTCGGTGACAAGCGGGTGCTCACGCAGACGCGCCTCGACGACACGTGGCCACACCTTGACTCCACCGGTGATGATGAGGTCGTCGCGTCGGCCGTCGACGACGATTCGCGAGTCGACCAGCCGACCAAGATCGCCCGTCGGCAGCCAACCCTCGCGCAGTGGCAATGCGCCATGTCGGTAGGTGCGGGCGAGAGACGGCGTACGCAGCATGATTTCACCTTGTTCGATGCGCACGTCAACCCCTGCAAGTGGCGACCCGTCATACACCACGCCTCCAGCCGTTTCGCTGAGACCATAGGTTGCAATTGCGTTGGCGGGCAGCGACTGACTTGCGGCGCCACCCACCAAGACGGTGTGCCACTCATCGAACCGATGGCGTGCGAGGAGAGTCGGCACCACCGACGTGCGGTTCGCACCATCGGCATGCGCGAAATTGACTGTCTGCTGGTCGATGGTGGTGGCAAACGACAGACGACTGCGATGGTGCAGGGCGCGTGCAACCACCCCGAACCCCCCGATGTGAGCCGCTGGAATGCACAACCACCAGTGATCATGCGACGACAAACCGAGTCGATCGCCGACCATGCGCGCCGAAGCGTTGAGTGAATCGTGCGTGTGTACGACCCCTTTTGGCTCGCCAGTCGAGCCACTCGTTGCAATCACGAGGGCATCGCCCGCGAGCAACGGTGTGAGCGCGTCAGATGATGACGAGTTGAGCACTTGTGCCCCGGCACTCGAAACGCGCACGTTGGCACCCAGCCGCTGAAGCAGCTCCTGCTTGGCGCGCTCTGGCAATCGTTGATCAAGCGGCAACACCACGTCGCCCGACTGCCAACAGCGAACCACGTTCTCAACGAATGCATCACCATTCGGCAAGTCGAGTGCGATGAGGCGTGGCACGAGCGCAACGCTATTAGCGTCACGGCGTGACTTCAGCCGCAGAGTGGTGGCTCGGTGCTCGACCGCGCACGCTTCCCGCCGCCGTGGTGCCCGTGGTGATTGGCACGGCGGTGGCGTATGAAGAAGCGATCGAGTTCGTTGCCGCCGAGTGGTTGCCGCGCGCAGCGTTGGCGATGGTCGTAAGCCTTGCTCTGCAGGTGGGTGTCAATTACGCCAATGACTACTCCGACGGCGTGCGTGGAACTGACGACGAACGTGCCGGGCCACTGCGCTTGGTGGCATCGAAGCGAGCCACACCGCGGGCGGTGAAGCGTGCCGCCTTCGTCGCGTTCGGGATGGCTTGTGTTGCGGGTCTGGTGCTGGCTGCGCTGACCACTTGGTGGCTCATCGCTGTGGGTGTGGTGAGTGTTGGTGCGGCCTGGACCTACACGGGTGGGCCTCGACCGTATGGCTATGCCGGTTTCGGGGAGGTGTTCGTATTCGTCTTCTTTGGTTTGGTGGCAACCGCAGGTACTTCATTCGTGATCGTCGAGTCGGTGTCGTTGCTTGCGGTTCTGTCTGGTGCGTTGGCCGGCCTTCTCGCGGTGGCGCTGTTGATGGTCAACAACATTCGTGACATCGCCGGAGACGCGCGCAGCGGCAAGCGAACGTTGGCAGTACGCCTGGGTGACCGCCGCAGTCGGCTGGCGTTCTCGCTGGTGTATGTCTTGGCCGTGGTTGTGGTGTTTGCCGCAGCTACGCAATCACTTGGCGCCGTGCTCGGCGCAGTGGGACTATTGGCGGCGCTACCAGCGGTGAGCACCGTGCGTGCCGCGTCGTCGGCACCGCAGTTGATTGCAGCACTCGGTATGACCGCCCGCACCCAGTTGATCGTTGGTGCGTTCTACGCTCTGGGGCTCGTCATCCAGTGATGTAGAACCGTCGCGAGCGCCGCAGGTTGTTCGAGATGGGCGCTGTGGCCGGCGTTGGCGATGATTTCAAGTCGTGACTGTGGTGCCAGCACCGCCATTCGTCGCGCCAATGCAACGAACTTCGTGTCGAGTGCACCGGCAATGGCGAGCAGTGGCATGGCGAGCGTGTCGAGTCGATGCCAGAGCGGGAGTTGTGTTCCCGTGCCGCAGAGCTGCAGGCTCGCAGCGAGACCATCCTCGGTATTCGAGATGCGCGCAGCACGGCCTGCTTGTGCTGCGGTGAGATGTGCGAACAATGGTTGAGCGAGCCACTCGTCAATGAACGATGCAGTGCCAATCGTTCGAATGCGTTGGGCGAGAAGGTCGTCCGACGAGCGACGCGCAGCGCGCTCGGCATCGTCGTCGATGCCGGCAGTGCCGCTGATCAGCCCACAGCCCACGACGCTCTCGGGATGCGCCAGCGCTGCATGAAGTACGACCCGTGCCCCAAGTGAATACCCGACGTAGGTTGCGCGACCTGCAGTCGACACGAGCAACTCGGCTGTTTCAGAAAGATCGGCGCGAATCGCAGTGGATGAGCCGTGACCAGGGAGGTCAACCACGATGAAGCGAGTTTCTGGCAGGAGCGGTGCCAGGTGTTGGAGAAATGGAATCCATGAGTCGCCCGTCTGGGTGAAGCCATGCACCAGCACCATGGTGTTCGACGTCGTATCCGTGGAATTTGCCGCACCCAGTGCCGTGTTGCCGAGCACGGTGTGGCCGAGTTTTTGGCGGGTCACGGTCGACGGCAATTCATGATTGGGAGTGCATCTTGCCCAACAGCCGAGCAAACGTGCTCGCATCTTGTGCACCGGGAATCACGAATGCATCGTTGATGACAAACGTCGGTACAGCGGTGATGTCTCGCTCGGCGGCCCAGGCGATGTCATTGTGTACGCGTGCCGACCACTCGTCAGCGACAGTCGTGCGGTCGGTCATCATCGCGTCGAGATCGGTATGGACGAAACCGGCACGCTGCGCACAGTTCACCAGCACTCGAGGGTCGCCGATGTCGAGCCCCTCGCTGAAGTAACCCGCCATTACCGACTCGTACACCGAGCCCTGAAGTTCGGGTTGGTGCTGGGCAACGAAGGCAATCAGTCGATGCGCGTGGAGCGTGTTGGCACGGACGGCGTTTTGCATGTCGAAGGTGATGTCTTCGGCGGCAGCAGTGGTCGTGACATGCGAGAGAATTTCTCCGGCACGCTGATAACCACCGAACTTCCGCGCGTAACCCTCGATGACTGGTTCGGGTGAGTCGAACGGGGCGGTGGGATCGAGCTGAAATGCGCGCCAATGCACGTCGAGCGTGAGTTCGACCCCGGAGTGGCGCAGGTCATAGACCGCACGGTCAAAGCGCCGTTTGCCGATGTAGCACCACGGGCACACCAGGTCGGAGACGATTTCTACCCGCACTGCTGCCACGATAGAGGCATGCAATCGGCCGACGTGACCGCTACGTGGTGTGCCACGGCGATTGACGAGTGGTGCTGCCTCGGCGCGACCGACGCGGTGATTGCGCCCGGATCGCGGTCGACACCGATGGCTCTCGCAGTGGCTGCCGAGAGTCGACTTCGATTGCATGTGTTCCACGACGAGCGCAGTGCGGCATTCGCTGCCCTCGGTATCGCGCAGGCAACCGGTCGACCTGCACTGTTGCTGTGCACCTCAGGCACCGCGGCGGTGAACTTTCACCCTGCGGTGGTGGAAGCCTCGCATGCCGAAGTGCCGATGATTGTGCTTACGGCAGATCGACCGCCTGAACTCCAGGGAGTCGGCGCACCTCAGACCATCGACCAGCAGCGCCTGTTCGGTGCTGCCGTGCGCCAGTTCATCGATGCGGGTGTGCCCGACGACGACCGACGCAACGAATGGCGCAACGTGGCTGGGCGTGCGTGGCGCGCGGCGAATCTCGACCGACCCGGGCCAGTGCAGGTGAATCTGCCGTTTCGTGAGCCGCTCGTTGGCGCACCGCGTGACTTGCCTCCTCGTGAACCTCGGTCTGCTGGTGGGCGATCTTCGTTCTCGGCAACAGGCAGAGTGTCGACAAAACAACTACCGACCGAGATGTTGTCGAAGCTCGCAACTCGACTGGTGTCGCGTCGTGGCGTCATCGTTGCTGGTGCTGGCGCACCGCACGCCGAGCCGCTGATGAAGCTGGCCGAGTCGTTGCGTTGGCCCGTGCTGGCCGAGCCACGCAGTGGTGTGCGCAGCAATCGTGACGATGCGGTGCGTCACGCCGACGCCTTCTTACGCCACGAGCCCACCGCCCAGTCGTTGCGACCCGAGGTCGTGCTGCGTTTCGGTGCCACGCCCGCGTCGAAGGTGGTCAACACCTGGCTGCGTGACTGCGAGGCCGAACTCGTGGTGGTGGGCGCTTCATCGTTTCTCATTGATCCAGACCGTCGGTGCGCCATGCATGTAGTTGCCGCACCCGACACCGTATGCAACGACCTGGTCTCGGTGGTGCGTGGTCGACCTGCACCAGACCATTGGCGCGACGCGTGGGTGGGCATCGAGCGCACGACGCGCGAAACGATTGCCGGCATGCTCGACGATGAGCAGTCGTTGAGCGAGCCGGGCACCGCGCGCATGGTTGCAGAGTCACTCGCCAGAGGAAGCTCGCTCGTGGTGTCGTCGTCAATGCCGGTTCGAGACCTCGAGTGGTATGCGGGGGCCTGTGATCACTTGCAAGTGTTCTCCAACAGGGGAGCCAACGGCATTGACGGCGTCGTGTCGACCGCCGTCGGTGTGGCCCTCGCTTCGCAGGCGCCGACGGCACTCTTGATCGGTGACGTTGCCTTTCTGCATGATGCAAATGGCCTCGTGGCCCTGCGGCACCGCACCGCCGACTTGCGCATCGTCGTTGTCGACAACGACGGCGGTGGCATCTTCTCGTTTCTGCCACAGCGCAGCACCCTGCCGAACGAGCGTTTCGAACAGCTCTTCGGCACACCGCACGGCACCGACCTCGAGACGTTGGCGCGGGCCCACGGCTTGCAGGTCGAATGCGTCTCTTCCAGCGGCGAGTTGCGCAATGCGCTTGCACAGACTGGCCCTCGAGTCATCGTGGTGCGAACCAATCGTGATGAAAACGTGCGGTTGCACGACGCCTTGCACGCCGCGGTCGCTCAGGCGCTGACTACGGCCGCACGATAGCTGCCAGCATCGCCTGAAACTTGGCCTGGGTCTCGGCAAGTTCGGCGAGCGGTTCGCTCTGCGCCACGATGCCGCCGCCGGCAAAGAGTCGTGCATGTTTGCGGTCGTGGCTCAGTTCCGCGCAACGGATGGTTACCGCCCAGGTGCCATTGCCGTGACGGTCGCACCACCCGACACTGCCGCCATACCGGCCACGCTGCATTCCCTCGTGGCGCGCGAGCAACGCGAGCGCGGCGTCGCGCGGTGCGCCGCCGAGCGCCGGGGTGGGCGACAGGGCACGCACGAGGTCGACGACGTGCGCCAGCGGATGCGAGAGTTTTCCCTCGATACGCGTGCCGAGGTGCTGCACGTTGGCCACGGCGATTACCTCGGGTTCGGGCTGCCAGTCAAGGTACGAACACCACGGCAACAACGTGTCGTGCACCATGTCGATGACGACACGATGTTCGATCTGGTTCTTCTCGCTAGCCCGCAACTCGGCCGCCAAACGCGCATCAACCGTCGGGTCGCCGGTGCGTGGAGTGGTGCCTGCCAACGGGTTGCTCGTCACGGTTTCGCCGTCACGAGCAACGAGCAGCTCGGGCGATGCACCGATGAGGCCGTCGATGGAGTACCGGTAGCTCGAGCCGAACGAACTGCGCAGGCGACGAAGTAGCGCATGAACCGAAATCGGCTCGGTCGACTCAACGATCACGTCGCGTGCCACAACCGCCTTCGTGATGTCGCCGCGACGCACTGCATCGCGAATCGCGGCCACTGCTGCCAGATACGTACCTACGGAGACGCCCGGTCGAACCGTGAATTGTGCCCCCTCGACTGACGAAGCGGAGCCGGATGTGGGGCCACTTGCGAGGGCAAGGCCGACATCGGCACCCTCGCGAAACGTCACCCACGCGCTGCCATCTGCAGCTTTGGCAACCACCACCTCGGGAAGCACTGCTTCGCCTTGTCTGCCGTCGAAGGAGTGCCAGCCAAGCACGACGCCATCGCTGCCCGGTCGCACGTCGGCTGAGTCGCGCATCGAGTTGTCACACGAAATGTCTTTCAACAATGCATCGGCGCTGGCCAGTGGTACTCGCGCAGCAATACCGCGACCGGCGAAACCGACTCCATCACGCACGAACAGCACGCCGTCGTCGCCTGCAATGTCGTTGAGGTCAACGGAGTGCTCGGTGAACTCATTCAGCGGGCGAGTGATGAATCGCATGGCGCGCCGATTACCGGGTGCCGAGCAGGAGTTGCGTGAGACCGCCCGACAATTGATGATGGGTCACGTTGCGAAAACCAGCGTCGCGCAGCAGTTGGCTGAGTTCAGCCGGCGGCGGTAGATACGAGACGCTGCGAGGGAGGTAGCCGTAGGCGGCGCGATCAGAGAGAATTCCGCCGAGCCACGGCACGAATTTGCCGAAATACAGCGAGTTGCCCCACCGCACGAACGGGTTCGTCGGCACTGATACGTCGAGCAGCGCGATGCGGCCTGCGGGTCGCACGACGCGCGCAAGTTCATGAAAAAAGACAGGAAGCTCCACCAAGTTGCGCAGCGCGAAGCCGCACGTGATGCCGTCGACGCTGGCGCTGCGCAGTGGCAGGCGCAAGACGTCGGCCTGGGTGCGTGGAGAACGACTGGTGTCGTTGGCGAGCATGCCGAAGGAAAAATCAAACGACAGTGGCGTCATGCCTTGGCGACGGAGTTCGGCGCACAGATCGCCGGTTCCGCTGGCGAGATCGGCAACCACCGACCCCGCAGGCAGACGCAAGTCGTTGACCGCCCGGCGTCGCCAGCGCACATCGAGGCGAAACGTCATGATTCGGTTGACGATGTCGTAACGAGGGGCGATCGTGTCGAACATGTCGCGCACGGCTTGTGCCTTTTTCTCGCCCGTCGGCAGTTGCTCGAGGTCCCAACTCTTGCGTTGCGGTTCGACCACGGTGCAAGGCTACGGTGGGGCGAGTGATTGACTTCTCCTTTGCACCCGAAGTCGAAGCGGTGCGCATGCGTGTGCGCGACTTCATGGACTCCGAAGTGCGCCCGCAGTGGGATGCGACGAATCAAGACGACCGAAAATCGGTGGTGAAGACCATCGTGCAACTTCGCGAACGTGCGCGCACGGAGTGGAAGTTGTGGTTGCCGCATATGCCGGTGGAGTGGGGCGGCATGGGATTGGGGCCAACGGCGATGGCGGCTGTGTCAGCCGAGGCTGCAAAGGTGAGCATCGGACCATTCGTCTTGAACGCCCAAGCCCCCGACGAGGGCAATCAACACACGCTCTTGCACTGGGGCACGCCCGAACAGAAAGAAAAGTATCTGCGACCGCTCTGTGCGGGCACCATGCGGTCGTGCTTCGCGATGACCGAGCCAGAAGTGGCCGGAAGTGATCCGACGCTCATCAAGACCCATGCGTACCAGGACGGCGACGAGTGGGTCTTGAACGGCCACAAGTGGTTCATTTCTGGGGCGCGCGGCGCGCAGTTCGCATTGGTGATCGCCCGCACCGAAGACAATCCCGATATTCCGCAGGCGGCCAACTCGTGCTTCCTCGTCGACATTCCCACGGAAGGCTTCGACATCGTGCGAGACATCGAGACGATGTCCGGTTCACACAACCACTGCGAGATCTTTCTGCGCGACGTACGCGTGTCGAAAGACAACATGCTCGGCGGTCGCGGCCAGGGCCACCTGCTCGGGCAGTATCGACTCGGGCCGGCTCGGCTTGCCCACTGCATGCGCTGGATCGGCCAGGCCGAGACGGCTCTCGACATGATGGTGCAGCGCAGCCTCGAGCGATACTCACACGGCTCGTTGTTGGCCGAGAAACAAGGCATCCAATGGTTGATTGCCGATTCGACGGTCGAGTTGTACCAGTGCAAGTTGATGGTGCTGCACGCCGCATATCGCATCGAGCACTCGCTGCCGTTCACGAGCGAGGTATCAATGGCCAAGCACTTCGTCGCCAATAGTTTGTGGCGAATCGTCGACCGCGCCATCCAGGTGCATGGCGCACTCGGATACAGCAATGACACGCCGCTGGCGCACATGTTGCAGCAGGCGCGATGGAGTCGTTTCGCCGACGGTGCAGATGAAATTCATCAAATGCGCATCGCGCAGCGCACGATTGCGGCATTCAAAGACCACGGAACCACCAAGATTGCGACAGGAGACCTTCCGCTATGAACAACGATCTCATCTTTGGCGTCTTCATGCCGCAGGGCTGGAAGATGGAGCTCGTCGACATCCCCGACGATCAGGCGAAGTGGGCAAAGGCGGTGGAAATTGCAGTACGCGCCGAAACTCTCGGCTACGACTCGATTTGGGTGTACGACCATTTTCACAACGTGCCCAAGCCGGCCCACGAGGCCGTGTTCGAATGCTGGACCACCATCGCTGCCATCAGCCAGCGAACCTCGCGTATTCGATTGGGCCAGATGGTCGGTTGCAACCTGTATCGCGAGCCGGCGCTGTTGGCCAAAATCACCTCGACGATCGACGTGATCAGTGGTGGACGACTCGACTGGGGTATCGGTGCGGGTTGGTATGAAAACGAGTGTCGCGGATATGGATACGACTTCCCGCTTCCCAAAGAGCGCATCGCTATGTTGCGTGAGTGCGTCGAGATCGTGAAGTCGATGTGGTCAGAAGCTGAAACTACTTACAACGGCAAGTACTACACGCTGGTGCGCGGCAATTGCGACCCTAAGCCGGTGCAAAAGCCGCGTCCACCGATCTGGATCGGCGGTGGCGGCGAACAACTCACGCTGCGTGTCGTCGCGCGGCACGCCGACTACGCCAACTTTGGCGGAACCGTCGAGGATTTCAAGCGCAAACGCGAGATTCTCGCCAAGCACTGCAAAGACGTCGGGCGTGACCCCGACGAGATTCGTTTGACGTGGTCGCCGGAAGTCTTCATGCGTGAGACTGAAGCCGAAGTTGACGCGGCAGGTTCACGCAGTCTGTGGGGTCATCCCGTCGAGCAATGGAAGTCGGTGTCGCTCGTGGGTACTCCCGAACAGGTCAGCGAGAAGGTGGCGCAGTACGTGGCGATGGGTTGCGTCGGGTTCGTGCCGTGGTGCGCCGATTATCCGGACACGACCACGCTCGACTTGTTTGCCGGCGTCGCCAACGAGTTTCGCACGCCGCGCTGAGAGCGTTAGGGCAACTCGCGCCCCGCAGCGTTACGCGAAGTAGGTGCGAAACACCAGCTCGGCGACGCAACTCGGCTTCGGAGCACCCTCGATTTCGAACGTGGCTTCGAGTGTCATTTGTACGCCACCTGCAACGTCTTCGGCACCGAGCAGTTTGGCACCGACGCGCAATCGTGAGCCCACGGGCACGGGCGACGGAAACCGCACCTTGTTGGTGCCGTAGTTGACACCCATCACCGCGCCTTCAACGCCGTAAATCTGCGGAAGCAACGACGGCCCCAGTGAGAGCGTGAGGTAGCCGTGGGCGATGGGTGCGCCGAACGGACCCTTCTTTGCCTTCTCGACATCGACGTGAATCCACTGGTGGTCGCCGGTTGCATCGGCGAACGTGTTGACCATTTCTTGCGTGACCGTGAGGTAGTCGCTGTAGCCCAGGTGCTTGCCGACGTGGGCCTTGATGCCATCGGCACCCTTCATGATGGTTTTTGTCATGTCTTAGTGATACCAGATTCGCTGGTGCTCGCGACTCTGCGTGTGCAAAAGCAAGGCCAGCACGGCCACGTCGAAGGCAAAGGAAACAAGGCTTGAGCCGACGACTCGCAACCGCCATGAAGCACCGAGCTGGGTGTAGGCGATGAAGTTCAGCACCAGCGGTGCAGCAGCGGCCCCCACCGACAACTGCCAACCGATGCGCCGTTCGTTGGCCATGAGAAACGGCCCTGCCACGTGCGCGGCAACCACCACGAGACCCAGCACGAACCCAAATGCGTACCGATAGCGAAAATACGAAAGCACCCCGCCGCCGTCGAGTAGATCGGCAAGCGCAAAGAAGCCATTGATGTACAACAACCATGTTGCAATCTGCAGTGTCTGTGGCTGCATGCGATCAAGCCACTTGCGGGGGTCCAACATCGGCACTGAGTCTGGCAGATGAGTGCATGCCGTGGCGGTTGCATGCCGTGGCGGTTGCGCACGGTGGTGGTTGCACACGGTGGCGTAGTGTGCCAAGGCGATGCGCAGCGGTTTCGTCACCCTGGTGGGGCGGCCGAACGTCGGCAAATCGAGCTTGGTCAACGCTGCATGCGGGCGCAAGGTGAGCATCGTCTCTGACAAACCGCAAACCACCCGTACGAGGGTGCGGGCGGTCGTGCACCACGCTGATGCGCAGGTGGTGTTCGTCGATACACCAGGTATCCACAAGCCGGTGAGTGCGCTCGGTCGCCGAGTAAATGCCACCGCCGTTGATTCCATCTCCGAAGTCGACGTGGCATGTCTGGTGATTGATGCAACGCAGACGTTTGGTCGCGGCGATCAATTCGTCGCCGAGCGCATGGATATGAAGCGCTCTGCCGTCGTGTTGAACAAGGTCGACGCAACTACCCACGCAAAGATTGCCAAACAGCTGTCGGCCCTCGCGGAACTCGATGCCCTGGCGTATTTCCCGGTGTCGGCGCGCACTGGTGAGGGAGTCGACGTGTGGATGAAGTGGTTGAGCGAACAGTTGCCCGAAGGGCCGGCGCTCTTCCCGCCCGAGGTGGTGCGTGAAACTCCGGATACGCAATGGGTGGCCGAGCTGGTGCGCGAGTCACTTCTCGCCCGCACCAGAGAAGAACTGCCGTATTCCATCGCCACTCGCGTGACGGAATACGAATGGCCGCGCATCCGTTGCGAGATCGTCGTCGAACGCGAGAGTCAAAAAGGCATGGTCATCGGCAAAGGTGGAGCCATGTTGAAGGCCGTGGGCACGGAGGTGCGCACGCAGTTGGCCGCTGGTGCGTACCTCGAATTGGCAGTGGTGGTCGACGAGGGTTGGCAGCACGACGACTCACGCGTGCAGCGCCTCGGCTACTAGTCGCGGGTAGAAAGCACCGAGAGATAGTCGTCGTAGGTCACTGCCGTGCCCGCGGCCGTGAGGTCGCCCGCGCCACGGGGCACCGGTATCTCGACGCCATCAACACTGAAGATCACCTGGCCGATACCCGGTCGACGCGTGAGCGTCAGCACCATCTGGGCGATGGCGAGTCGTTGGTCGAGTGGTTCGAGTTCTGAGAGAAACGGTGCCGTACTCGCCACACGTGCAATGCCACGGCGCACTTCGATGGTTGCCGTCAACCCGCGAGGCAGGGCACTGCGTAGACCCGCATCCTCCACATCGCTGTCGAGACCCGCGAGCAGAGTGTCGAGTACCTGAGTGGCCGTCGCCGGGCTCACGATGAGGCGTTCGGTGCGCACGACTCGGTTGGCGCTGATGTAATACAGCTCGACGGGTTCGCTCAGCACCTCGAGCACGGTGGTGGTCGGCGACGCAGGCTCCGACGGGATCGTTGACGTGGTCGGCGACGTCGTGGTGGTTTGCAGCAGCGCCGGCGGCACTTCGCTGTTCTCGAGTGGCACGAATCGACCGGTCTCCGGTACGCCGCAAGCAGCAAGCACTGTGGCAACAACGAGCGTCGTGCCGGCGAGCCGCAGCTTGCGTCTGAGTAGGGCGGCAGGAGAACTCATAGTTGTGCCTCACGCGGGATCACGACAACGAAACGCGCTCCGCCACTCGGTGAACCGTCGACGTAGGCGCGACCGCCGAGGGCGCGCGCGTGCTCGGCGACGATTGCCAAACCAAGACCGCTGCCCACGCTGTTTCGCGATGCCGTGCCGCGGGCAAATCGCTCGAATATGCGTGCGCGTTCGCTGACACCAACACCAGGGCCGTTGTCGTCAACGATCAGCAGCAGAGCCCCGTCGTCATTGCTCGACAACAAGATCTCTGATGCGCCACCTGCATGGTCGCGTGCATTGTCGAGCAGATTGACGAGAATTCGCTCGACTCGTCGCCGATCGAGAACCACGATGTCGTCATCGCCGAGGTCTGAGACAACGAGTACGTCGCCGTATCCGTAGCGCCCCGCAATGCGCTCGACCAACGAGGTGAGCCCCGTTTCCTCGGGCTGGTCTTGGCCTGCACGGGCGTCGAGGCGACTCAACTCGAGCAGGTCCTGCACCGTTCGGTCGAATCGTCGCACTTGTGTGGCGATGATGTCGAGGGCAGTTCGATTGCGCTCCGACAATTCATCGGCACGGCCCTTGAGCACGTCGACTGCTGCGCCGAGCGAGGTGATGGGCGAGCGCAATTCATGGCTGACGTCGCTAGCGAAACGCTCTTCGCGTTCGATGCGGTCTTGCACTGCCTGCACCATGCCGTTGAAGGAGTCCACGAGCTGCTGTAGGTCGGGGTCACTCTCGGGCTCGAGACGCGTGTCAAGTGATCCTTCGGCAATGGTCGAGGCCACGTCGCTGACACGGCGCAGTGGTCGCAACACGGTGCCCGTCAAGAGAAAGCCGAGCATGCCTGCCACCACGGTGATGCCCAGCACCGCAGCGAACAATGTTGATCGCACCGTGCCGAGCGTGTCGGCTACGTCGCTGATCGGAAAGACCTCGAAGTAGGTCGCGTCAATCGCGGGAATCGCCACTGCAACGGCTTCGTATGGGTTGTTGTTGAAGTCCACGCGCTGCACGCCGCTTCGGCCGTCAATGGCGCGCGACACGAAGTCGGCGGGCAAGTTGCTCTGAGTGAATCGCAGCGGCGCCTGTGCGTAAAAAAGGTCTTCAGCGCCGAGGTGCAACACGGCGAAACCGCCGGTCGCCGTGCGCAGATTCGTGACCACTTCGCCAGCGCTGCTGCGTTCGCTACCCACGACGGTGCGCACGAGCTGGGCATTGGCGATTGCCTGCGATCG
>CAYFNN010000004.1:12058-31891 GCA_964344465.1 uncultured Bifidobacterium sp. | reverse complement strand
TACGGGCCGTACACGCTCTTGAAGTCCACCACGACTTGCTTGTCGCTGGTGCCGGGCTCGATTGAGTTGATCTGGTCGTAACCGACCGTGCTGATCGAGCCTGGGGTGTTGAGTGCAGCTTCCCACGTGGCCTTGAAGTCGGCTGCAGTGATCTGCGAGCCGTCTTCCCAGACTGCGTCGGGGCTGAGGTCGTACGTCACCGTCATTCCGGCGCTTGCCGGCGGCGTGTACGTGTAGTCGTAGGTGACGTCGGCACACTCTGCCAGCGTTGGGTAAGAGACCGGCTCTGCAGCAGGCTCTTCCTCCGCCGCAGCGGTGTCCTCAGTCGCGGCATCATCGCCACCGCACGCCGACGCGATCAATGAGACCGCGAACAGCGACGCGGCGAAACGAATCGCCTTGCTCTGTTTCTTCATGAATTCGACCTCCCCGTCGAAAAGGTGGGGCGTCACCCCCAAAGATGATGACCCTTTCACCCTACCGAATGGCTGTGACGCGCGACTCAGGTTTCGGGTCGTGGCTAGAACGCGTGCCGGCGGTACTGCACGATGCGGGCGAACTCCGTCGGGTCGAGGCTTGCCCCGCCCACCAACAGACCATCGATGTCGGGCTGGCGCATGAATTCGGCCGCCGTGCCCGCCTTGACGCTGCCACCGTATTGAATTCGCACGGCCTGGGCGGCCGGCCGCGACACCACCGCCGCAACTTCTTCGCGAATGGCGGCCACTACCTCTTGCGCATCGGTCGCGGTTGCGTTCTTGCCGGTACCAATCGCCCAGATTGGTTCATAGGCGATCACCATCGATTTCACCTGATCGCTCGACCGTTTCTCGAGGGCCACCCGCACCTGGTGACGTACCTTGTCGAGCGCCACGCCCGATTCACGTTCGGCGAGCGTCTCGCCGACGCAGAGAATCGGTGTCATGCCGTGCTTCTGCACCGCTGCCACCTTGCGGGCAACGAACTCGTCGGTCTCACCGAAATGTTCCCGTCGTTCGCTATGACCGACAATCACGAAGTGCACGCCAAGCTTGGCGAGGAACACCGGCGACACTTCGCCGGTGAATGCGCCCTTTTCCTCCGGGTGGCAGTTCTGAGCGCCAAGACGAATGCGCAACTGGTCGGCATCGATCAGCGTTTGCATGCTGCGCAAGTCGGTGAACGGAGGATGAATCGTCACTTCGACTGCTTCGAAATCTTCTTTCTGCAACAAGTACGCCAACTTCTGTACGCACTGAATCGCCTCGAAGTGGTTGTTGTTCATCTTCCAGTTGCCGCTAATGATCGGCAGGCGTTCAGTTGCCATGTGGCGCCTCGCGTAACGACTTCAAACCCGGTAAGTCGCCGAACTCGATGAACTCAAGCGATGCGCCACCACCGGTCGATACGTGGTCGACGTCGTCGTCAAGCTCGAATTGCGCGAGCGCTGCCGCGGAGTCTCCGCCACCCACCACCGTGAACGCCTTCGTGTCTGCCATCGCCTGAGCCACAGTACGTGTTCCTTTGGCAAAGCGTGCGTCTTCAAAGACACCCATCGGACCATTCCAGAAGACCGTTCGAGCATCCATGATGGCGTCGCTGAATGCAGCCGCAGTACCCGGGCCGATGTCCATGCCCTTGGCGCCGTCGGGCAATCGCACGCCGAATGTCGCATACACACCGTCGGCATCGAGACCGATGATGTCTTCGGGGAGGAGGAACTTGTCGTGCTGTGCCAGGAGATTACGACAGTGGTCAACCTGATCGCGCTCACAAATCGAGTCGCCAACCGGGTAGCCCTTGGCGGCCAAGAACGTGAAGCACATTCCCCCGCCGATGAGCAGTCGATCGACGATTTTCACCAGCGCATCAATGACGCCGAGTTTGTCGCTGACCTTTGCGCCACCGAGCACGGCCACCAAGGGTCGCTTGGGGTTATTGCGCAAACGCTCGACGACTTCAACTTCGCGCTGCACCAGTCGACCGGCGGCCGACGGCAGGGTCTTTGGCGGTCCGACGATCGAAGCATGGGCTCGATGCGCGGCGCCGAATGCATCGTTTACATAGAGGTCGATACCCTGCACCAATTCCGCCACGAACGCCGGATCGTTGGCTTCTTCACCTGCTGAGAAACGCAGGTTCTCGCGCAGCTCGACATTCGGTGCCAGTTCTGCGAGGCGGGCCCTCACCGGCGCCATTGAGTACTTTGCCGTTGGCGAACCCTTGGGTCGCCCGAGATGACTTGCGCACACCACTTTTGCGCCGCGTTCAACGAGCCACTCGATGGTCGGCAATGCCGCCCGAATCCGGAAGTCGTCGGTAATCTCCCGCGCGTCATCGGGCCCCGTCATCGGCACGTTGAAGTCGGTACGAACCAGCACGGTCTTGCCGCGCACGTCACCGAGGTCTTCCAACACCGGCAACTTCATGGACGTCGTCTCAGGCGAGCGATCGGCCGATGTGCAACGTGGTGTCAACGAGTCGGCAGGAGTAACCCCATTCGTTGTCGTACCAACCAAGCACCTTCACCAGTGAACCCATGCTCATCGTCAACTCGGCATCAAAGATGCACGAATGCGGATTGGTGACGATGTCGCTCGAAACAATCGGCGCGGTGCAGTATTCCAACACGCCTTTCAATGGGCCCGCCGCGGCGGCCTTGAACGCCGCATTGATTTGTTCGACTGTGGCCGGCTTTTTCAGGTTGGCGACGAAATCGGTGATTGAGCCGGTTGGCACTGGCACCCGCAATGCAGTGCCGTCGAGCTTGCCCTTCATCGACTCCATCACCAGGCTGGTCGCCCGTGCTGCCCCGGTTGATGTCGGCGTGATGTTGATGGCCGCTCCGCGCGCACGGCGAAGGTCGCTGTGCGGGCCGTCGACGAGCATCTGGTCGCCCGTATAGGCGTGAATGGTGGTCATCAAGCCGTTCTCCACCCCGAAGGCATCGTCAAGCACCTTGACGAGCGGCACGAAGCAGTTGGTGGTGCAACTCGCATTCGACACCACGGTGTGTTTCTTGGCATCGAACGTGTCGTGGTTGACGCCGTAGACGAACGTTGCATCGGCACCCTTGGCAGGTGCCGAGATAATCACCACTCTTGCGCCCGCATCAAGGTGTGCCGCCGCCTTGTCG
This sequence comes from uncultured Bifidobacterium sp., assembly GCA_964344465.1. Classification (GTDB taxonomy): domain Bacteria; phylum Actinomycetota; class Acidimicrobiia; order Acidimicrobiales; family Ilumatobacteraceae; genus F1-60-MAGs027. The sequence continues at coordinate 28,776 of CAYFNN010000004.1, read as the reverse complement.
CGATCGGTGAAGAATCCCGTCGACTCGATGACAACGTCGACGCCGAGCGACTTCCACGGCAGGTTCTTGGGGTCGCGTTCGGAGAGCACCTTCAGGGTCTTGCCGTTCACCGAGATGCCATCGTCAGTGGCCGCAATCTCGTCGGGCAGGATGCCGAGCACCGAGTCGTATTTCAACAGATGGGCCATCGTGGCCTTGTTACCCAGGTCGTTTACTGCAACGATTTCGATGTCTGCGCCATTCTTGCGTGACGCTCGCCAGAAATTGCGGCCGATACGGCCAAATCCGTTGATGCCAACTCGTAAAGTCATGGCGCCGAGCCTAGTTTTTTTCGATGTCGCGATGCGCCACACGTGCCGACACGCCGCGATTCGCAAGTCTCTGACTCAACGCCTCGGCGATGGCCACGGAACGATGCCGCCCACCGGTACAGCCCACCGCGATGGTGAGGTAGCTCTTGCCCTCGTTGCGATATGCAGGAATCAGCGATTCAAACAGCGACTCGACTCGGTCAAGAAAATCGCGCGTGGCAGGTTGTTCGAGTACGAAGTTGCGCACCGCCTCGTCCTTACCCGACAGCGGTCGCAGCGCCTCGTCATAGTGGGGGTTCGGGATGAATCGCACATCGAAGACCGAGTCGACGTCGAGCGGCAGGCCATGTTTGAAACCGAATGACACCACCGACACCTGCAACGTGTCGGGGAGATCTTCGAACGAGAACAACTCGGTCATCTGACTCTTGAACTGCGCCAGTTGCAGGGTGCTGGTGTCGATCACTTTGTCGGCGAACTCGCGCACGGGCTCGAGCAGGTCGCGCTCGTGCTCGATGGCTTCAGACACCGTGCCCGTCTCGGTGCGCAGCGGGTGACGGCGGCGCGACTCGGTGTACCGCTTCACCAGCGACTGCGTCGATGCCTCGAGGAACAAAATTCGCACGTCGTGACCCGCCCCCCGCAGTCGTGGCACGAGTTTCACCGCGTCGGTCTGTTGCGACGCCGTACCGATGACCAACGCCAACCGCGATGGTGAGTCGACGCTCTGGCCGGCCAATTCCACGAACTTGTCGACCAACTCCACCGGCATGTTGTCGACCACGAACCAACCGAGGTCTTCGAGCACATCGGCGGCCTGCGAACGACCGGCACCCGACAAACCGGTGATGAGCAGAATCTCGGCCATGTCGCGAAGGCTACTGAGGCGGTGCGAAACGACGGTGCACTTCGTCGGCCACCGTTGGGGGTAGCCAGGACAATTCACCGAGCCGTTCGCGAGTTGCGGTGCGCACTGCGGCGATGCCGCCGAGTTCTTTCAAAAGGCGTTCGCGCCGTTTTGGCCCGAGACCGGCGATGTCGTCGAGTTCGCTCGCGCGCATGCGTCGCGAACGCCGTTCGCGGTGGAACGTGTTGGCAAATCGATGCGCTTCGTCTCGCACCACCTGCAACATGAACAACGCCTCGCTTCCCCGCGGCAGCATCACCGGTTCGTCTCGGTTGGCGAGGTACACCTCTTCGAAGCGCTTGGCGAGTGCCGCCACGTCGATTTCGTCTTCCAACCCAAGTTCGTGCAGCACTTCGATGGCTACGTTCAACTGCCCCCTGCCTCCGTCGACGAGCAGCAGCTGCGGCGGATACGCAAATCTCCCGGGCTTCTCGCCCCGCTCGCCAGCCGGCGTGTCACGCTCGTGCACGTACGCCGACAAACGTCGAGTCAACACCTCGCGCATGGCGGCGTAGTCGTCGTTACCCGGCACATCACGGACGTTGAACTTGCGGTACTCACGTTTGGCTGGCAGACCGTCTTCGAGCACCACCATCGAGCCGACATAGTCGGTGCCCTGAAGGTGCGCCATATCGAAGCATTCAATGCGCAGCGGCGCCTGTGAAAGGCCCAGCTGGTCGTGAAGCTCGGCCAAGGCGCGACTACGAGCGTTGTGGTCGCTCGCTCGCTTCATGCGGTGGCGCACCAAGGCGTCACTGGCATTCTTCATCACCATTTGCATCAATTCACGTCGGTCACCGCGCTGCGGCACGCGCACTTCGGCTTTGCTGCCTCGGCGGGCAGCAAGCATCTCGGCGCACAACGGGGCGTCTTCTGGCTCGCTCGACACCATTACTTCCTTGGGCCAACCCAGCGCCGGTTCGTCGGCGTACAAGTCGACGAGCACGCGTTGCATCAGTTCTGCCGTGGTCAGCGGTTCCGACTTGTCGACTACATAACCGTTACTGCCCAACACTCGGCCCTTGCGTACATAGAAGATGTGGACGGCGGCCTCGAGCTCCGACTCGGCCAGTGCCACGATGTCGAAGTCTTCGCCGCGCTCGCCCACCATCTGTTGACGCTCGAGCGCGCGCTCAATGGCGCCGAGTCGATCGCGCAGCCGTGCGGCTTCCTCGAACTCCTCGTTCTTTGAGGCATGCGTCATTCGAACCGTCAGGTCGCTGCGCACGCCGTCGTTGTCGCCGGACAAGAACCGCTGCAGACCCTCGACGTGCTCTGCATAGACGGCTGCATCGACCTCCCCGACGCAAGGCCCCGCGCACTTCTCGATATGGAAGAGCAAACATGGTCGACCGAGCCGCTCATGTTGGCGAAATTTCGCCGGTGAACACGTTCGCACCGGGAAGGTGCGCAGCAGCGCATCGAGCGTGTCGCGAATCGCCCATGCATGCGCGAATGGCCCGAAGTAGCGGGTGCCCTTGCGCTTGCGGCCGCGCATCACCACCGCCCGTGGCCATTGTTCGTCGAGGGTGATTGCAAGAAATGGATAGCTCTTGTCGTCGCGCAGTCGCACGTTGAAGCGCGGTCGATGCTGTTTGATGAGGTTGTACTCGAGCATCAAGGCATCCACCTCGCTCTTCACCTCGATCCAGCGCACGTCGTGGGCTGCCGCAACCATCGCCGCAGTGCGCGTGTGCAACAGTGCCGGGTCTGCGAAATACGACGTCACGCGCGAACGCAGGTTGGCGGCTTTGCCGACGTAAATCACCCGAGCGTGGGCGTCGATGAATTGATACGAGCCGGGTCCGGTGGGAATCGCTGCGAGATTTGGTCGCTCCATCGGTTACGTTGCGCGCAACACCTCGGCGAGAAACCGCCCAGTGTGGCTGCCCTTCACCTTGGCGACCTGCTCTGGAGATCCCTCAGCCACGATCGTGCCGCCCCCTTCGCCACCCTCGGGGCCGAGGTCGATGAGCCAGTCGGCAGTCTTGATCACATCGAGGTTGTGCTCGATGACGAGCACCGTGTTGCCCTGATCGACGAGCCGCGCCAACACGATCAACAACCGGCGTACGTCCTCGAAATGCAGTCCCGTCGTCGGTTCATCGAGCAAGTAGATGGTGTGGCCGGTGCTGCGCCGTGCAAGTTCGCTTGCCAGTTTCACGCGCTGTGCTTCGCCGCCCGACAGTGTTGGTGCCGATTGGCCGAGGCGCACGTAGCCGAGTCCTACATCAACCAGCGTCTGCAGATGTCGTGCAATGCGCGGTTGATTGGCGAAGAATTCCAACGCCTCGGTGATTGGCATCTCCAACACTTCGGCAATGTTCTTGCCCTTGAATCGAATCTCGAGGGTGTCTCGGTTGTATCGAGCCCCTTTGCATACCTCGCACGGCACATACACATCGGGAAGAAATTGCATCTCGATACGAATGGTTCCGTCGCCGGAACACGCCTCGCACCGGCCACCTGACACGTTGAACGAGAAACGACCGGGCTGGTAGCCGCGCACCTTTGCGTCGGGAGTGTTCGAGAAGAGTTTGCGAACCTCGTCGAACACCCCGGTGTAGGTGGCTGGGTTCGAGCGGGGCGTTCGACCGATCGGTGACTGATCCATGTCGATCACCTTGTCGAGCTTGTCGATGCCGGTTACCGATGTGTGTCGGCCGGGCGATTCCTTGCTCTTGTAGAGCTTCTGCATCAACGCAGGCAACAGAATGTCGCGCACCAGCGTGCTCTTGCCGCTGCCCGACACCCCGGTGATGGCGACGAAGCAGCCCAGGGGAATTCGTACGTCGATTTTTTTCAAGTTGTGTTCACGGGCACCACGCACCACGAGAGCCTCGGTGCCGATGGCCCTTCGTTTGGCAGGCACTGCGATCTTCGATCGCCCCGCCAGATATGCGCCCGTGATCGAGTCACGCGCCTTGCTGATGCCCGGCACGGGGCCGCTGTACACCACCTTGCCGCCATGTTCGCCGGCGCCCGGACCAATGTCGACGATCCAGTCGCTGGCCCGAATCGTGTCTTCGTCGTGTTCGACGACGAGCACCGTGTTGCCCAGGTCGCGCAGTCGGTGCAGGGTGTCGATCAATCGGTGGTTGTCCCGTTGATGCAGACCAATCGACGGCTCATCGAGCACGTACAACGTGCCGACGAGGCCCGACCCAATCTGGCTCGCCAGACGAATACGTTGTGCCTCGCCACCCGCCAAGGTGCCGGCCGAACGCGACAACGTGAGATAGTCGAGACCTACATCAAGCAGAAACCCGAGGCGTGCGTTGATTTCCTTCGTGATGCGTTCGGCGATGATCTTTTCGCGTTTGTTCAGCCGAAGTTCGGCCAGAAACTTTGCTGACTCACCGATGGCCATGTCGCACACATCGGCGATGGTCTTGTCGTTCACCTTCACGGCCAGCGACTCGGGCTTTAGTCGGGCACCTTTGCACGTCGAGCACGGCCGCTCGCGCATGTAACTTTCGAATTGTTCACGTTGATGGTCGCTCTCCGAGGTCTCGTGGCGGCGCTTCAGCCAAGGGATGACGCCCTCGAACGTGGTGCTGTACTCGCGCACCCGTCCATACCGATTGCGGTATTTCACCACCACGTTGTCGCCGAGGCCATGCATGATGATTTTTTGCTGCTTCGCGGTGAGTTTCGACCACGGTCGGTCGGTATCGATGCCCTGCTCTTGCGCAACCGACTCGAGCATGCGCGTGAAATACATCGTGTGGGCACTACGCCACGGTGCAATCGCACCCTGGGTGATGCTCAACGACGAATCGGGTACGACCAGTTCTTGATCGACCTCGAAGGTGGTGCCTAGACCAAGACACTTTTCGCAGGCGCCGTATGGCGTGTTGAAACTGAAGTTGCGCGGTGCCAGTTCTTCATATGAGGTGCTGCACTTCGGGCACACCAGCTGTTGGCTGAAGTTCAGAATCTCGGCGATGTCATCACCCTTGCCCATCACCTCAACGGTGGCGACGCCGTTGGCCAGCCGCAACGCGGTTTCCATCGAATCGGTGAGACGTCGTGCGATGCCGTCTTTTCGCACGAGACGATCGACGATGACGTCGATGGTGTGTTGTTCGTAGCGCGCAAGTTTCTTGCCGCGCTTCATGAATTCGGCAATCTCCACCGTTTCGCCGTCGACCCGCGCACGTGTGAATCCCTGGCCCGCAAGGTCGCCGAGCAGCGAGTCGTACTCACCCTTTCGGCCGCGCACCACCGGTGCCAACACTTGAAATCGCGTGCCGTCCTTCAACTCGAGCACTTGATCAACAATTTGCTCGGGGGTTTGTTTGGTCAGCCGCGCATCGTCATTGACGCAGAACTGGATGCCGATGCGGGCATACAACAATCGGAGGTAGTCGTAGACCTCGGTGATCGTGCCCACCGTTGAACGCGGGTTGCGTGAGGCCGACTTCTGGTCGATCGAGATTGCCGGCGAAAGACCCTCAATCACATCGACATCGGGCTTGTCCATCTGGCCGAGGAACTGTCGCGCATAGGCGCTGAGGCTCTCGACGTAGCGACGTTGTCCCTCGGCATAGATGGTGTCGAACGCGAGACTGCTCTTGCCGCTGCCCGACAAGCCCGTCAACACCACCAAGCGGTCACGCGGCAGCTCGAGGTTGATGTTCTTCAGGTTGTGCTCGCGCGCACCTCTGATGACGATGGAGTCAGGCACGCGGCAACGCTAACCCTCAATGCGCTTCCCGCAGTTCAACGTGCCTCTCGTACTTCACGGCGCAGTTCGCGAATTTCGTCACGCAAGCGAGCGGCCTGCTCGAAGTGCAGGTCGGCGGCCGCCTGATGCATCTCCTCCTCGAGGGTTTGCACCAGGCGCTCGAGTTCGCTCGCGCCGAGGGCCCGTAGGTCGCGAATCACCTTGTCGCGTTCGCGCGACTGCCGCTTGCCCTTGCCGGGGTACGGGGCCGTCTCATCGGGTCGCAAGATCGAGAGGATGTCTCCCACCGCCTTGCGAATGGTCTTGGGCTCGATGCCGTGCTCCTTGTTGTAGGCGATCTGCCGTTCGCGACGGGCGTTGGTGAGGTTGATCGCCGACTCCATCGCCTTGGTGCGCTGGTCGGCGTACATGATGACCTGGCCGTCTACGTTGCGGGCGGCACGACCAATGGTCTGAATGAGTGAGGTCTCGCTGCGCAAGAAGCCCTCTTTGTCCGCATCGAGAATTGCGACGAGCGACACCTCGGGTAGGTCCAGACCTTCGCGCAGCAGGTTGATGCCGACGAGCACGTCGAACTCACCCAGCCGTAATGCCCGCAGAATTTCGATGCGTTCGATGGTGTCAATGTTCGAATGGAGATATCGCACGCGTAGTCCTTGTTCGAGCAGATATTCGGTGAGATCCTCGGCCATCTTCTTGGTCAGCGTGGTGATGAGTACGCGGTCACCCTTCTCGACGCGTTGACGCACGTTCACGATGATGTCGTCTATTTGTCCCTTCGTTGGCTTCACGATGACCTCGGGGTCCACGAGCCCGGTCGGACGCACAATCTGCTCGACCACCTGCGACGACTGCTGCAACTCGAACTTGGCCGGCGTCGCCGACATGAAGATGCACTGGTTGACGCGCTCGAGGGTTTCTTCGAACTTGAGCGGTCGATTCTCGCGTGCACTCGGCAGTCGAAATCCGTGCTCTACGAGCGTGTCTTTGCGCGCACGATCGCCCGCGAACTGACCGTAGAGCTGCGGCACTGCAACGTGGCTCTCATCGACAACGAGCAGATAATCGTCTGGGAAGTAGTCGAGCAAGGTGAATGGCGGATCGCCGAACGAACGGTCGTCGATGTGCATCGAGTAGTTCTCAATGCCGTTGCAGTAGCCCATCTCTTGGATCATCTCGATGTCGTAGCGAGTGCGCATACCCAAACGCTGGGCTTCGAGCAACTTGCCGTTGGCGTTGAACCACGTGAGACGCTCGGCGAGTTCCGCCTCGATGCGCACGATGGCTTCGCGCATTCGGTCGTCGCCCGCCACATAGTGCGTGGCCGGGAAGACCAGAATCTCGGTTGGTGAGGACAACGTCTCACCGGTCACTGGGTCAACCACGGTGATGCGGTCGACGGTGTCTCCGAACATCTCGATACGCGTCACCGTCGACTCGTACGCGGGCTGCAGTTCGATGGTGTCACCACGCACACGAAAGTTTCCGCGACCAAGGGCCGTGTCGTTTCGTTCGTACTGCAGGTCGACCAACCGTCGCAGGATGCTCTGCTGGTCGTAGTCGACTCCCTGGTGCAACTCGAGCAGGTGTCCCTTGTACTCCTCCGGGTTACCCATGCCGTAGATGCAGCTCACCGAGGCCACGACGATCACGTCACGACGCGTGAGCAGTGCGGCCGTTGCCGAGTGACGCAGCCGATCGATCTCGTCGTTAATCGAAGAGTCCTTCTCGATGTAGGTGTCGCTCGAGGGAATGTACGCCTCGGGTTGGTAGTAGTCGTAGTACGAGACGAAATACTCGACACGGTTGTCGGGAAAGAATTCGCGCATCTCCTGTGCGAGCTGGGCGGCCAGGCTCTTGTTCGGCGCCAAGATCAGCGTTGGCCGTTGCACCTTTTCAATCGTCCATGCGATAGTGGCGGACTTTCCCGACCCGGTGATGCCCAACAGCGTTTGAAAGCGATCACCGCGTTCGACGCCTGCCGCGAGTTGAGCAATCGCCTGTGGCTGATCACCTGCGGGCGCGTAGTCCGACACCACCTTGAATGCGTGTCGAGCGCGAGTGTCTGCCATCGAGGTACTGACTACACCTGCGGTAAGCGTTCGAGCCAGGTCCAACAGCGCCGAACTTCGCGCGCCAAGTCGAGTCGCGAGCCGGAGTTGTCGATGATCCAGTCGGCGATGGCTCGTCGCGCCGAACGCGGGGCTTGGCGCGAGACCCGCGAACGTGCATCGGCTTCATCGAGCCCACGTTGAGCGACCAAGCGCTCAATGGCCACCACAGGGTCGACATCAACCACGACGGTTGCACTCAGGCCGCGGCGTGGGTTCTCGACCAGTAGCGGAATGTCGAGCACCACCACCCTGCGACCCGTGCGCTGCTCTTCGGTCCGCCGCTGCATCTCCGCATGCACCGCCGGATGCACGATGCCATTCAGCACCGCAAGTCGTTCAGGGTTGCCAAACACGATGGCCGCCAACGCTGCCCGGTCGAGCGCCCCGGTTTCTGCCACTACCCCGCTGCCGAATTCCGCAACGATACGCCCAAATACCTCGGTGCCCGGGCGCTGCAACTCGTGCACGATGCGATCAGCATCGATGAGCACCGCACCGTGCGCCACGAATTGCGCAGCAACGGTGGATTTTCCCGCGCCGATTCCCCCGGTGAGTCCGACGAGGATCACAACGTCACCCCGCGCGACTCAACTCAAGCCGTTGGTGTCTCGCCGGCTCCGTACATCTCGCTCCACGCAGCCTCTCGCGAAGCGTCGTCGGCGCCAACCCAGTTGCCCTGTTCGTCGGCTTTGAACTGATCGCGGTATTCCGGCGCCAGCTCGCCACCTTCGGCAGCCTGCTTGATCGACAAACTGATGCGACGACGTGCGAGATCGAGATCGATGATCTTGACCCACAGCTCTTCGCCCGGCGTCACTACTTGCTCGGGAGCTTCGACGTGGTGGGTCGACATCTCCGAGATGTGCACGAGACCCTCGATGCCGTCGCCCACCTGCACGAACGCGCCGAACGGCACGATCTTGGTGACTCGACCGTAGACGAGTTGATTGACGGCGTGACCGGTTGCGAACGCCTGCCACGGATCTTGCTGGGTGGCCTTGAGCGACAGGCTGATGCGCTCACGCTCACCGTCGATTTCGAGCACCTTGACCTCGACCTCGTCACCGATCTTCACGATGTCGGCCGGATTGTCAACGTGCTTCCACGAGAGCTCGGACACGTGGATGAGACCATCCATGCCGCCGAGGTCGACGAACACACCGAAGGCAACAATCGACGACACGCGACCCTTGCGCACCTCGCCTACCTTGAGATTCACCAGGAAGCCATCGCGGTTCTCGCGATGCGTGGCCTCGAGCACTGCACGGCGCGAGAGCACCACGTTGTTGCGGTTGCGATCGAGCTCGAGGATCTTGGCTTGAATCTTCTGGCCGACGTACGGCGTGAGTTCCTTCACGCGACGCATCTCGACGAGAGATGCGGGCAGAAAGCCGCGCAAGCCGATGTCGACGATGAGACCGCCTTTGACTTCTTCGAGCACGACGCCCTCGATGATGCCGTCTTCGTTCTTGATTCGTTCAACGTCGCCCCAGGCGCGCTCGTACTGGGCGCGCTTCTTCGACAGCAGCAGTCGACCTTCTTTGTCTTCGAGAGTCAGCACCAATGCTTCGACGGTCTCGCCGAGCTTCACGACCGTATTCGGGTCGACGTCCTGGCGAATGGTGAGTTCACGGTTGAGGATGACGCCTTCGGTCTTCCAACCAATTTCCAACAGCACTTCTTCGCGGGTGATTCGTGCGACGGTGCCCTTGACGAGTTGGCCTTCCTTGATCGGTGGGAAGGTGCTTTCGATTTCTTCGGCGAACGATGCGTCGCGCTCGGTGACTTTGCGGGGAATGTAATTGCCGTTCTGATCGAACGAGCCCATCGGTGACGACGGGGTGAGAGTGGAGTTGGACACGGTGACTTTCGGTGGATATGAGAGTAGGGATAGGACAGCCCGCCCGAAGGCGGACGAGTCAGGCTACCTTTGCCCCCGCCCAGCTGGCACCCCAAGAAGCGTTCACCACGAGTGGCACCGCGAGGCGTGCAGCCCCCATCATCTCTTGCAACACGAGTGGGCCAACCTCCTCTTTCTCCCGTGCGGGCACTTCGATGATGATTTCATCGTGTACCTGCAGAACGATTCGTGCGGCGAACCCATTGGTCTCCAGCGCCCGATCGACGGCGACGAGGGCAATCTTGAAGATGTCAGCGGCCAGACCCTGAATGCCGGCGTTCATCGCCATACGTTCGGCGGCCTTGCGGGCAAAAAGCGGCCCGTCGTTCATGCCCGGGATCGGTCGACGGCGACCAAAGAGCGTCGTGGTGTAGCCCGCAACTCGCGCCTCGCGAATCGACTCGTCCATCAACCACTTCACCCGGGGGAACGCATTGAAGTAGGCGTCGAGAATCTCCTTGGCCTCTCCCACGTCGATGGCGAGTCGCTGACTCAAGCCATAGGCCTCCATGCCGTAGGCGAGACCGTACGACACCATCTTTGCCTTCGATCGCTGCTCGCCATTGACCGCGTCAGGCGACACGCCAAACACCCTGGCAGCCACTGCACGGTGAATATCGGTGCCTGCCCGAAACGACTCGAGCAAGCCGTCGTCGTTCGACAAGTGCGCAATGCAGCGCAACTCGATTTGGTTGTAGTCAGCCACGAGGAACTCGTGCCCCTCATCGGCTACGAACACCTCACGAAATACACGTCCCGCATCGGAGCGCACAGGAATGTTGTGCAGGTTGGGGCGGTCACTCGATAGTCGACCAGTGCGGGCAACGGTCTGATTGAAACTCGCATGAATGCGACCGTCTGACTCGATAGTGGCGAGCAATCCTTCGGCGTACGTTGAACGCAGTTTCTCGACCTCGCGATACTCGAGGAGCGCATCGATGAATTCGGGCCACTCGTCTCGAATCTTCTCGAGAGTTGCCGCATCAGTGCTGCGTTGTCCGGTCTTCTTGCCGCCCTTGGTCTTCTTGCCCGCCGATAGCCCGCGGTCGTCGTACAACAGCTTCGCCAACTGCTGCGGTGAGTTGACGTTGATCTCGCGCTCAGCCAAGCCTTGCAATGTCGCGACCAGCCCAGTGCTACGCACCCGCAGTTCTGCCTCGAGTTGCTGTAGCCGAGTGCGGTCGACGCCGATGCCGCGGTGTTCCATCTTTGCCAGCACCCGCACGAGTGGCAACTCGGCGTCGGCATACAACTGCGTCACGCCACCGGTCGCGAGCGCCGCACGCAACGGCGCTTCCGCCAACACCGCCACCGTTGCGATGAGTGCCGCTGCACTACTGGCCTGCTCGCCGGGCGCGGCATCGAAGTCGAGCTGCCCTTCTGCTGCAGTCGACGACGTTGGCACGACGACATCGCGGCCGAGCCAACGACGTGCCACACGTTGTGCGTCGTAGGACCCGGCATCGGCATCGGCGAGATATGCCGCAATTGCCGTGTCGAAATGCGGCGCCGTCATGTCGACACCGAGGGCCAACAATGAACGCAGCAGGTTGCGGCCATCGTGCAGCACGAAGTGGCTGCCTGCAGACAAGGCGGTGGCCACGTTGCCCTTCAACAGAGCGGCGGGTATCTCCATTGCTTGCACACCTTCCGATGACTCTGGCGGTGCCACCACGATGGCCTCGAGCGCACTGCGACCGGCATCACTTGCCCACACTCCAGCAACGCCTCGCAGCGACGAACCGTCACCAAGTGCCCGCATCGCATCGGCTGCGTTGTCTACACGTGTCACACCGACCGGGAGTGCGGTGTTCGAGCTTTCGCTCGGCAGCGATTCCGACGCCGGGGATGGCGCGGCATCGCTGTGCTCGATCGAGCCGCCGCCGAATCGGTCAACGAAGAACTGCCAGCGCTTGCCCATCGTCGAAAACTCGAGCCGCTTGAACAACGCGGCGAGTGCCGTCGCATTGGGTTTGGGTACCCACGCCCCTGCTTCGTTGGCCACGGGTACATCACTGCGCAGCCGCATGAGCCCCGCATTGCGCAACACCCGGTCGCGTGACTCGTGCAACGACGCGCGCAGCTTCGGTGTCTGCTCGTCAGCGTGATCGAACACTGCGACGAGCGTCTCGTATTGCGTGATGAGTTTGGCGGCCGTCTTCTCACCCACGCCTGGCACGCCTTCGAGGTTGTCGCTCGGGTCACCACGCAGCGCTGCATAGTCGGCGTATTGAGACGGAGTGACACCGGTGCGTTCTTTGATTCCCGATTCGTCGTAAAGCGCGTAGTCGCTGACGCCGCGCTTGTTGTACAGCACACGCACGAGAGGGTCTTTCACCAGTTGGTACGAATCGCGATCGCCGGTGACGATGAGTAACTCGTTGTCACCGATGCCGGCGGCGATTGTCGCGATGATGTCGTCACCCTCAAAGCCGGCGCACTCGAGCGTGGTAACACCCGCAGCGGCGAGAAGTTCTTTCACGGTGTCGAGTTGTGAATACAGCGAGTCGGGTTGCTTCTCGCGTTGCGCCTTGTACTCGGGCGCCGCCTCATGACGGAAGGTCTTCTCCTTGCGATCGAACACCACGACGACCGCATCGGGAGCATGGTCACGCAACAGCGTGGCGAACATCGAGCAAAACCCGAAGACGGCGTTCGTCACTTCGCCCTGTGCCGTCGTCATCGAGTCGGGCAGAGCGAAGAAAGCCCGGTAGACGAGCGAGTTGCCGTCGAGGGCCATCACCTTCATGGGGTTGGGACGGTGTCACCCTTCAAGATCGACTCGGCAACGGCCCGCATGGTGCTGCGATCGCTCATCGCACGACGCTGAATGAACTGAAAGGCGTCAGCTTCTTTCAGACCGTATTGATCGGCGAGCAATCCCTTGGCGCGGTCGAGCAGCTTGCGCACTTCGAGCCGATCTTGCAGCTCTCCGACCTCCGCCACAAGCGCTTTGGTCTCGGCAAAACGCGCCGATGCCAATTCGATTGCCGGCACCAGGTCGCTCTTTTGAAACGGCTTCACCAGGTACGCCAGGGCGCCTGCGTCGCGCGCCTGTTCGACGATCTCTCGCTGGCTGAACGCGGTGAGCATGAGCACGGCGCTATGGCCCATCGCGCAGATTTGCTTGGCGGCCTCGATGCCGTCCATGCCGGGCATCTTCACATCGAGAATCACCACGTCGGGTCGCAGCTGATCGGCCAAAACCACCGCTTGGTCTCCCCTACCTGCCTCACCCACCACCGCGTATCCCTCTTCTTCGAGGAGTTCGCGCAGGTCGAGACGAATGATCGCCTCGTCCTCGGCGATAACGATGCTGGTCACGGCAGAACTCTACGAGGTGGCGTGGCCGCGCAGACGGTCGAGCAATTCGTCTTGTTCGCGCTCAAGCTCGGCAATCTGGGTTTCAAGATGAGCAACGTGTCGGCCCAGCGCGGTGGAATGTGCCTGCGATTCGCGGAACGTCGCTTCGGCGAGCGGGGTTTCAGAGACCAGCGCACGCAGCTCGGCATCGGCCGCATCGTCGTGCAATACCTCGAGTTGGGCGCGGGAGATCGATAGTTCTTCACGTACTTCGCGAAGTGTGGCAGTGCACCGCCGCAACCGAAGACCGACGATGCGATCAGAGATACCAGCCGGTAACTGCACGGTCATTGGATTCTTCAGCCTACGAGCCACGATTCAGCGGCACTGCGCCATCGACGTGCCGTACGAATCGAAAAATCGCGTGGTGCCCGAGGTGGGAGTCGAACCCACACGCCCTTACCAGGCAACGGATTTTGAGTCCGTCGCGTCTGCCATTTCGCCACTCGGGCATTGCGTGCAAAAAGGCTACTGCCGACGACGATGACGATTTCTCGTAGTCTCGTTCACGGGAGGTTCTCGGTTGCTCGCGTTCTTGTTTCCCGGCCAGGGCTCACAACGACCCGGTATGGGTCGGCCGTGGGTCGGCCACGACAGTTGGGAACTCGTCGACGAAGCTTCGGCGATTACCGGCCGAGATGTGGGCGCGCTGCTCTTGGATGCAGACGCCGACACCTTGAAAGACACGCGCAATGCCCAACTCACCACTTTCGTCAGCAGTCTGATGGTGCTCGATGCCGTTGAGCGCCTCGGCGTCGAACCCAGTTTCTGTGCCGGCCACAGCCTGGGTGAATACACCGCACTCACCGCCAACGGCGCACTGGGTTATGACGATGGTGTGCGGCTCGTGCTCGAGCGTGGCGACGCGATGCATCAGGCAGGCCTCGAGTCGCCGGGTGCGATGGCGGCGGTGCTGGGTCTCGATGACGATCTCGTCGAGGTGGCGTGTCGACGTGCCGACGACAAGGTGTGGGTGGCCAATTTCAATGCACCCGGCCAGGTGGTGATCGCCGGCTCACCCAGCGGCATCGAGAAAGCCAGCGGTCACGCCAAGGAGCTCGGCGCCAAGCGGGTGATGTCACTTCCAGTCTCGGGGGCGTTTCACACCCCGTTCATGGATGCCGCGCGCGATCGCTTGCGCTCGGCGATTGCTGCCGCCAAGCCGCGCGACGCCGACGTACCAATCATCTCCAATGTGGACGCTTTGAGTCATCAACGCGGTGACGAATGGGCCTCGCTGCTTTCGGCTCAACTCTGCAGCCCAGTTCGCTGGAAGCACTGTTTGCTCGAACTGTCGCGGCTCGGCGTGGCGGGGTATGTCGAGCTCGGCCCTGGTGGAGTGCTCACCGGCATGGTGAAGCGAACCCTCGAGGGCTCGCGCTCGATCAGCGTGTCGACACCCGACGAACTCGACGAACTCCTCACCTTCGTGTCGGCGGTGAGCCCGCCGAAAGCACCCGTGCACGAGGGCGAACATCTCTTCGTCGTCGAACGACTAGTCGTCAGCCCGGCCGCCGGCATTTTCACACCGCACCCGACTGCGCACGACGGTATGCGCATCGAAGTGGGCACCATCATCGGCACGGTGGGCGACACTGATGTGCGCTCGCCCTTCGATGGCATCCTGCAACACTTCATCGCCGCCACCGGCGAACGGCTCGCGATGCGCGAACCCGTCGCGTGGTTGAGGACCCACTAGCAATGCCGACGGGTGGCGTCATCCGTGGTTGGGGCACTGCCCTACCCGACAAAGTGCTCACCAACGATGATCTCTCGGCGATGATGGACACCAACGACGAGTGGATTACCGAACGCACCGGTATCAAACGTCGTCATGTCGGTGGATCAACGGCCTCGCTGTCAATCGAATCGGCGCGCAAGGCGTTGGCGATGTCGGGCTTTCCGCTCGAATCAATCGACGGCGTCGTGCTGTCAACCACCACCCCCGATCGCACCGTGCCGGCCACCTCGGCGACGGTGCAAGATGCGTTGGGTTTGCGCTGCGGCGCATTCGATGTGAACGCTGCGTGCTCGGGCTTCGTCTATGCCTATGTGGTCGCCCAGGGTTTGCTCGCCGTCGGCGCCAAACGACTGCTCGTCATCGGCACCGACACACTCTCTCGCATCACCGATTGGGGCGACCGTGGCACGGCGATTCTGTTCGCCGACGGCTCGGGTGCGTGCGTCGTCGAGGCCGTCGACAATGGTGGTCAGATGCTCGGCTGGGATTTCGACGCCGACGGCTCACTCGAACACCTCTTGTATGCAGACGTTGGCGGCTACATCCACATGGATGGCAAGGAAGTGTTTCGCCGTGCGGTGCGCATCATGGTGGATTCCGGCAAGAAGTCGATGGCCAAGGCCGGTGTCACCGCCGACGACATCGCACTGTGCGTGCCGCACCAGGCCAACCTGCGCATCATCGACGCCGCGTGTCGCCAACTCGGCATTCCGCTCGATCGAACGGCAGTGGTACTGCACGAAACCGGCAATACGTCGTCGGCTTCGATTCCGCTCGCGCTCTTTGATGCCGCCGACAAAGGTCGTCTGCGCAGTGGCGACCGCGTGTTGATGGTGGGCTTCGGCGCAGGAATGACCGCTGCGAGCGCGGTGATTGAGTGGATGCAACCATGAGTCGCGTCGTTCTCATCACTGGTGCGAGCAAGGGCATCGGGCTGGCGATAGCCGATCGATTTGCCGCTCTCGGCGACAAGGTAGCCATCACCTACAACTCGACGCCGCCGTCGGGAAAACACCTCGCCGTGAAGTGCGACGTGACGAACCCCGAAGATGTCGAAGCGACCTTCACCAAGATCGAGGCCGAACTCGGCGCGGTGGAAGTGTTGGTGTCGAACGCCGGCATCACCAAAGACGGTCTGCTGCTGCGCATGAAGGAATCCGACTTCACGAGCGTGGTTGATACCAACCTGACCGGCGCCTTCCGCGTCGCCAAGCGCGCCACATCAGGAATGGTTCGTGCCCGCGCCGGGCGCATCATCTTCGTCTCGAGCGTCGTTGGTTTACTCGGTCAAGCCGGTCAGGCAAATTACGCAGCGTCGAAAGCCGGCCTGGTCGGCTTCGCTCGATCGTTGGCGCGCGAGTTGGGCAGTCGCAGCATCACCGTCAACGTGGTCGCACCCGGACCCGTCGACACCGATATGACTCGGGCTCTCGGCGACGAGAAGCTGGCCGCATTCGCTTCCCTCGTGCCGCTCGGACGCATCGCCACCGTCGATGAGATTGCTGGCGTGGTTACGTTCCTTGCCTCTGGCGACGCCGCTTACATCACAGGTGCAGTGATTCCCGTTGACGGCGGCCTGGGCATGGGCCACTAAGCGTCGACGCGATTCCGAACACCCTGCCCGCGCCCGAGCGCGGTCACCGCATGCCACGCCACGTATCACCGCATGCCACGCCACGAAGTAGACTCACT
>CAYFNN010000004.1:0-11958 GCA_964344465.1 uncultured Bifidobacterium sp. | reverse complement strand
TCACCGCATGCCACGCCACGTATCACCGCATGCCACGCCACGAAGTAGACTCACTGCAGCCAAGGAGGCCATTGTGAGCCAAGACCTGTTCGATCGTTTCAGCAAGTGCGCCGTCAGCATCCTCGCGGTCGATGCCGCCAAGGTCACCCGCGAGGCACGTTTCAAAGAAGACCTCGAAGCCGACAGCCTTGATCTGGTCGAATTCGTGATGGAGCTCGAGTCGGAATTCGGCGTCGAAGTGCCCGAACAAGAACTTGAAGGCATCACCACCGTCGGTCAAGCCTTCGACCTCATCGTCGCCAAGACCAAATAGCACTCCCCAATGCAGGGGGCGGGTCACCGAGTCGCCATCACCGGATACGGCGTTCTCGCGCCGTGCGGAATCGGCAAACAAGCGTTTTGGCAGGGCCTGCTCGGAGCCGGCATTCGTGGCGCCAAGACCGTCGAGATTGCCGACTGGGATCCTCAACCGTATTTCGCAAACCCCAAAGAGGCGCGACGCGCCGACCGCGTCGAACAGTTTGCGCTTGCCGCAGCCCAGGAAGCTCTCGCTCAGTCGGGTGAACTGCCCTATGACCACGCGCGCATCGGCACGATTTTTGGCACGGGCATCGGCGGGTTGCGCACCCTCGAAGAATCGGTAATCGTCCGAGTTGAAAAGGGCGAACGACGCGTGTCGCCGTTTCTCGTGCCGATGATGATGGCCAATGCGTGTGGTGCCGCAATCTCAATGCGATACGGATTTCGGGGCCCCGCCGAAACCATCTGCACGGCGTGTGCCGCGGCGACCCACGCCATTGGTGCAGCGGCGCGTCAAATTGCCTGGGGGCGCTGTGATGCCGTAGTCACCGGCGGCGCCGAGTCTGCCGCCACCATCACTGCGGTGGCGGGCTTTGCGAACATGACGGCGTTGTCGACGTCGGGTGAGAGCAAGCCATTCGACGCCACGCGCGACGGTTTCGTCTTCGGCGAGGGTGCGGCTGTGTTCGTGCTCGAGCGTTACGACCTTGCAGTGGCGCGGGGCGCGACGATTCTCGGTGAGATTCTTGGTGCGGCCAGCAACGCCGACGCGCACCACATCACCGCTCCGTCACCAGGCGGTGTTGGTGCAATCGCGTGCATGCAGTTGGCGCTCGATGATGCGGGCCTCACCCCCGGCGACATCGCGCAGGTAAATGCCCACGGCACGTCGACCCCGCTGAACGACCAGGCGGAGGCGCAAGCCGTTGCAACGCTCTTTGGTACACCCACCCCACCGGTCACCTCGATCAAAGGCGTTACGGGTCACCCACTTGGTGCAGCAGGAGCACTTGAAGCTGCAGCCGTGTTGTTGTCGTTCGAGCACCGACTGATTCCACCGACTGCCAACACCACGGTGCTCGGTGAAGGCATCGAGTGCGATGTCGTGTTCGGCGCGCCACGACCCTGGACACCCGGGCCGACGATCAGCAACAACTTTGGTTTCGGCGGCCACAACGGCTCGGTCATCATCGCGCCACCGCGCGCTTAGAACTGCCGCGTTACCGCCGCATCATTCCGAAAGGTTGCGTGGCCCTCAGGCGTCGACCAACACGAACATGAGGTCGCACTCGCACGCCGTCTCGCCTGCGACACTCGCACGCCCCGAGCCTTTTCCGGCACGCGCACTCATACGACCGAGCGTCACTTCCAGCAACAACTCATCCCCCGGCACCACCTGACGACGAAACCGAGCGGCATCAAGACCGCCGAACAACGGCAACTTGCCGACGCGTGCTGGGTCGCTCAACAACGCATAGGCGCCGACTTGAGCGATGGCTTCGCACATCAACACACCGGGCAGCGTCGGCCGACCAGGAAAGTGACCGGCGAAGAACCATTCGTCGCCCGTGAGTCGCCACCGCGCCGTGGCGCTGACACCGACTTCGAGCGCATCAACAACATCAACGAAGAGAAACGGTGCGCGATGCGGTATCACCGTTGCGGGCGCAGGCAACGACATGGTTACTTTCCGAGCGCTTCAAGCAGGAACTTGGGCGTATCTTTCGGCGAGATCTTGTACCAGGCGTGCAGAATCTTGCCGTTGCCGTCAATGAGAAACGCCGAGCGTTCGATTCCCATGTACTCGCGTCCGTACATCGACTTCTTCTTCCACACCTTGTAGGCCTTGGCCACGGTGTGCTCGGTGTCGGCGAGCAACGGAAACCCGAGTGAATATTTCGTGTCGAATTTCAACTGTCGCTTCGGCTCGTCGGGGCTGATGCCGATGATTGCCGTGCGACCGATGTCGTCTTTGATCTCCGACAGCAAGCACGACTGTTGGGTGCAGCCCGGAGTGTCGGCTTTCGGATAGAAGTACACCAGCACCTTGCGTTTGGCAAATTCCTTCAGCGTGCGTTTGTCGCCGTACTGATCGAGCAACGCGATTGCAGGGGCTTTGTCACCGGTTTTCAGCATGTCGCCAAGTTACTCGCCCGCCGCAGCGTTACACCCCGGGAAATTCGGCATCGAGCGCCTGGCGCACCTCGGCAACGAAGTCGCCGACGGCATCGACACCCTCGTCGAGCAGCCGACGCATTACCGCCGCGCCCTGGATGACACCGTCTGCGACACGGCTCGCTTCGCAGGCCTGCTGCGCATTTGAAACGCCAACACCAACGAGCACGGGAAGATCGGTCTGCCGTTTCACTCGAGCGGCGATGTCAACCGCGGTTGCCGCCAACGTGGCGCGCTCACCGGTGATGCCAAGAAGACCCACCGCGTAGACGAAGCCACGCGCCCGTTGCACGATGCGCCCCAAACGCTCGTCGCTGGCAGTCGGTGCGGCGAGCATCACCGTTTCGACACCGGCGGCATCGGCGGCAGCGCACCAATCGTGTGCTTCCTCGAGTGGCAGGTCGGGCACGATGACCCCGGCAACACCGGCTTGTGCCACGTTGTTGGCGAATCGTTCATGACCGGCCCGAAACACCGTGTTGTAGTAACACATCACCACGAGCGGCACCGCCACGTCGAGGCGTCGCACGCCATCGAGAATCTTCGCTGGTGTTGCACCACGTTGTAGTGCACGCGTCGAGGCTCGCTGGATGACCGGACCATCCATCACTGGGTCGGAGAACGGCAGGCCAATCTCCACGGCGTCGGCACCATTCGCCACACACGCAGCGACAGCCTCCTGCCAGTTGTCCATGTAGCCCGTGATGTAGGGCACCAGCAATTTGCGTCCACTCTCGCGCCGGTCGCGCAAATGCGATTCAAGGACTCCGTTCGGCATCAGGCCTTGTCGCCGAGCACGTTCATCATCTGGGCGACATCCTTGTCGCCGCGACCCGACAGGTTCATGAGCACGGTTGCACCTTGCATGGCCGGTGATTCACGCACGATCCATGCCAGAGCGTGTGCACATTCGAGTGCAGGAATGATGCCTTCACTGCGGGCCATCAATTGAAACGCGCTCACCACTTCGTCGTCGGTGACGTTGGGATATTCCGCGCGTCCCGTCGCGGCGAGATGCGAGTGCTCAGGACCCACACCCGGATAGTCGAGACCGGCAGAGATCGAGTGTGCCTCGCGAACCTGGCCTTCTTCGTCCTGCATGAGGAAACTCTTCATGCCGTGCACGACACCAGGAATACCGTTGCCGATTGCAGCACCTCCAGCAGGTTCGACGCCCACCAGTCGGGCATCGGTATCGACGAAACCGCTGAAGATGCCGATGGCATTCGAACCGCCACCGACACAGGCGACGACCGCGTCGGGCGCACCTCCGGTGAGTTGCTGCATCTGCTCGCGTGCTTCCTCGCCGATCACACTCTGGAACTGGCGCACCATGTAGGGGTACGGGTGCGGGCCCATCACCGAGCCAATGCAGTAATACGAGTGTTCGACGTTGGCCACCCAGTCGCGCATCGCTTCGTTGACTGCGTCCTTCAGTGTGCGGCTGCCCGACTGTGCAGCTTCCACTTCGGCACCCAGCAGACGCATGCGAAACACGTTGAGCGCCTGACGTTCGACGTCGACTGCACCCATGTACACCTTGCACTCCATTCGCAACAGTGCCGCGATCGTGGCCGACGCAACGCCGTGTTGACCCGCACCGGTTTCGGCGATGAAGCGCTGTTTCCCCATGCGCTTGGCCAACAGCCCCTGGCCGAGCACATTGTTGATCTTGTGCGAGCCGGTGTGATTGAGGTCTTCGCGCTTCAAGATAAGACGAATGCCGAGCTCGCGGCTGAGATTGTGGCATTCCGTGAGAATCGATGGCCGACCCGCGTACTCGGCGAAGTAGCGCCGCAATTCGGCTCGAAACACGGGGTCACCCCAGGCGTCATTGAAGGCTGCCTCGAGTTCTTGGCACGCAGGCACCAGCGTTTCGGGCACGAAGCGCCCGCCGAACTCGCCGAAACGCCCGGTGCTGCTCGGTGCTTCGAGTGCGGTCACCGCATCACGATACTGAGGGGCCATCATCGAACGCCGCGAGTGCGGCCTGCACAAACCGACGAACTTTCGTGGCGTCTTTCTTCCCCGGTTCGCGTTCAACGCCCGAGCTCACGTCCACGCCGTAGGGCGCTACCGTCGCGATTGCAAGCGCAACATTGTCTGGCGTAAGGCCGCCCGACACGACGCAGCGCACGCCTTTCGGCACGTTCGCCAGCAGCCCCCAGTCGTAGGCCATGCCAGAACCAGGTTCGGGTGAGTCGAACAACACCAGATCGGTGCGATAGCGATCGCATCGCTCGGCGTCGGGTGAGCCGGCCACCACGGCCTTCATCACCCAACCGAGTTCGGCGACCACCTCGTCGACCTGTGCCACGCTCTCGCGCCCGTGCAACTGCGCACCACGCAAACCGGCCTCACGCACCACTCGCAGTACCGACTTGGGATCGCTGTCGCGAAACACGCCGATGGTCATCACACCAGGTGGAAGTCGTTTGACGATGTCGGCCACCTTGCCGGGCGACACCTGGCGCTTCGACGGGGCAAAGACGAACCCGAGGGCCGTCGCGCCCATGGCAACACTGAGCAGTGCGTCTTCTTCATTCGTGATGCCGCAGATTTTGACGAACATCCTGACTACGAAGGTAGTGCGAGCCTCAACTCTTGTAGCGACGCTTCGACGTTCGCGCTGGTCACGAGATGCTCACCCACGAGCACTGCCCGGTAGCCGGCTGCGGCCAGTCGGGCGGCGTCGGCGCCACCGGTGATTCCTGATTCGGCGACCCCCACCACCCCGTCGGGAATCTCCGCCGCCACGCGCACTGCCCGATCGCGGTCGACCTGAAAGGTGCGCAAGTCTCGCTGGTTCACACCAATGAGGCGCGGGTTGATGCGCAATGCCCGTTGCAGTTCGGCCTCGTCGTGCACTTCGATGAGCGCGGCCAGCCCAAGGTCGCTTGCCAATCGGTGAAACGCCGCGAGCTCGTCGTCGCTCAGTGCGGCAACGATGAGCAGCACGCAATCGGCCCCCATCGCGTAGGCATCGATCACGTCGAGAGCGCTCACGGTGAAGTCTTTGCGCAGCACCGGCACGCCGGTTGCACCGCGAGCACGGCGCAAATCGTCGCTACTGCCACCGAAGTGCGGTTCATCAGTAAGCACCGACAAACACGATGCGCCACCAGCGGTGTATCGCTGCGCCATTTCAGCAGGGTCAAGCGACTCGTTCAACGCACCGCGCGACGGTGAGCGCCGCTTGATCTCGGCGATTACCGCCAGCGAGTCACCTTGCAACGCCGACACGAAGTCACGCACCGGTCCGCCGCCATGCGCGGCCTGCGCAGCGTTGCGCGATGTCTCGGCCGCCGCACGCGCTGTCGAAAGCGAACGTGGGTCGGCCGCCGCACGCCGCCGATGGTGGGCGATGATGTGGTCGAGATAGGTCAACGTCAGAATCCGAAGCGCGCGGCGAGATGCGCTTCGAGTGTCGCAATCGGCACACGATCTTGAGCAGTGGTGTCGCGGTCGCGCACGGTGACCGCCTGGTCGACGAGAGAGTCGAAGTCGATCGTGACACACACGGGTGTGCCGATTTCATCTTGTCGTCGGTAACGCCGCCCAATGGCCTGGGTTTCGTCGTAGTCGCACATGTAGCGCTTCGCCAACATTCCATACACCTGCTCGGCCAGCGGCGTGAGGGTGTCTTTCTTCGACAACGGCAGCACCGCCACTTGATATGGCGCGATTCGTGGGTGCAGACGCAGCACCGTGCGGGTCTCGTCGTTGACGATGTCTTCGTCGTAGGCGGCCAACAAGAAGGCCGCCATGGTGCGGTTCACACCCGCGGCGGGCTCGACCACATACGGCACGTAGCGCTCGTTGGTGGCCTGATCGAAATAGTCGAGCCTCTGACCCGAGTGTTTCGCATGCTGCGTGAGGTCGTAGTCGGTGCGCTGGGCGACGCCTTCGAGTTCACCCCATCCCCAGGGAAACATGAACTCGATGTCGCACGTGCCTGCCGAGTAATGCGACAGCTCGTCGGCGGCATGCTCGCGCAAGCGCAACATGTCGCGCGGAATTCCGTGTGCGACGTACCACTCGAGGCGTTGCTGCTTCCAGTACTCGTACCACTGCGGGCCTTCGGCAGGCGGCACGAAGAATTCGAGTTCCATCTGTTCGAATTCGCGCGTGCGGAAGATGAAATTGCCCGGGGTGATTTCGTTGCGAAATGATTTGCCGACCTGCGCGATGCCAAACGGCGGCTTTTTGCGGCTGGTGGCGAGAACGTTGGCGAAATTGACGAACATGCCTTGGGCGGTTTCGGGTCGGAGATACACCTCGGTACCGGCACCCTCGATGGGCCCGGCATGGGTTTTGAACATCAGGTTGAACGCGCGCGACTCGGTGAACTGGCAGCCCTTCATCTTTTCCGGACAATCGCGCTGCTCAAGCTGGTCGGCGCGAAACCGACGCTTGCACACGGTGCAGTCGACGAGCGGGTCGCTGAAGTTGGCGAGGTGACCGCTGGCCTCGAACGTCTGGGGAGGATTCAGGATCGCTGCGTCAATCAACACCACATCGCTGCGCATCTGCACGATGGCCCGCACCCATGCGTCTTTGACATTGCGCAACATGAGAGCCCCGAGCGGGCCGTAGTCGTAACTCGAGCGGAAGCCGCCGTAGATCTCTGCGCTCGGAAACGCAAACCCGCGACGCTTCGCGAGATTGACGATTTGCTCGAGATCCTTCGCTGGCATCGCGTCAAGGCTACTGATGCACGTCGCTGCGTGGTGCCTCAAACAGCGACGACGACTTGATGCGTCGTTCGAGATGGTGCTCCATCACGCTTCTACCGAGGCGCACGAACTGCGCGACCGTGTCGGAGTCATGTTGCGAGTTGGCCAGCACTTCGGCCACTCGCCCACCGAGCACTGCCTGGAGCAACGCCAGCACCGGCGGCGCAACGGTGATGCCACGGCGACACGTGCGACACTGCATGCCGCCGGCGCGCACGTCGAATGCCACCAGGTGTTCCTGCGCCGAACAGCCGACGCATCGTTCGACGATCGGGCCGACACCCTCGGTGGCCAGCAGTCGAAGTTGAAGTGCAGGCAAGACCAGCGCACTGCGACGCAATTCGAGCTGGCGAAGGGCACCCACGAGCATTCGGTAGAGATGCGGTGCGGGCGCTCGTTCGTGCGACAGCTGGTCGATGACCTCGCACATCGCGAGACCATCGGTGGTCAATTCGAGGCTGGCGCGTATCGCCGTGGCGGTTTCGATGAGTTCAACCTGATTGACGATGTCGAGGTCGCGGCCGCGGTACAACTGCAGCTGCACGTGACTCATCGGCTCGAGTCGCGACCCGAATCGTGAGCCGGTCTTGCGTACGCCCTTGGCGACGGCCTTGACCTTGCCGGAGTCCTGCGTGACGAGCGTGATGACACGATCGGATTCGCCCAGTTTGTGGGTGCGCACCACGACCCCGACGTCGCGATACAAGGCCATCAGCTGTCGACCCCGCCGAACCGACGATCGCGGCGGGCGTAGTCGCCGATGGCAATCTCGAGTGAGTCCGCGTCGAGGTCGCCCCACGGCACGTTGAGAAAAACGAGCTCGGCATAGGCGAGCTCCCAAACCAGCGACGACGGCATCTGCGTCGCCGGGCCCAACACCACGCACAAGTCGGGCTCGTTGGGTGCAGGGGCACACACCGTGGCGGTGAGTCGGTCTTCGTTGAAGGAGTCGCCCGCCAACTGCGTCGCAGCGTCGGCAATGCGCGCCAGTGCATCGGTGTGTGGCTCAACCACCACGCTCACCATGTGATCGCTATTCACTACTACTCGTTGCCCGAACCGTGTGCCCTCGCACGACTCGACCAAGGTGTCGCTGATGCGTTGAGCGCCGTCGGAATCAACCCCCGAATACGGCACGAGCGTGACCCACGCGGCCCCATCATGTCGTGCAGCAGCAGCCACAAGGGCCACGCGATGTCGCCACTCTTCGCCCGACATCGCAGCCCACTCGCGCACCGAGCCGCCGCAGACCAGCACATGGTTCAATCCGCTTGCCGTCACCGTTACATCCTCGCACTACGAAGTAGTTTCTGAACGCCACCATGTCTGTCGCCCCGCACGTTGCCTGCATCATGGATGGCAACGGGCGCTGGGCAAAGCGTCGCGGTCTGCCTCGTACTGCAGGGCACACCGCTGGCGAGGAAGCCCTGGCCACCGTCGTGCGTGAAGCATCGGCTCGCGGCGTGGGTTGGCTGACCGTGTTCGGCTTCAGCACGGAAAACTGGGTGCGCCCGCCCTCAGAGGTGCGGCACATTCTTGGCCTGCATCGCAAACTGTTTGGTCGAATCGAGGAACTCAACGCCAACAATGTGCGAGTGCGCTGGATTGGTCGACCGTTTGACGAGCCCGGCTCGCGCACGCCTGCACCGATCCAACGGGCAATCCGCGACGCCATTCGCGATACCAGCCAGAACACCGGCATGGTCTTGACCGTGGCTTTCGACTATGGGTCGCGCGCCGAAATCGTTCGCGCAACGCGACTCGCCGCGCGAGGTGCTTCAGCAACGATCACCCCAGCGGAAATTGCCCGGCATCTCTATGATCCCGAGCTGCCCCCAGTCGACGTGCTCGTACGCACCTCGGGAGAAACCCGCATTTCAAATTTCTTGTTGTGGCAGGCGCAACACGCCCGCGTCTATTTCACCGATGCTGCCTGGCCAGACTTCGGCGGCGCCGAACTCGATGCGGCCCTGGCGTTGCTGCGCCAGCCGGCAACATGACGCAAAGCCCGCGCACCAGATGACCTCACCCGCCGATCGCGCCGAAGCTCTGTTGCAGGCCGTAACCGAGGCGTTGCCGCGCGCAGAGCACCGACCCGGACAAATACGCATGGTGCGACGAGTGGCCGAAGCACTCGAGTTCGGAGACAGGTTGATCGTTCAGGCCGGCACGGGCACCGGCAAGACGCTGGGCTATCTCGTGCCGGTCATCGCATCGGGTCTCACGACCATCGTCGCCACCTACACCAAGGCGCTGCAAGACCAGCTCGCCGACGTCGATCTTCCGCTGCTGGAAAGGACGTTGAACGGCAAGCTGCTCGCCGACCCGTTCACCTGGGCGGTGCTGAAAGGGCGCAACAACTATCTGTGCCGCCAGCGCCTGCACGAAATTGAAACACGCGGAGAGGAGCTCGAGCTCGAAGAATCCTCGCGCGGCGTGCGCAATGAGGTCCGCAAGTTGGTGCAGTGGTCGACGAAGACCGAGACCGGCGAGGTGTCTGAAGTGCCGTTTCCGGTCTCCGACTCTGCGTGGCGGGCAGTGAGCGTTGGTTCAGATGTGTGTCCGGGAAAACAAAAGTGTGCGTTCGGAGAAACGTGTTACACCGAGCGGGCTCGTGAAGCTGCGCGGGCGGCCAATGTGGTGGTCGTCAATTTCTCGCTCTATGGTCTCGATCTCGAAGCCGAGCGCGAGTTTCTTCCCGAGCACGACGTGGTGGTGTTCGACGAGGTGCATGAACTCGAAGACGTCATCAGCGACACCGCTTCGGTGATGCTCGCTGGTGGTTCGGCGGCCAGCGTCGCCGAGACCGTGCGCAAGGTACTGCCGTCAAAGAAGGTGACGAATTCACTCGCGACGAGCGGTCGCGACCTCGACACCGAACTCCTCGATCTCAAGGATCGCCGCTTGAGCAATCCCCTGCCCGACACACTCAGCACGGTGCTGCGCGGCATGAAGCAACAAAACCAGTTGCTCATTGACGCCCTGGCTGCCGTCACCAACGAAACGCCTGAATTGCTGCGCGCCAAATCGGCGACCAAACGTTTGGGCGACGCGTTGCAGTCGATGTTGTCGGTCGACTCCAATCGGGTTGCATTCGTCACCGGCGGTGACCACCCGCGGCTGGTTTCGGCACCACTCAACGTGGCGCGCGTGCTCGCCCCCGTGTGGCTTGCCCAAAAGGCGATCCTGACGTCGGCCACGATTCCCCGCTCGTTGCCCGACCGCCTCGGCATCGCCGTCGAGGAAGACGACCGCATCGACGTCGAGAGCCCGTTCGACTACGAGACGAATGCCCTGTTGTACCTCGCCGATGACCTCCCCGATCCCGATGCGCCGTCGCGCTCCCGCGAGGTGCATGCACGCATTCGCCAACTCGTCACGTATTCCGACGGGTCGGCGTTGGTGCTTTTCACCAGTCGCAAGGCAATGCGTGAAGCGGTGGATGAGATGCGTGGCACCTTGGGTGACATCACCGTGTTGTCACAGGACGACATGGGCAAAAAAGCGCTGCTCGAGGCGTTCAAGACCGACGTTCGCTCGTGCTTGTTTGCCACGCGCAGTTTCTTTCAGGGCGTCGATGTTCCGGGCGATGCATTGCGACTGGTAATTCTCGACAAGGTGCCGTTTCCGCTGCGTACCGACCCGCTGTTGTCGGCTCGTCGTGATTTGCTCGGCCAGAGCGCATTCATGCAGATCGATGTTCCGATCGCTGCTGCAACGCTCGCCCAAGCCGCCGGGCGACTCATTCGTTCGGCGAGCGACCATGGTGTGGTGGCAATTCTCGACTCGCGGCTCAGCAAGCGCCGCTACAAAGGCGCCGTGCTCGAAGGCGTGGCGCATATCCCCGAAACCAGTTCACTCGACGACGTGCGGCGGTTCTACGACCGCCGCTAAGCGGCTTACGCGTCGGGGTGAAAGCGATAGCCCAGCCCGCGGTTCGTGGTGATGAAGCGCGGGTCATTCGGCGTGTCTTCGATTTTTACCCGCAACCGGCGAATGTGCGCATCGACGAGGCGACTGTCACCGAGATACTCATATCCCCACACGCGCTCGAGGAGTTGGTCGCGACTCAGCACCATGTTCGGATGATCGACGAACTCAAGCAACAGCCGCAGCTCCGTCTTCGTCAAACCAATCTCAACACCAGATTTTGTGACGATGCCGGCTTCGCGCCGAACTTCCACGTCTCCGAAACGAGTGACATCAGGCGAACGCCCCGACACATCGCGCACGAGGCGACGCAGAGCGGCGCGAATACGGGCGGCAAGTTCCTTGCTATTGACCGGCTTGGTGACGTAATCGTCGGCGCCTGCCTCAAGGCCAGCGACCAGATCGTGGGTGTCGGTTTGCGCCGTCACGATGATGATCGGCACGTTGCTGCGTTGCCGAATCTCACGACACACCTCGAAACCCGAGATGTCGGGCAGACGCAAGTCGAGCAGCACGATGTCCGGACTCTCTTGTGCCACCATCGTGAGACCGAGTCGACCGTTGGGTGACTGAAGCACCTCGTACCCCTCGTCTTCGAGCGCCAAGCCCAACGCGGCACGAATGCTCGGGTCATCCTCCACCATGAGCAGTCGGGTCATGCCCGAGCAGTCTGCCAAATCGACGGAAACCGTTACAGAAAACGCACACAACCGCAGGCACGCCGTCATCTGGCCCGCGCACCATTGACCTGCCTGGAACCGGCGGGAGTCATGCTCCCCCTTGGCCCCGCCGGTTCCGCATCGCCGCACGGCTCGCG
>CAYFNN010000003.1:11800-41700 GCA_964344465.1 uncultured Bifidobacterium sp. | reverse complement strand
AGCGGTGCCAGCAGTCGGTTGATTTCTTCTGGCAACAGTGCCGTTGCGGCGACTTCAAATGGCGACTCGACCGAACGATCTTCGACGACGTCACCCAGCTCGGCGTCACCATCTTCACGTAGCGGCTCGCTGAGCGACAACGGCTCGTTCGCGAAGCGCAACGCCTCGGTGACCTTGTCTTCTGGCATCTCGACTTCGGCCGCGAGTTCGGCGAGCGTGGCCGGACGACCGAACTTCAACTCAAGACGTGAACGGGCCTTTTGCAGTCTGGCCAGCGTGTCACCGGCATGAACTGGCAGACGGATGGTGCGACCCGTGTTGGCGATGCCGCGGGTGATCGCCTGGCGAATCCACCAGGTGGCGTAAGTAGAAAACTTGAAACCCTTACGCCAGTCGAACTTCTCGACGGCGTGCATGAGGCCGAGATTGCCCTCTTGGATGAGGTCGAGTAGCGGCAGGCCCGACGCTTGGTACTTCTTGGCGATCGACACGACAAGTCGCAGGTTTGACTGCACGAATTGACGTTCGGCGCGGGTGCCGATGCGTTGAATCTTGCGGAGCTCGCGCTTTTTTTCAGCCGAAAGTTTGTTGCTGTTGTTGAGCTGCTTCTCGGCAGTCTTGCCTTCTTCGATTTCTTTCGCGAGACGAACTTCGTCGTCTTTGGTGAGCAGAACGTATTGGCCGATGTCGGTGAGATAGAGACGTACGAGATCTTCTTCGTCTCGATCGATGCGATCTTTGGCCATTGCTCTTGCCCCCGAACTCTGTGGTAACCCGAATATGACAATCGCGCCCCGTTGGGGGCGCGAGCGCGCTCAACGATACCGACTGCCACCAAATCCACAACCTCCGTGTTGCACGGTTGTCGTTGATTTCCACAGGCGGTCATCCGGAAGTCGCGTGGACGACCTTGCAAAGAGCCGTGGCAGAGGTAACGGCAGTTTCGGTGGGCATTCGCACGACCGATTCCTTATGATGAGGGCATGTCCAACCCCCTCCTCAATCAGTCAACATTTGAAAAGATGCGCGAGCGCCACGCCGGCGAGGCCGGCTGGGCCGCCGCTGGTTCACAGCCCGCGGGCACCTGGGCGCCACCGTCTGGCACGCCAATCAACGACGGCCCCACCACGAAGTATCACGGCGGTGTCATGACGGCAAGCGGTGCAGCGAGCGCCAGTCTCATCCTGTTTGCGATGCTGCTCATTTCGGCTGCCGTTGGCTGGATCTCCGTCGCCGAGCCGCAGCCAGGCAGCCTGAGTTTCCCGATGATGGCCATCGTCGGGGCCATCGTGGGGTTCATCGCCGCCATCGCATCGGCGTTCAAACCGCTGTGGTCGCACATCTTGGGCCCGGTGTACGCAGTTGGCCAGGGCTTGTTCGTCGGCGCTATCTCCAAGATGTACAACGCCGAGTATTCCGGCATCGTTCTGCAGGCCGTGGGCACCACACTCGCGGTCTTCGGGGTCATGCTCTTCCTCTATCGAACTCGGGTGATTCGCGTGACTAACCGGTTTCGTCGCATCGTCATCGGCGCCACGCTCGGGCTGGCGGTGTTCTATCTCGTATCGATGGTGTTCAGCATCTTCGGTGCCAACATCTCGTTCTTCACCGGTTCAGGATCGTTCGGCATCCTCTTCAGCCTCTTCGTAGCGGGTTTGGCGGCCTTCAATCTGGCACTCGATTTCGACTTCATCGAGCAAGGTGAGCAGATGGGGTTGCCACGTCGCATGGAGTGGTTTGCCGCGCTCGGTCTCTTGGTCACCGTGGTGTGGCTGTATCTCGAGATTCTGCGTCTGCTTGCCAAGTTGCGCGACCGCTAGTCGAGCATCCATCGCGGTGCGATGTTCGTGGTGCGGCGACGACCCGCTGTACGTCGCATATCACGACACCGAGTGGGGGCGACCCGTGCACGACGACCAACGGTTGTTCGAAAAGATCTGCCTCGAGGGTTTTCAGGCAGGCCTGAGTTGGCTCACCATCCTGCGCAAGCGTGAGCACTTCCGTCGTGTGTTTGTCAACTTTGACCCCGCGATGGTTGCATCGTTCGGTGAATCCGACATTGCCAGACTGCTGACCGACAGTGGCATCATCCGCCACCGCGGAAAAATCGAGTCGGTGGTGAACAACGCGCAGCGCTACGACGCGCTCATCGACGAATTCGGTTCACTCGATGCCTTCGTGTGGCGATTTGCTCCGGAGACGAGCAATGTGCCGCAGGGCCCGGCCGATGTGCCGGCGCACACGGTTGAGTCGACGGCGATGTCTCGTGAACTCAAGCGACGCAACTGGTCGTTCGTTGGCCCGACCACCATGTATGCATTCATGCAGTCGGTGGGTGTGGTTAACGACCACCTTGCGGAGTGTTCGTTTCGTTGAGGCGTTCGAGCATCAGTTCGACTTCGGCCAACTCCGCTTCGAGCACATCGAGATCGACCGCAAGCTCGCTTTGGTCTTCGTGCGGGGTGTTGCTCACGAACGACCATGGTAGGTGAGCCGTTCACCACTAGCGTGACTCGTCATGCCAACACAGTTCCCGTCGTTTGACGGCTCAGCAGCCAAGCAGCAACGATTCGCCGAACCGCCCGAAATGGGCATCGACCCCAAGAAGCGCTACACCGCAACAATGAGCACATCGATGGGTGAGCTCGTAATTGCGCTCGATGCCGCAAACGCACCACGCACTGTGAACAACTTCGTGTTTCTTGCGCTGCATCACTACTACGACGGTGTCATCTTCCATCGCATCATCAAGAACTTCGTGTGCCAGGGCGGCGACCCCGAGGGCTCGGGTCGCGGCGGCCCGGGCTATCGATTTGGCGACGAGTTACCCAAGCCGAACCAGTACAAAGTCGGCTCGTTCGCGATGGCCAATGCCGGCCCCAACACCAATGGTTCGCAGTTCTTCATCATCAGTGGTCCAGACGGTTGCCGCCTGCCACCGCAGTATTCGTTGTTCGGCCAAGTGGTGAAGGGCCTCGAGGTTGTCGAGGCGATGCAGAACGTGCCGACCGGCGCGGGTGACCGTCCGAAGACCGACGTCGTCATCAACTCGGTCACCATCACCGTCGCCGAGTAACCCACGTCGATGCCCAAGCGGCGCGATGAGTTGTCGATCGTCGACGCCCGCCGTCTGGCGCTGGCGGCGCAAGGGTTTGCCGCCACACGACCGCGTGCGAAGTCGCCGACCAGCGATGCCGTCGCACTCATCAAGAAACTCGGCGTCGTGCAGATCGATTCGGTCAATGTGCTCGTGCGCAGTCAGGAGTTGCCACTCTTCGCCCGACTCGGCAACCACGATCGTGCTGCGATACCAAGGGCCACGGCGCAGGGCAAAATTTTTGAATATTGGGGACACGAAGCTGCACACCTTCCAGTCGACGTGCAGCCATTGTTTCGTTGGAAGATGGACGCGGCACGCACTGGCAAGGCGAAGCATTGGGGTCTCACGAGCTTCTATGTCGACAACAGGTCGTACGTCAATCGGGTGCTCAAACATGTCGAGCGAAATGGTGCCGTCACCGCTCGTTCGATCAGCACCCGCACTCGAAAAAAGGGCACCTGGTGGGATTGGGACGACGCGAAGACTGCACTCGAGTACTTGTTTCTGACGGGCCAGTTGATGTCGCGTGGGAGGGGCACCGATTTCGCCCGCATCTACGACACTCCCGAGCGCGTGCTCCCGTCACGCATCGTGAATGCGCCGACGCCAACTGAATACGACGCGAGAAAGCGACTGCTCGTTCGCTCGTCGATTGCGCTCGGTGTAGCAACTGCGGACGATCTCGCTGACTACTACCGCCAACGACCCTCGGTGGTGAAGCCGCTCATCGCCGATTTGGTGGAAGACGGCGCACTTCGAGAAGTGGCCGTCGCAGGGTGGAAAGAAACGGCGTATATCCACCGCGACACACCGTCGCCGCAACGAATACGGGCCACTGCGCTGCTGTCACCCTTTGACTCCCTTGTCTGGTGTCGGCCGCGCAACGAACGACTGTTCAACTTCCGCTATCGAATCGAGATTTATACGCCCGAACCCAAGCGCACCTTCGGTTACTACGTGTTGCCGGTGTTGTGTGGTGAGTCGTTGGTCGGTCGGCTCGATATGAAAGCCGATCGTGCAACCAGCACGCTGCGGGTCGAGGGTGCATTTCTTGAGCCATCCGTTCGTGCTCGAGAAGTGGTTGCGCCGGTGTCACGCGAGGTGCGGGCGATGGCCACATGGCTGGGTCTCGAGCAAACGACGGTCGGCAGGCGCGGGGGATTCGCTCGCCAGTTGCGCATAGCGTTGCACGAGTGACTCCGCTCGTCGCCGTCGCCGGCCGTACCGGAGCCCCGAGCAAGGTATCGCGTGACGAAGTTGCGTTTGCTGGCAAGCGGTATCTGCACTCGTTGCTTCGTGCTGGGGGCGAACCCGTCGTAATCGCGCCACAACAACTTGCGGATGATGCAGCACGAGAGTTGATGGGGCGGTTTGATGCACTCGTCTTGATGGGTGGTTCTGACGTCGACCCGTTGCTGTACGGCCAACAAGCATCCCCGCGCGTTTACGGTGTTTCACCGCAGCAGGATCAGTTCGAGAGCGCACTGCTTCGTGCCGCAATTGCGGTCGAACTTCCGGTGCTTGCCGTGTGTCGTGGCATGCAGTTGGCCAATGTGGTGCTCGGTGGAACCCTGGTACAACACCTCGCCGATGCTTCGAATGCCGGCTCGTTGATTGCCCACGCACCAGGTGAGTTTCCGGTTGGTGCCGAATTCGTGTTGCATGACATCACGCTTGACGCCGACTGCTGGCTGGCACGCGCGACCGGCTCAACATCGGTGCGCGGCGCATCATTCCACCATCAGGGCATCGACCAACTCGCCGCTGGATTTCGCGCCGTGGGGTACGCACCCGACGGGCTGCTCGAGGCAATCGAACATCACCAACACCGAATCATGGGCGTGCAGTGGCACCCAGAAGACACCAGCGCTGACGACCCGGCCCAGCAAGGCATCTACAACTCGTTTGTGTCGCTGGCTCGCGAGCAGGCTTCGCGTCGCGCGTCTTACTGACGCTGGGGCATCGCCCAACGAATCGCACGAGTGAGTGCATCACCCAGTGGCGTCAGAGCGAAACGTTCGGTCACGGGGAGATACGGCAGTTGTAGATGCGCGCGCGACCAGCGTGGCAAGGTAGAGATGGTGGCAGCCACGAGCAGCGAGTAAGCCGCGCGTGCCACGGGTGGCAGCGGCGGCTCAAAGAGGAGATACCGCATTGCATCACGCGACTCCTTCGTGCCCCGTACCTCGTTGCGATATGACGCAATCTGGTCGCCCAGAGCACGCACTGACTCGGGTGGTGCCGGCACGCCGAGTTTGCGGGCAATGACCGCGGTGTCTTTGACGTAGTCGTCGCACCCAGCGGCATCGAGTGGGAAGTCCCCGAATCGTTGATGGGTCGCGAGAAAACTGTCAATCTCGATGATGTGCACCCATCGCAGCAGATGGGGATCGCGCGCCGAATATTCCCGGCCGTCACTCGCCGTGCCGTGCACCCGCTCGTGTACGCGGTTGACGGTATCGACCGCACGTTGTGCTTCATCTGCAGGACCGAACGAGGTTGCCGCAAGAAAGTCGGCGGTGCGTTGCAGGCGCCCCCACGGATCATGGCGGTAGTCGGAATGTTGCGCGACGCCAGCCATAGCGAGTGGGTGCAACGACTGCACCAGTAGTGCCCGCAGCCCACCGATGAACATCGACGCATCGGCGTGCACACGACGAATCGGACGATCTTCGGCGAACCATCGCGGTGCATCGGGTTGCATCAGTTGCATCATGCGCGCTTCACCATCGGGGCCAGCGACCCGATCGCGCAGCGCTTTACTCAACGATTCACGGACGGTGCCAATTGCATCGTCGAGAGCAGAGCGGTCGAACTTCACCTCTTCATGGTGCCAGCACGAATTGACCAGACGATGACGATGCCACTCGGTACCCTGAAATTCGTGCCAAACGACGCTTCGGCGCAACACTCGATGCCCACGTGGGTGCCCCGCGCCATCGTGCTGTTGTGGCTGGGCTTTCTCGGCACGTTCGTTGCGCGAGAGTTGTGGAGCCGCCTGTCGGGGTTCTTCGTTCTGCTATTGATTGCGTTGTTTCTTGCCCTGGCCATCGAACCGGGCACCAACCGTCTGGCCCGTCGCGGCATGTCGCGTGGCCTGGCGACAGCGCTGATTCTTGCCGCACTCGCGGTGATCGCGGCAGGTTTCGTGGGTGTGATGGGTGCGCTCATTGCCGACCAAGCCAATGAATTGTCGGGTAATCGTGACCAATATGTCACCGACGTGGTCGGCTTCCTCAACGACAACGTCGGCACCAACCTTGATGCCACGGAGATCCTCGAATCAATCGACGACCCGAACGGCCCGGTGCGCGACTTCCTCAACTCGCAGGCTGATCGCGCGGTACAACTCGGCGTGTCGGCGTTTAGCACCCTGTTTCAGACATTCTCGATTCTGCTCTTCACGTTCTATCTCGCTGCAGACGGTCCACGTCTGCGCCGCACGATCTGCAGTTGGTTGAAGCCCAGTCGTCAGCGTGTGGTGCTCGACGTCTGGGAACTTGCGGTGGAAAAGACCGGCGGCTACCTGTCATCGCGCGCCATCCTTGCCGTAATTTCATCGGTACTGCACTTCGTCGCATTTCAGGCAATTGGCACGCCTGCCCCGATTGCGCTCGCGTTGTGGGTTGGCGTGATCTCGCAGTTCCTGCCCGTCATCGGTATCTATCTCGCCGGAGTCTTGCCGTTGTTGTTGACGGTCATTGACTCGCCATTCAAGGGTCTTCTTGTGCTCGCGTTCATCGTGTTTTATCAACAAATTGAGAACTTCCTGATTGCTCCACGAATCACCGCCCAAAAAATGGAACTCCACGCAGCCGTCGCTTTCGGATCGGCAATCGTTGGTGGTGCGGTGCTGGGTCCGACTGGCGCGATTCTCGGTCTGCCCGCGGCTGCCGTGATTCAGGGATTTTTGAGTTCGGTTGGACACCGTTACGAAGTCGTCAGCGACGAACCACCGGCGGGCGAGTAATGAATCGCAAACTCGTGCTGGCGCTGTGCCTGACCGCATTGTGTAGTCCGGTCGCAGTCGCTGATGCTCGCGGATCGCAAGATGGCAGCACATCCGACGGTGGCTCTACCGAGGCAGGTGCAGACAGCGCCACTACGGCAACGGGGCAGGCAGCGGGCACCACCGCCGAGCTTCCCGTGCCGGCGATTTCGCCGAACATTACCGAGACTCGTCGTTTTACCCCGCTGCTCCCGCGAAAATCTGGCACCGGGCGTCGAGTGGTGTACAGCAATTCTCTGCAGTGGGTATGGGTGGTCGACAAGAACGAAACCGTGTTGCGTTCGATGCCGGTGTCGGGCCGTCGCGGAGTGCCCGAGGCGGGCGAGTATTCGGTGACGAGTCAGTCACCGTGGTCGTACAGCCTCGACTTTGAGGGAGTCTCGTTTCGCTGGATGACCCGCTTCGCGCTCGGCCCAGAGGGCGGCAACATCGGGTTTCATGAGATCCCGCGCAAAGACGGCAAAGCGATGCAGACCTACAACCAACTCGGCTGGTTTGCCGGCTCGGGATGTGTGCGCATGGCAACCGAAGACGTGAAGTTCATCTACCGCTGGGCCACCCCCGGCACGAAGGTGATTGTGCTGCGCTAGCGCAGCACAAGTAGCGCGTGCTGCGCTAGAAGCGAGCCATCTCGCGCGTGAAGAGCTCGAGCCCCAAGTTTCCCAAGTCGAGTGCGTACGTGTGCCAGGCGCGAATGTCGAAAGCGGCGCCATGTCGCGCTCTGGCCTCATCGCGCAATTGCAGCCAGACTCGCTCACCCAACTTGTAGGAGATTGCTTGTGCCGGCCATCCGAGATAGCGGTCGATCTCCGATCGGTTGAACGCATCATCGTTCGACGACCGAGCCGAGAGGAATTCCAGCGCCAACTCGGGTGTCCAGACTTCGCCTGAGTGCCAGCCC
Source organism: uncultured Bifidobacterium sp. (assembly GCA_964344465.1). GTDB lineage: Bacteria > Actinomycetota > Acidimicrobiia > Acidimicrobiales > Ilumatobacteraceae > F1-60-MAGs027. The sequence continues at coordinate 33,690 of CAYFNN010000003.1, read as the reverse complement.
CACGATGCGGGAATCTTCTTCTCGCAATGCATGCCGATATCCACCACAACACGTGCTGCACGAAACGCCTGGGCGTAGAGATAGCCCAGTCGATACTCCGGGCGATCGAGGAAGCCGAGTTCATCCATCAGTCGTTCGGCGTAGAGCGCCCAACCTTCACCGTGACCGCTGACGAATTCATTGCGTTGAAAGCGCGACAGTTTCTCTCGATTGACGACGGCCATGCCGATCTGGAGGTGATGTCCCGGTACGCCCTCGTGATACGCCGTCGTCGGTTCGCTCCATAATGGAAACCGCGTGCGACCATTCGCGGGATACCACGTGCTGCCCGGTCTGCTGAGGTCTTCGCTCGGCGGCATGTAGTACTGCGCGGCCGCGCCACCGGGAGGTGAAATCTTGGCGTCAATCGTGCGAATTGACGCGGGTATGTCGAAATGGTTGTTCGAGATGAGAAAGTGCATGGCATCATCCATCAAGTTCTGCAACCAGGAACGCAGATTTTCCTCACCTTCGATTGCATGCTCGGGGTCGTTGTCGAGCTGGTGGCGCACTTCATCGAGTGACGCAGACGGGTTGATGACGCGCGCGCACTTGACGAGTTCGGCATCAAGTCGTCGCACTTCCTCAAGTCCCCAGTCGTACGCATCGTCGGCATCGACATGCATGCCCATGTACCTCTGACGTGCCAACGCATGGCGCTCTTCGCCCACACCGTTGCGCGGGTCGGCAACGGGCGCATATTCCTTACGGAGAAATGTGGCGGTCTCGCTCAACGCGCGTGCGGCGTCGTTGGCGGCGCGACGTAGATCTTCGAGCGGCGCACCCTTCACAGGTGTTGCACGCTCGGCGAGTGACGCAAAGAAGCCCGGTGCGCTGCTCGTACCCGCCCAGCCTTCGAGCATCTCTGCAACCGCCAGCACTTGACGCAGTGGTGCCACCGTGTTGCGCTGCATTCCGAGTCGCCATGACTCGCGCATTCCGGCAAACGCCTGCGATACACGACTCATGCGCTGTGCGATGGTCTGCCACTGTTCTGCGGTGTCGGTGGGCATGAGGTCGAATACCGATCGTGCGTAGTCAACGTTTCCAGCCAGTACACGAATAGACCGCAGGTGTTCACCCGCTGCGAACTCACGTTCTGACATCTCGAGTGAGTTGCGCAACACACCAGCCGCTAGTCGGTCGGCATCGTTTGATTGATCGAGCGAATTGAGTTTCGCCAAAGTCTGGCGATTCAGTGCCTCTTGCGCTTCGTGACCAGCCGGGCTGAAGTCGGTCATCAAATGGTCACTGCCCTCGATACCCAAGGCCGTGGCATAACCGGGGTCGAGTTGGGCGAGTCGGTCGATGTATGCGTCGGAGAGTTCGTACACGGGTGAAGCCATGAGTACGACGCTAAATGATGAAGTGTGCGAGGCTCAACGTGTGCGGGTGTTGGTGACAGGTGCGTCATCGGGTATCGGCGAGGCCTTTGCACGATGGCATGCGGCGCGCGGTGATGAAGTCGTGCTCGCAGGGCGGTCGGTAGCCGAATTGGCACGAGTTGCTACAGCCCTTGGTTCACTCGGTGCCACGACACGCACCGTGGTGGCCGACCTGTCTGATGCGGCAGGCGTCGATGCGCTGCTTGTTCAGGTCGGTGAAATCGATGTCGTCGTGGCGAACGCCGGTGTCACGCATGCAGCGCCAATCGGCACGACGTCAAGAGACGAACTCGATCGGTTGTCGTACTTGATGTCTGCGGGGGTGGTGCGGCTATGCGAGGCCCTCGTGCCGGGAATGGTGAGCCGCGGATTCGGTGAAGTCGTGGTGGTGTCGAGCATCGCAGCGTTCACACCAATGCGAAAAGCCGGGCCCTATGCAGCAGCGAAGTCGGCGGCAACGGCCTACGCGCGCAGCCTCGCACTGGAGGTGCAGCCCAAAGGCGTGCACGTGGTCGCGGTATGTCCGGGTTACGTGCGCACCGACTTGCACCGCCGCGCCGGCCTCGAGCACCTCGTTCGGCAGGTGCCCAAGTGGATGTGGTTGACGCCCGAACACGTTGTGCGCGATACCCGTCGGGCAATGAAACGCGGTCAATCGGTGATCGTGCCGGGGCTGGTGTATCGGCTGGCACGACCGTTTCTTGCCTCGTCGTTGGCACAAGGCGTGTGGCGACGCATGACGCGTCGCTGACTAGTTCGTCGACTTGTCGCGCAGGTGTTCGCCGATATGGCCGATCACCACTCGACGTTCGCTCTGGTCGAGATAAAAATAGATACGAGCCTCGTTGCACCGAATGTGCGGGCCTAGTTGAATGCTCTTGCCGTTCCAATCAAGGGTGTAGTCACTGCCGTACTTATTGATTGCGTTGTCGCTGACTGAAGGCGCAAAGTTGAATTTCTCCGTGCAGTAGGTATTGAACAAGTGCGGTTCGATGTCGCCCCGTCGCAGCCGGGCGGTGAGGTTGTTCAGTTCAAGAAGGTTGCCAAAAATACGTTGATTCGTGGCTGGCGGAAACGACGTCTTTCCGAGACGCTGCACGACCGATTGGTGGAAGTCAAGCGAAGCGAACGACCGCTGTGCGCGCTCGATTACTTGCTGTGTGCTGCTCCACTCCTTGGGGTCGTTGCGTAAGGCGAGCAGGCCCGTGAGTTGATTGAGGTAACGATCACGATCCTCGGCCATTTTCGCGGTGAGGTGTTCGGTCGTCGTGAGGTTTTCGTGCAAGTCGTCGTAGTCGCCCTGCAAATTGTGCAGCCGCTGTTCAAGTTCCTGGTTCTTGCGGCGCAACTCGCCGACTTCCGGTGACGAGGTATTGGCAACGACCTGTTGAATGGGCACATTCGACAGGGTGGTTTGTCGTGCGGTCGGGCGAGGCTGTATCGGCAGTGCCCCGACTGCTGCCGCGAGCAGGTCGTGCACGAGGCGTTCGTCATCTTGTTGCGGATATGCATCGAGTCGGGCGGCCTTGCCGAGGCCCGGCCACGCGACGATCACCCAACTCGTGCTGGCTTTGCGTTGGCCGCTGACTTGGTTGAAGCCGCGCTCGGCTTCAACCGTTGCGAGCTGATGCACGTGCGCCGTGCCCGTGAGTACCCGCGCCGTCTCGGGGTTGGTTACCGTACGCGCCTTGTTGGCAGTGCTCTCGACGATGACGGGTAGTCGTCGCGATGGCGCGTCGATGAGTGCAGCTACGGCTTGTCCATCGAGTTCGCTGGTCGCTCGGCTGATGCCTGGCGAGACCACATGTTGCGCGTCGCGAATGCGCAGCTCTCGCGCGATGCTGGCGACGAGATTGGTAAGAGACTCAGGCGGCAGCTCGGTGCGTTTGCGCGGCAGCACGGCTGTGCCCGTGGGTCGAACCTCTCGCCGAACGTCGACGCACAGGTCGCCGCGTTGAGTGTTGTACATCGACACCGAAGTAACTTGGCGCGCTTCACCATCAGGATGTTGTTCGGAGATATCAACCCGGAACACCTTGTCGGTAACTGCGCTTCGAGCGTTCACCTGCACGGTGTTGGTGCGACGCGCATCGGGCCAAGTCGCTTCGAGCCAAGGCAGGATCAGCGAACCAACTGCCTCGCGCATTTGGGCTTCACGCGTTGCATCAGCAGGTTTTGCGGCAATCAACGTGACGCCAAAGACGGTGTGCATGACTTAACGCTCGAGTACGAGATTGAATTCAAGCACGCCGAAATCTTCGGTGCTGATACCCGGTATCGACGGATTTGGGATGTTCCAATCGGCGAACACGATTTGAGTTTCACCGATCACCACGATGCGACCGTCTCGCACGGTGCTCGCAATGGTGAAGTCGATGGTCTTCGTCGTGCCGCGCAACGTGAGTGCCCCGCGTGCAGTGTGCGTGGTGCTGGTCGCTGGTGCGTCTGCAGGCAGCACGATCGGTGATTCGAGCACGAAGGTGGCGGTCGGGTAATTCAGCACGTCCATGATGCGGCTCGCAAACTGCGCGTCACGCTTGGGCTCGTCGCTCGTCACCGTGGTCATGTCAACTTCAAACGTGGCTGCCTGCACTTGATTACTGGCAATCTCGACGGTGCCTACGATGGCGTTTGTGCGACCAACTGCGGTCACGTTTTGGCCAAAAAGCACTTCATCCACCCGGTAACCGGCCTGGGATTCACTCGTCACCGTCCACACACCTGACGGGTCGGCAATGCCGTCGACGGTTGAGTCGTCACTCGCAGCGGTGGTGGTAGTCGCATCACCAGAAGCGACGGTGGTGACGGTCACTTCAGCGACGAAACTTTCGGGTGCGTCTTCGCGGATGAAATTGATGTACACCCACGGACCGCCGACGAAGACCACGAGAAGGGCCGCCACGACGACAATGGTGTAGCGAAGTAGCCGCGACACGTTCGTCCTCAGCGCTTGCGTGCGAGCACCTGGGTGGTGGCGCTCTTGCCGTTGTGGTACTTGCCTTCGAAGATCTCGCGTTCGACCTCGCGGCCGATCACCAGCGACAGACGATTGGCATCGCCGAGGTCGTGCAAGATGTCTTCAAGCTCGACGGTCATCTCCGAGTTCTGTGGCCCGCCAACGCCGCGACCGATGTTTGCTGCGCGATATGCCTCGAGCACGAAACAACCATCGTGTCGCAACGCCGCAGGAACGGCGGTGTGCACCTTGTGCCGCAGCGTCGGTGGAAGATGGCAGAACACCGAGACAATTGAATCCCACTTGTCGACCCCGAGGTCGTAGGTCTCAAGGTCGGCTACTTGGGCGTCGATGTTTACCTGGCGTTCGGCAGCCATTCGACGCGCTTTCACGACGCCGACGGGGCTCAGGTCAATGGTCACCACGTCGTGGCCGAGTTGGGCGAGAAACACGCCGTTTCGACCCTCGCCATCGCCGAGACACAGCGTGCGACCGACGGGCAGTTGGTCGGCAATTTCGCGCAGAAAGTCGTTCGGTTCGGTACCGAATGCAAAACCGTCTTCGGCGTAGCGCTCATCCCAGCTTTGACCACTCGAAGTCGTGCGCGACACGCCGTCAGGCTACGGCACGTTCGTACTACACATTATGTTTGGCGCGTGACGTTGGCGACGATTTCGGGCACGCTCGCCAGCCTGCTCGGTGTTGCGTTCATTTGGCCACAAGTGGTGCGTGTCTACGCCCGCCAGAGCGTTGAGGGAATTGCGCCACACTCGCATCTCATCGGTCTCACCGGCACACCGATGTGGTTGACGTATGCGATCACTACCGAGAGTGTCCCGATGATCCTGTCGAACATCAACATCGAGCTTGCCATCATTGCGTTGATGGTGATGCTCGTGCGCAAAAACGCGATTCCGCTCTGGCAGCCGGTGCTTGTCGCGGTAGCGACGGGTGCGTTCTGTGTGACCTTTGCGTTCATCTCTCCGACGGTGATCGGCCTCGCCGGCGTAGTAATCGGTACCCCGGCGATCTTCCCGCAGGTGTGGCGTGCACTGCGCACCAAGTATCTCTTCGGAGTCTCGGTCATATCCAACGTGCTGCTCGCTTCGATGGGCATCGGATGGTTCACCTACGGTCTCTCGATTGGTGACCCTGTCGTGTCGTATCCGAACTTGGTACTCATCCCCTGTGCGTCATACATCGCATGGAAGGCGTGGCGTTCACGCCATGCATCAGACCAGGTGCGCCATGCGTCAGGCGATATGGGCCAGGTGCCACCCGCTCAGGCGAGCGTCACGTTGGTCGACACCGAACCAGCGCGTTGATGCGATGCTGACAATGTCAGCACACTGCCTTTCTTAGCGCGGACAATCCACGTGTGCAGATGACGGTCAGTGGTTCCGTCGGACATCGACCCACCATCGAGCAGCACCTTTGAGCGCCCCTCGAGTTGTCCAATGCGTACGCGCGCTTCACCCTCAACGAGATCGACGGCTGCACCATTTGGGCCCGTGATCTCAACGACCGCTGGCAACACGATGTTCTTGTGTTTCGCGTGTTGCGTGACGTTGGTCGGCAGCCATCCAGTGTTGGCGACGCCGAGTCGTACCTTCCATACGGCGCCACCGAGTGATTCGGCTTCAGCCAATTTGATCTCGAGTCGCGGCGATGCCATCGCTTGGTAGATCGCAACATCGGCATGGGCGGAAACCTCGGCTCGCAACATCGCCGACGGGGCATTGGTCCAGATGTGGAACATGTCGGGGCCGCCAAGTTCGACCGTGCCAAGTTGTGGATGCTTGAACTTTCGCCACGCCACATACGACCCCGGGGCGTGCGTGTCGCTCCAGTGGCACACAGCGAGGTCTTGAGTCGGCGTCGGGCCGACGTACCACACGTCTGTGGGTGAATGTTCGCCGGTCGCACGGTAGATCGCATCCCAAAACTCGGTTGTCCACGAATACACGCCGAGGTGGTCGTACGCCCAGTCGTCACCTGCGCCGCCCATCACGCGCGACTTGTCCCAAGTGAGGTCTTCATACACCGAATGCACCGGATACGTCGTGAGCGGCGTCGAGTGTTCACCGAATTTCTTGAAGATGAAGAGATCTTCGGGCGGCAACTTTGAGTCGGGCAGATTGCTGCTCGGTCGCAACATGAAACCACCCGCGGTATGGAACGCGTTGTAGCCACACACATTCGGTCGCGCCTTTACCGCACGAACGAGAGCGTGAATTTCTGGCTCGCTCATCGGGTGATCACCCGAGCCGAGTACATCGACACCCCAGCCCGCCGGAAAGTTGCGATTCAAGTCGAGACCAGCAGGGTCGCGCGGCTGATCGACGGTGAAACCGTCGTAGTTCTCGATGAGCCCTTCGGTGAGCAGTCGATAGCGCGTCGCACCCTTTGGTGCGCCAAGCGGTCCAACGGGAATCATCACGCGCGGCTCGTCAGGGTGTGGCATCCACGCACCGTCTGGGTCGGCGATGCGCATCGTGAGAATACGACCGTCACCGTCGATGTCTTGTGGATGTAAGCCCGGCCAGCGGTGACCGTCGCGCCACGGCCAGGGTCTCACGCTCGAGCGGTGGAACAGCGGTCGGTCTGCAAGTGCATCTTCGACGCCATCGGGGTTTACGCGTGGCGCGATGTAAAACGTGCGCGTACGCAATGCCTCAACGACAGTCTCATCCTTCTCGACAAACTTCGTTACGAGGTGGTGGATGATGTACAGCGCCGCCACGCCGCCCGTGACTTCGACTGCATGAATATTGGCATCAATCCAATGGGCAGGCTTCGTATCGTGCTCACCTGAGCGCGTGTCGGTGATGGTGGCAACGAGCAGGTCGCGACCGAGGTGCGACTGACCGTAACTTTCAACCGTGAGCAGGTTCGGGTGCTGTGTGGCGAGTGCGCGCAACCACTCCGACATCTCGTCGTAGCGCAAGAAGCGGTCAAAGTCGTAAGTCATGTGCCGAGGCTAGACCGCGAGCACGTAGCCGCACCCCTCGCCATACCTGCAGATAAGGTCGGCGCATGACGAAGCGCAGGTGGCAAGTGATGTTGAGTATCGCACTGTTGAGCTCTGCTCTCTCTCTGGCACAGCATCAACAGCCTGCCGTTGCGCAGTCATGCCGAGACGGCGGTACGTGCAAACTCGGCGACACTGGCCCGCGTGGTGGCGTGGTCTTTTACGCGGCCGCGACTCCTCAATGGTGGGGTCAATACATGGAAGCTTTCCCCGACAGCCCGACGATGAAGGGTGGATTTCCGTGGCTCACCGCGAATCCGATGTTCTACGGTTCGGATGTAAAGGCCAGAAGAATCGAAGCAAAAGCACTTGGCGCGGGCCGCTCGAATGGCCAGTTGCTCTTTGGCCCTTGCCTTGACTGCCTCTTTACGCCCTCGAAGGATGAGCTCGATGCGCTCTACAACTTCATCGTCACGACAGAGAGTCCATTGAATTTGCGATTCAAAATGGGAATGAACGGTGAGCCATGGTGGAGTTCGTCGGAGGCGTCAGACAGTTTTGCCTGGTATCAGTTGTTCAACGATGGCACTCAGTTCACCGACGCCAACGGCATCATTAGCGGTCTAACTGGCAATAAGTCGTTGACCAAGAGCAATGTACATAAGGGCTCTTCATTCATCGCCAAACCGATGCGGCGCACAAGCATCAACGCATTTGCGCCCAAAGGTGTCGTGCTCCCGACCAAACCTCCACGCCCAGTGATCCCTGCCGGCGGTCGTACGTCCGCTGACTGCACCGCGGGTCGCAGTTGCCAAGTTGGCGACCTCGGGCCAGGTGGTGGTGTTGTGTTTTACGATGCCGGCAAGACCGAGTCGTGGGGTCGGTATCTCGAAGCGTCACCTGCGTTGTGCCAGAAATCTGGCGTTACCTGGCGAATCGCGCTGCCCGGCAAGAAGGGAACCAAGCAATTGCCGATGCTGTACCCGACGTGGGCGACTGCCGCTCGTCAACGAGTCGAATCCAAACGCCTTGGTATGGGTCAGGTGAATACGGCACTGGTGGTCAAGCAGCACAAGGGTCTACCGCAAGCTTCACTTGAAGCAACTGCCGCTGGCTACGCCAACTCTCTCGTCTGCGGCGGCAAGGACGACTGGTTTCTGCCGAGCAAAGACGAACTCGACACGTTATATAACGTGCTCGCCGTTTCCGACAACGACCTCACGGGCAACAACTCATTCGGCTTCACCCGCGGGTTCTATTGGACATCGTCGGAATACAACAACGAGACCGCCTGGACGCAGCTCTGGGTCGACGGTCAGCAATTCGACCGCGAAAAGTGGTTGAGTGGCGACCCGCGCAAAGACGGCGGCTTCAATCCCTTCCACGTGCGACCAATTCGAGCCTTCGGCTGAGTACTGCGTGGCGCTGGGCCGTTCGCGTCACATCCATGAGCGCAACGAACCGGCCAGCGGCTGTACTGTCGGCGTAGAGCCTCACATGCCATATCAGCCCGTGCTGCACCACATCACCGGTGAGTTTCGGTCGCGCTGGCGTGGTCGCATTCATGCGTGTGCCGTCTGTGCGGCACTGCCGGCCGGCATCGTGCTGATTGTGCTCGCCCGTGGGGCGGTTGCAACGACTGCATCGTCGATTTATGTCGCATCAATGTTGCTGTTGTTCGGCACATCAGCGTCGTATCACATCCTCGCGCGCAGTCGACGTGCACAGCTGGTGATGCAACGGCTCGATCACTCCATGGTCTATGTGCTGATTGCGGGAACCTATACACCCGTGTGTCTGGTTGCGTTACCGGGCGCACTTGGCATCGTGATGTTGTGTGTGGTGTGGGCTATCGCCGCGCTTGGCATCGTGCTGAAGTCGATTTGGCGGGCGCGGGTTTTTGCCTCGTTGCTCTACGTCGTGTTGGGGTGGATCGTTCTTTTCGTATTGCCGTGGGCATACGAGCACATCGGGCCGACCGGTCTTGCGTTATATGCGGCGGGTGGCACCGTGTTCACCGCGGGTGCGGTGATGTTCTACCGACGCTGGCCTCGCTTACGCCCGACACAATTCGGTTTCCACGAGGTGTGGCACCTGCTCACAGTGGTAGCGGTGGTGTTGCAGTTCACTGCCACTGCGCTGCTCGTGCGTTGAGCGCGCAACTAGCCTGAAAAGCCCATCGGGTCGCTAGCTCAGTTGGTAGAGCAACGGACTTTTAATCCGCAGGTCCCGGGTTCGAGCCCCGGGCGACCCACGTGACTGCACAACTTGAGCAGGTCGACCTCGCCATCTCGGGCATGACCTGCGGCGCCTGTGCGACCAAAGTCGAGAAATCGCTCAACTCGATGGACGGTGTAAGTGCCACCGTCAACTTTGCTACCGAAACTGCCCGAATCACACTGGAAGGTGGCATCACCACCCAACAACTCGTAGCGCAGGTCGAACAAGCCGGCTATCGCGCCCGTCTACTTGCCGACACCACACCGGAGATGCTCGACAAAGAAACCAACGAACGCGTAGCGATGTTGCGCACACGTCTGACCGTGTCGCTGATTGCTGGCGTACCTGTCACTGCACTGTCGATGATTTCCGCCTTGCATTTCTCGAATTGGAAGTGGTGGGCACTTGCACTCTCGTTGCCAGTCGTCGTCTGGGGTGCTGCGCCGTTTCATCGCGCCGCCTGGATGAACGCACGCCACCGTGCCACCACGATGGACACGCTCATCTCCATCGGCATCATCGCCGCGATGGGTTGGTCGGTATGGGCACTCGTATGGGGCAACGCCGCCGAAGACCACACCGGCATGAGCATGACCTCGTCAGAGATTGACCACATATATATGGAGGTCGCAGTCGCCGTCACGATCTTCCTCCTTGCCGGCCGTTACTTCGAGGCCCGCGCCAAGCGCCGCGCTGGCGATGCGCTGCGATCGCTGCTGGCACTCGGTGCCCGCACCGCCACGGTCGTTCGGGGCGGCGAGGAACTTCTCATCGACGCATCGGCAGTGCAGGTGGGCGACCTCATCGTCCTGCGACCTGGCGAAATCATCGCGGCCGACGGCGTGGTCCGCGAGGGGAGTTCGTCAGTCGATGCATCGATGCTGACGGGTGAAAGTGTGCCGATCGATGTAACGGTTGGATCATCCGTGACCGGCACCACGGTGAATCTCACCGGTCGCCTCGTCGTGCAGGCGACGCGTGTCGGTGCCGAATCAACTTTTGCGCAGATGGCCCGCCTGGTTCGTGACGCGCAAGCAACCAAGGCACCCGTGCAGAAACTCGCCGATCGAGTGAGCAGCGTGTTCGTGCCAACGGTGATTGTGATTTCACTCGTCACGTTCGCCATTTGGTGGTGGCTGGATGGCGATTTGTCGCAGGCCTTCACTGCTTCGGTCGCGGTGTTGATCATTGCGTGTCCGTGCGCGCTCGGCCTGGCAACACCCACTGCATTGATGGTGGGCAGTGGTCGTGCGGCACAGATGGGCATCGTCATCAAGGGTGCCGACGTGTTGCAAGGCACGCGACGCATCGACACCGTGGTGTTCGACAAGACCGGCACCGTCACCACCGGTGCGATGCAGTTAGTCGACGTGGTATGTAACGAAGGTGCGTCGCGGTCGGATGTTCTCGCTGCAGCAGGTGCACTTGAGCACGCCAGCGAACACCCAGTCGCCAAGGCCATTGCATCGGCGGCGCGGGCCGAAGTCGGCAACCTTGCTGCGGTAGGCGATTTCGAAAATCTGCCGGGTATGGGTGCCATCGGCAGTGTTGCTGGCAGCAGTGTGATGGTGGGTAATGAGGTGTTGATGCGCCGCAAGTTGGTGCTCATTCCCCAAGCGATGTCGGCAGCCATCGATGCCGCGCGAGCCGTTGGCAATATTGCCGTTCTGGTGGCAATCGACGGCGCCGTTCGTGGCGTGTGTGTGGTAGCCGACCGACCGAAGGCAAACAGCGCTTCTGCCATTTCGGCTCTGCGTGAACTCGGCTTGCGACCCATCCTGCTGACCGGCGACAGTCGTGCGACTGCGCTCGCGGTAGCCAAACAAGTGGGCATCGAGACCGATGAGCAGCATGTGATTGCCGGCGTGTTGCCCGAAGAGAAGGTACGTGTTGTCGCCGATCTACAAGAGCGCGGCTATGCCGTGGCGATGGTCGGCGACGGAGTCAATGATGCGGCGGCTCTTGCGCAGGCCAACGTCGGCATCGCCATGGGCACCGGCACCGACGTGGCGATGAACGCCAGCGACCTCACCATCGTGAGTGGCGACCTGCGGCTCGTGCCAGACGCAATCCTCTTGTCACGCGCCACGCTGCGTACGATCAGCGCGAATGTGTTCTGGGCGTTCGTCTATAACGCGGCCGCGGTGCCGCTTGCTGCGTTCGGCCTGCTCAATCCAATGTGGGCAGGTTTGGCAATGGCGTTCTCGAGTGTGTTCGTAGTTACCAACAGCCTGCGGCTTCGCACCACGAAGCTCACGCAGCAGACCGCGTTCGTACACGCAACTCGTTGAGCGCTTCCTGTCGGCGCCGACGTGCCGCACGGGGGGAAAGACCCTGCTGCTGTGCCATCTCGGCCAACGAGTGAGTGCCGAGCACCCGTAACACTTCGATTGAACGTGCAGATACACGGCATCGCCGGGCGTGTTCGAGAAGATCGTCGAGTTGTTCGGATGAGTTGTAGTAGTGCGGCGCAGCCGGAATCGAGTCGGGGTCGAATGACTGCATCTCTGCCACTTGTCGGTTGCGTCGCACGAAGCCGAAGTATTCGGCGTCACGGGTGATGTTGGCGGCAACCTTCGCCGGGCGTCGGTCGACGGGGTAGGTGCGAATCACTTCCCACCCGTGTGACAGCAGTGTGGCGAGTGCCTCGTCGAACCCACCTTGTGTCTGCTTGCCACGTCGCTGCGCCACCGAAACGAGTGGCGGCAACACTCGTTGCAGAACGATTCGTGCCGCCAGCTGATCGCTGCTGGCTCGATGCACGAGTTGCAGCAGCACTCGGTCTGCTGCATCGTCAATCTTGCTTCCACGGAAACCGGCGAGGGTGAGCACATCGTCGAGTGACGAGACCGGGTCCGTAGTGAGATTCCAGCCTTGAACGGCGCGCAATGTCGTTTGTGACCGGCACATGCGCCGCCATTCATCGTTGAGTTGGTTCAGGACGGTAGAGCGGTATCTGGGTTCAGTGTTGTTGGGCATGCAGACAGCGTCCGCATGCGCCTCACCGCTACTCTCACCGCTTTGTCGGCGGTCGTTACTTCGTCAGGTCGACGACCTTCTCCCAGGTTCGTGAGCTCCACGAATTGATGAGTGCCTGTTGCACACTGACAACATCCACCGCTTCTTTGAAGCTTGGGGAGAATCGAGTACCTCGTACCAAGGACATCATGAACTGGTAGTCCTCGATGGCCACGAGATCTTCGAAACCGATGGCATTGGCTTGACCCGGGGCGAATGCACCGTGAAAAGGAAAACGATCTCCGCCATAAATCGTCGTATACCCCGTATTGACGCTCGTATCTCGCCGGTACAGCTGTAGTTCGTTGATCTTCTCGAGGTTCCAGCCGAGCGCACCCTCTGTGCCGTAGACCTCGAATGCATTCTGACTCTCCGGTCCGACCATCGAGCGACTCGTCTCAAACGTTCCCGTAGCGCCGTTCTCGAAACGACACAACATGGACGCGAAGTCTTCGTTCTCGACCTCGCCCTTGGGGTCTTCGGGTTTGCCTCGCCCGTAATGGCTGGCGACACCAGTTGGCAATGGTCGATGCGTAATGGTGTTGTGCTTCATCCCGACCACTTCGCTGATTCCACCCACCAAATAGTGAGCCATTGAAACCGAGTGGCTGAGAATGTCACTCGTGACGCCGTATCCGGACTCTGCAAACTTGAAACGCCACGTCAGAAGACCAAGTTCGTCGCTGCCGTACATGCTCAGGAATCGCCCGCGATAGTGCGTTACTCGACCGATGGCTCCTGACTCGATGAGGCTGCGAGCGTGGATGACGAGTGGAGCCCAGACGTAGTTGTATCCAACGCCAGTGGCAATTCGGTGCTGTTCGGCGAGACGATATGCCGCGACAGTTTGCTCGGGTTTGCCACCGATGGGTTTCTCGCTGAAAATCGACTTGCCGGCCTTCGCCGCCGCCTCAATCATCGGTAGGTGCAGCATGTTTGGCGCCGTAACCCAAACAGCATCTACGTCTGGTGCCGTTACTGCTTCATGAAAATCAGCCACGGAACGTTGAAAGCCAAAGTCGCGCACTGCTCGTGATCGTCGGCCCTCGTCGGTATCGGCACAGACGACGAGTTGTGGTTCGGCCTCGCATTCCGGAAAGAGCGAGGGGATGCGCGATGCCGAACGACTGTGGGCTTGTCCCATCCAGCCGAGGCCGAGTACTGCAATGCCAATTCGTTTTCTCGTCATTGTCTCACTCTGCCAGATGCACGAGTCATTGGCACACGCGGGTCTATGGCCTGGGTTTTCCACGAGTCGCGGATCCAGTGGTGGCTCGGGTCATCGCAGAACGCCATCGTGCGTTCGGCTGCCGGCCCGGCGAGCACATTGAGAAAATACATCGGATACTCGGGAGCTGCGATGGTCGGACCGTGGTATCCGGCAGGAAGCACGTAGGTATCGCCGTCATGAAGGGTGATCGTGTCATTGACGCTGTTATCCACCGTGTACGCATGGAAGTAGCCGGTGGCTTCTGGGTCGCCGTGATCTGACAGTTGCTTGCCCAATCGGAAGTAGTAAATCTCCTCATTCATGTACGGACATCCGGCCACGCCATCGTGGCGATGCGGTGGCCATGACGACCAATTCCCGCCAGGGGTCAATACTTCACAAACGAGGATTCGATGTGCGAACTTGAATGAGTCGGGCGTTGCGATGTTGTTTACTTGGCGAGTTGCAAAACCGGCTCCGCGCGGTTCAACAGGAACATCTTGGGCGAGACCGTGGTGTACGGGAAAGCGTTGTTCGGCAACCGCAGTGCACACTGCCACTTCGCCGGGCTCACCACTGAATGTGGTCTCTGCGCCGACTGGCACGTAGAGCCAGTCGGCGACCGCAGCAAAAACCCCGCTGCGACCTGTGAGTGAGTAGTGGATACCGTCAACGTGCACGTCGACACGTTGTGATGACAACGGAACGATGATTGACTCGCGATCGAGATGACGAAATCGCACCGATGGAGTTCGTGATAAGTCGTACACATCGAGTCCGCAATATGTCCAACCAGCACGTCGCACGTCGAGCGACAACGGCTGGCTCTCGGTGGCGAGAGAACCGTTCGGGAAATACCACGACATGGCGACTATTCCCTTGGGCCGTGCACGATGCCGGCGGCGAGTGAGATGACTTCCTCGACGCTTCGGCCATGCGGGAAGAGCAACGGTCGGCCGGCGACGAGCCCAATCACGTTGGGCACCGCCATCGCCGTTGTCCACTGACTGATGGTCGCTTCAAGCCGTTCACCGGGATCACCGCCCAGCAAGAGTATGGGCAATCGCGATGCCGCAGCGAGCGTGTCAGCACTTGTCCAGGCCGGCAACTTCAGCCAGGTGCGCATAGACGTCGCGGTCAGACCAGCGGCGATTGCAACGATCTTGTCGAGACGCTCGCTTGAGGTATCAAGCACCGGCATCAACGACTCGTTACGCACGTACGGCAGTGGTTCGACGATGCACACCAGGTCGCGTTCGGCGAGGAGTCTCATCTGGTTGACGACGTCATCAAGAGTGCGGAGCACCCCAGGGTCCGTGTGTTCGATTCGCAACAGCACCTTGCCGCCATCGAGGCCCAGCGAAGCCACATGTTCGGCGTCATAGGCAGTCACGCGATCGTCGAGGCCCCATGTAGCACCGAGATATCCGCCTCGATTCATCGTGCCAAAAACGACCTTTTCCTCGAGCGCACCGAGCCACGCCAACTCCTCGATGATGTCGGCGCTCGCGAGTACGCCATCGACCAGTGGGTTCGCCAGCGCTCGCGTCAGTCGGTCAAGTAGTTCACGTCGATTGGCGATGGCAAAAGGCTCAGCTCCTGCGGCAAGGATGGCGCGGGCCGTGTGATCTGCCGCAACAATCAACAGTCGGTTGTCGGCTGGAAGCAACGAACGTCGTCGACGGCCTCGCAGGGCATCGACAAACGCCAACGGATGTTCAGCGCGTTCGCGCAGCAGCCGATTCCAGACTGAATCATCGATCATGGTGTTCAGCTGCTCTGGTTTGCCGGGTCGTTCTTGAACGACTCGAGTGTCGCTAGCGACGGCATTGCGTCGGCACAAGTGAGTTGCGTTGCGACGTACGCACCAGCAGCATTGGCGAGCTCTCCGATCTGCCGGAGTCCCCAGTTGTTGATCAAACCGTGAATGAGCGCACCGCCGAAAGCGTCACCCGAACCAAGACCACAGACGAGCCGTATGCGCAGAGGTGCAATCGTGACTCGTTCGTTCGTCGTTGCAAGTAAGACTCCTGCCGCCCCCATCTTTACGATCGCTAGTCGCACCCCTCGGGCCAGCAGCTCGTCGGCTGCCCTCTCGGGGTCGGAGATTCCCAGCGCCATGTCGCACTCGGTACGATTTCCCACCACAACGCTGCACATTTCAATCGCTGCCTGACTGGCCGCACGAGCATCTCCCGGTGTCTTCCAGAACGATGGTCGATAGTCGAGATCCAACACGGTGTGATCCGCGCGGGCACGGTGCCGGAGCCAGTTCATGCTCGTTGTTGCGGTCGAGCCGCGTGACAGCGCGCAGCCGCTCATCCAGAACACGTCACAGTCGCTCACGTCACTCGGGTTGATGACACCTTCGTCCATCGTGGTGTCGGGCGCGTCTGGTTGTCGATGAAAGATGAGTTTTGGTTCCTCCGGTGGATCCAGCGCGGCGAGCACTACAGGTGTCAGCCCATTGGGATGTGCAGTTATTCGCGAGGTATCGACACCCCACGAACGCAGACGCTCGACGACGTACTGTCCCAATTCGTCGTCACCAACTTTGGTGAGCAGTGTTGCGTGGTGCCCAAGCCTGGCTGCAGCGACGGCGACATTCGTTGGGCTACCCCCAACGCTCTTGCTGAACGTTTGTTCCTGTCGAAACGCCACACCGGGCTCTCGGGCGTAGAGGTCGATACTCACTCGACCAACGGTGATTACTCTGCCCTGCATCGTTCCGAGGCTAGAGGGATGCGGCGATTAGTTTCGGCTCGTGAAGATTCTCGTCTACGGCGCGGGCCGAATGGGAGAAATTCGTGTCGAGGATCTCGTAACTCATCGTGCGGTAACCAGCGTGGTGGTTGCGAATCGCAATCGCCAGCGAGCTGCCGAACTGGCGGCGCGATTCGGCGTTGAGTCTGCCGACTTTGAATCCGTTCGTCCGGATGATTTTGACTCAGTCATGATCACCACCGCCACTGCCAATCATGCTCAGCTCCTCCGCAAGTCGATGAATACTGGAAGACGCATTTTTTGTGAGAAGCCGATTGCGTTAGATCTTCGCGAAACTCGCGAGCTCGTTGCTGCTGCCGATGCGATGAATTGCCAACTACAAATCGGGTTCCAACGTCGGTTTGATGCAGGAATTCGCGAGGCAAAAAGGCGCATCGTTGCTGGTGATGTCGGGACTCTGTATGTGATGCATCTCGTCTCGCACGACCATCAACCTTCACCACGCGAATTCCTCGAAGGCAGTGGCAGCATTTATCGCGACTTGCACGTACACGATTTTGATGTTTCGACGTGGCTCGCAGACTCGGAGGTAGAAACCGTGTACGCCTCGCATCGCGTTCGTGAACATCGGCAGTATGCCGACTTCGACGACGGTGATGTCTCGTTGATTCATCTCGTCACGGTAAATGGCGTACAGGTTGCAATCTCGGGCACTCGCCATGATCCACGTGGGCATGATGTTCGCTTTGAAGTATTCGGGTCACGTGACACGTTGACCGCAGGTCTCACATCGCGCACGCCGTTGCTCTCTCTTGACCAGCCGGACATCGTTGATGGGAAACCCTGGGGCGGATTCATCGAGCGATTCCGCGAGGCGTTTCGGGCCGAAACCGCCGCCTATGTCGAGTGGTTGCAACATGGCGGACCCAACCCGTGCCCGCCACGGTCGGCGATTCATGCCACTGAAGTCGCAGTCGCCTGCGAGATCTCCGCACGCGAGGGGCGGGTCGTACATCTCTCCGAGGTTCGCTCAGGTACGGCCCCAACATGACTCCGGTGAAATTGGCTCTCATCGGCCTTGGGCGCATGGGTCGAGTTCATGCCTCTGCACTTGCAACCCTCGATCTCATGGATGTGGTCGTCGTGGCAGACCCTCACCCCGCAACACCAGAACATGTTCGGAAGTTCTTTCCTCGCGCCGAGACTGTTTCTTCGTACACGGATGCAGTGCAGCGCGTTGAGGCATGTCTCATCGTGTCGCCAACGCCACTGCACCCAGAAATGGTCGGTGCGGCGCTGGACGCAGGAGTGCACGTGTTGTGTGAGAAGCCGCTCTCACTGCAGCCTTCGGTGGCGCGCGAACTTGCCAACCGTGCAAATGATCTGGGAAAGATATTGCAGATTGGTCACTGGCGCCGGTTCTCTCCGCCATGGCGTGAGGCAAAACGTCTTGTCGCCAGTGGCGCCATCGGCACGCCAGTGTGGATTCGACTGTCGCAGTGGGATGCCAACCCGCCACCAGCGAGTTTCTGTGATCCGGCGGTCAGCGGCGGACTCGCCGTGGATTGTGGCGTGCATGAATACGACCTCGCTGAATGGTTGTTTGACGAGCGGGCATGTGCCGTTCGGGCGTGGAATCTGCCGCTTGTTGATCGATCGCTTGCTGGAGTCGGTGATGTCGACAATCTCTGCGCAGTACTTGAGTTTCCGTCGGGGCGAACGGCGGTCGTCGATCTCTCGCGTAACTCGCGGTATGGCGATGATGTTCGCACCGAGATTCTCGGCGAACAAGGAGCAGTGTTCGTCGACCTGCTCCCGCACGGACAATTACGCGTTGCCACCGGTGATGGCGTGCGAGTGGTGAGCGACGGCCACTCCAGCGACGCCACGCTCGATGGCGTGCGCCGACAGGCAGAGGTATTCGCGCAGATCATTCGGGGCGCTGCGCACCCGTATCCGAACGGCATCGACAGCGCACGGTCGACGCTCATCGGTCTTGCCGTTGCCGAATCGGCCCGTGAGAAGCGGACGGTCCAGTTATGAGCCAGTCCTTAGCTGGTTTGCTCGTACTGCATCAGGACGACATCGGTATGTGCCACGGCGCAAACATCTCGTTCGCCAAACTTTCCGCACTCGGAACCATTACGAGTGGATCGGTCATGGTGCCATGTCCCTGGTTCAGCGAAGCTGCAGAAATGGCTGTCGAGAATCCCGCCCTCGACCTGGGAGTGCATCTCACCCTGAATGCGGAGAAAGAGCACTACCGCTGGCGGCCACTCATCGGTGCGTCACCATCCAGTGGTCTCGTCGATGATGACGGGTTCATGTGGCGTAGTGTCGCCGAACTGCGCCGCAACGCAGACCCGCTTGCTGCAGCAGAGGAGATGACCGCACAAATGGCGGCGGCTCACGACAGTGGGTTCGATATCACGCATATCGACGCTCATATGGGAGCGGTGATGGGCCCCGAGTTCTGCGGCACCTACCTGCAACTGGCTGAGCAGTACGAGATTCCCGCCCTACTTACCCGCACACTCGCTGCCTACGGACCGAACGATCATCTCGACGGCGTGCCCGAGGCGCTTTTTGCAGAGTTCGTACAAGAGGCTCGCCGGATGGGAATTCCGATTTTTGACGAGGTGTTGCAGACCGACTTTTCTCGGCCGAGCGGAACATCACTTCCGGAGCGTTGCTATCAGGAGATGTTTGAGCCGAGCCGAACGGCAACCGGACCAATTTTTGCTGCACTGCATCCGAATGCGCCAGGGGAGGTTGAGGTGATTGAACCGCTGCAATTTCACGTTCGAACCGATGAACATGCCGTGTTCAGCAGCACTGACTATGTCAACTGGGTGTCATCTGGCGCCGTTCGTACTGGCGGTATGCGCGAAGTGCGTGATGAGATGCGACGACTCAGGTCGTAGCAATCAACGCCTTCGGTAGTCGCGCAACGATCAGACCGGTAGCTACGAGCACAGCGAAAGCAGCGGCAGCCAGCGTGATGGGGAAGGTCCACAGACCAACGTTTTCGAGTACTTGACCAGTCAGCCATGGCATCACGGTTGAGCTGAGGCCAGCCGTGCCCACCACCCGAGAAGTCATTTTCCCTGAAAGAGGTATCCGAGTGCCGATGTACGCCAACATCAAGGGGAACTGTGGCGCAGTCGCAAGACCGTAAATCGGTGCCAACACGATGAGAGTGGAGTCCAATCCCACAAGAAGCACCGCACACACGGTGAGATTTACCAGCACGGCGATGCGAACGAAGCGAAGCGAGTTTGGCAGCCGAGCCAACCAAACGGTTGCAAGCCGACCGAGCATGAATCCAACCCAGAACAGCGAATTGACGAGTGCAGCCTCGATCTTCGGCATGCCGATTCGTGTTGCGTAGGTGTAGATCCATGTGGCGAAGGCAACTTCCACGGCAACGTAGCCGAAGAAGTAGAGCACGATGTAGCCAATTTGTGATCGGCTGAGGTCACCCTGCTGCGCGCGAATCTCCACATGTGGATCCGGGGGAGACGTGCGAGTCAAAACGAAAAGTCCCGATGACAGCAGCATGGCTGAGCCAAACCAATACGCAAAGTGCGCCGAGCCGTTGAAGGAGTCAGAGGCCCGAACGATGAACGGGCTGACGATGGCGCCAACACCGAACATGGTGTGCATGAACGCCAGTGAAGCTCCCGACTTTTCGCGAAGTTCCCACACGATCATCGTGTTGCAGCCGACATCTGAGGTCGACAATGCGGCTCCGAAGCAGAAAAATGCAGCACTTATGAGAACCACGTTGCTGCCGAGTGGCACGAGTGCAAAACAGAACGCCGAACAGCCGAGTGCGCTCGCGGCGAGCTTGTTTCCCCACCCTTTGTCGTATCCGCGCACGAAGAGTCGCGTTCCGACCAGATAACCGAGACCGTAAAACACGAGCACTGTGCCGATTTCTCCGACGGTCACCGCGCTTCGATCAGCCAAGAGTGGTAGTGACGGGCCGATGATGCCAAAGGCGAGACCGGCACACAAAAAGATGAAGAAATACGCAGGCCGAGATGTGCGTGTCGTCATTGTCGGCACGCCGGTTTCATTACGGTGCGCAGGCTACGAGACCAAGCGGAGTATCGCGTGAATCCCCGAGTTGCACTTGAGCGGCAGCGATGAGCTCGTCTGCCGCCTCAATGCGAGTCGCCCAACTTCGGCCAGGTGTCTTGCGACTCGTGCCCCAGATGATTCCGACCAGTGAGCCATCGTTTGCAAACAATGGGCCTCCTGAATCGCCCACATTGACTTCGACTCGAACCTCCAAACCTGGCCGCAGACGATCTTCGGCTACGTCACGCAGGTAGATGTCTTCGGTGCGTATTCGCGTGCGTTTCACGATTCTGGCTGGGCGCTGCTGCTGCATCGTTCCGGTAGCACCGTCATTCGGAAACACGACTAGCCGCGCTTCTCCCGCAACTGCCGTGCCGCGGTCAACGGGCTGAATCTCCGCAAGCGCACTGGCGTCACGTTCACGTGGCGCAAGTATCGCGAGGTCCCACTCCGTGTTAATCGCGACGACGTCTGCCGCGAATCGACCGCCGTTGCCCACCACCTCAATGAGGTCTTGGCCGGCCACGCCGTGGGCCACCGTAAGAAACAGCGGTGTCCCGGCTTCCGTTCTGGCAATCGCGGTGGCCACGGTGCGGGTTGCCGTCCGTTTGCAACCGAATGCTTCGACGAGGACGACCGATGTCGTCGGCAACACTTGTGGTTCAGGCCGACGTTGCCGCACTACAAAAAGACCGACGATGGCAACAAGCACCCCAGCAACGACGACCCTCGTCACCCGAGTTGTCGAAGTCGACGTCACGTCGTTTAGTCTGCTTCCTGCATCACGCAGAGAGAAAGAGTCTGAGGAAATCATGGCTAAGGCATCGGTGGCAAGTCGTTTGGTGGGAAACCCGATTTCATGGGGAGTTTGCGAAGTTCCCGATTGGGGTTATCAACTCGCACCTCGCACGGTGCTTGGTGAGATGAAGCGCCTGGGTTTGAGTGGTACAGAGCAGGGTCCGGTCGGCTATCTCGGCACGACACCAGTAGAAGTCGCGAATGTGGCGGCAGAATTCGGGCTTCCAATCGTCGGGGCTTTCGTGCCCTTGGTGATGCACGATCGCGGTCAACGAGAGTCGATGCGCAAAGCGGCACATTTTTCTGCTTCATTGCTTGGCGCCACCGGCAAGGGCTTTTTCATTACTGCCGTCGTCGTCGATGAAGGATGGGGTCCGCGATTCCCCCTATCAGACGCACAGTGGCAAGCGATGTTTGACGGATTCTCCGAAGTCGATGAGATTTGCGCCGGGTACGGCATTCGACAGGTGCTCCATCCGCATC
>CAYFNN010000003.1:0-11700 GCA_964344465.1 uncultured Bifidobacterium sp. | reverse complement strand
GAAGTCGATGAGATTTGCGCCGGGTACGGCATTCGACAGGTGCTCCATCCGCATCTCAATACGTTGGTCGAGACGTACGACGACGTGCAGCGCGTAGTCGCCGGATCCTCGGTGCGATGGCTGCTCGACACGGGTCACCTGCAGATTGGTGGAACTGACCCTGCAAAGTTCGCCAAGGATCATTTCGACCGAGTCGACCACGTGCATATCAAGGACGCCAAGATGTCGATTGCGAAGCGGTTTTTGGCGCGTGAAATTAGCTTGCTGGAGGCCACTCGCGACGGGGTCTTCTGTTCCGCCGGAGATGGCGACGTGCCCGTAGCCGAGGTCGTTCGCACGATGGAGTCGCGCGGGTATGAGGGTTGGTACGTGCTCGAGCAAGACATCGCCATTGTTGGCGACCAAGCCCGCACCCCAGACGCCGCGAGCACGGCCGTCGAGCGCAGCATCCGGTACCTCTCGAAGCTCTAGACAGGACCCGCCCAAGAGATTTGTGCGGGAATTCTCAAGGGTCTGCGGGTTGCCCAGCGTCACTCCTCCGACTAGGGTGCCTAAGCGCGGGCGTTCGCCTGCACGAACCTACAAGGGGGATATCAAGAATGAAACAGCGTAAAAAGTGGGGCGCCATCGTCGGCGCTGCAGCACTTCTCGTGCTCGCAGCCTGCGGCGGCAGCTCCGACTCGGCTGATGACTCTGGCTCGTCCGATGAGACGGCAGCGTCAACAGAAGACACTTCCAACGTGACCGCTGGTGAGGACATCAAGATTTATGTCATCACCCACGGCGACGACGGCGTGTTCTGGTCGGTGGCTCAGAAGGGTGCAGAGGCAGCAGGCGCTGCTCTCGGTATCACCATGATTTACCAGGGTGCAAACAACAACGCCCAGGACCAGGCGCAAATGATCGAAGCGGCGATCGCCGATGGTGCCGACGGCATCGCGGTCTCGCTCGCTGACCCAGCAGCCCTCGAAGGCGCGCTCAAGAAGGTGACCGAGGCGGGAATTCCGCTCATCACCCTCAACTCGGGTAGCGACCTCTTCAAGGGTCTCGGTGCAATTACCCACGTCGGTCAGGACGAGACCATCGCCGGAGCCGGCGCTGGTGAGCGTCTGAAGGCCGCTGGCGGCAAAGTGATGCTCTGCGCGAAGCAAGAGCAGAGCAACGTCGCTCTCGAGACGCGCTGCAACTCGGCTGCCGAAACCTTCGGTGGCAAGGTCATCCAGATCACGACCTCGGGCGATGCAGACCGCGTCACCCAGCAGGCTGAGATCAAGGCCGCGATGGAAGCCGATCCTTCGATCGACTCCTTCCTCGGAACTGGTCCGGTCATTGCCGTTGACGGCGCCAACGCCGCCAAGGAGCTTGGTCGCAAGATCAACGTTGGTGGTTTCGACCTCTTCACCGAGCTCTTCGACAAGATCGAAGCCGGCGAAGCGCTCTTCACCATTGACCAGCAGCAGTACATGCAGGGTTACCTGCCTGTCGTGTTCCTCTACCTGAACATCACGAACCAGAACTCCGTTGGCGGAGGTCTGCCAGTGATGACCGGCCCTGGCTTTGTCACCAAGGACAACGTCGCGGCAGTGAGGACGCTCGTCGAGGCAGGCACGCGCTAAATCAGCGCTTGCTTACTCAGGTTCGGCTCGCCCGCCCTTCGGGGCGGGCGAGCCAGCCCGAGAAGGTGTTACACGCAATGGATGCGCGGTGCTCAGCATCCGAGTGGTCACCAGTGACCATCGCACCGCAGATTTAACGACCGTGTCGGGGGGACAGGTGTATGGCGGATTCTGAGTCACTCTCCCGCAACGACGAGCGAATCTCGTACCGAGGTCCCGTCAAACGACTACTTGTTTCGCCCGAAATCGGTGCCTTGATCGGCACGATTGTGGTTTGGGCATTTTTCTGGGGTAACGGCGACACATTCGGCACCGCCGGTAGCACGTCGAATTTCCTCGATGTCGCTGCACCTTTGGGCATCATGGCGATCGCAGTTGCTCTGCTGATGATTGGCGGCGAGTTCGACCTGTCGTCGGGTGTGATTACCGGGGCAACGGGTGTGACCATCGCGCTCATGGCGAAGTACTTCACCGCCGATGGCTCGCCATTGTGGCTTGCGATTGCCGCGGCTTTTATCTTGTGCGGTTGCGTCGGGTGGTGGAACGGCTTCCTCGTGAATCGAACCGGTTTGCCGAGCTTCATCGTGACTCTCGGAACGTTCTTCGTCATCAAGGGTGCAAACCTCGTCTTTTCCAAGCGCGTC
Source organism: uncultured Bifidobacterium sp. (assembly GCA_964344465.1). Classification (GTDB taxonomy): domain Bacteria; phylum Actinomycetota; class Acidimicrobiia; order Acidimicrobiales; family Ilumatobacteraceae; genus F1-60-MAGs027. The sequence continues at coordinate 9,440 of CAYFNN010000003.1, read as the reverse complement.
AACGACAAAGTCAACATCTCGGACATTGATGAGACCGAGGGCTTTAAGTTCTTCAAAGCCGTTTTTGCTGGCGAGAACGTGTTTGATAACTGGAGATTCCGCGACCAGGCGTTCATCATCGGTGGCTTGCTCTGCGCGGCCCTCCTCATTGCGGGTCTCATTGAGCAGTCGCTGGTGCGTCGTGCAGCACGTCATGCTGGCTCGCTCTTTGCCGCACTCATCGGGCTCGTTGCCGTTGCTGCGGGAGTAGGAATCCTTCACCGAACGGACTCTGTGTCGGGTAATGCACTTGCCGGTGTCGTGGGTTTGCTGGGGCTCATCGTTGCAATCGTTGGATGGTCGGCCAGCCGATTCGAGACACGTGCCGCAGTCAGCGGATCGCTTCCGACACAATCTCGTAATTTGATCATCGCGGGAGTCGTCGGCAGTGCCGTCGCATCACTTGCAGGTCAGGTGTTTAGTCGTGATGAGCGGCTGGAAGTGCGGCCGTGGCTACCAATGTGGTTGGTATGGGTCTTGGCGATTGCTGGTGCTCTGTATCCGGTGATCGTCGTCGTTCGTGATCTGAAGAATCAAGAGGTTGAACGCTCCGGAGGTTCGATTGCTTGGCTGATTCTGCGGCTGCCAGTCATCAGCTTGGTGATGTTGACACTCGTGGTCTCCGTGTTGCAGCTGACCACGGTGCAGGCAGTGCGGGCCGTAGTCATCACGCTGTCGGGCGTTGCTGCCGCGGTGTGCTTTTACCGGGCGCGATCGATTGCTGGCAAGGTCAGCACCACGTGGTTTCGCAACATCGGAGTGCTCATGGGAGTGGCATTCTTCGTCGTCGCATTTGCTCTGCGCGCTGATTCATCGGCCCCGAGATTCCGCGGGGGAATCTTCAGTGTGCTTTTGATGGGTGGGGCGCTTGTCATCGCCAGCACGCTCGTTGAGGCACGCCATGTTCAGCGCACGAAATTCGACGCGGTGAGCGATCAGATTGGTCGACGCCTTGTGGTCGCGGGTGGAGTGATCGGTTTTGTCGCACTTGGTCAGCGACTGCTCTTCAGTGACGGCGTGTTTCGAATGTCGATTTTCTGGTGGCTGTTCTTCACGATTGTCGGCAGCTTTGTGCTCACCAAGACCAAGTACGGCAACTGGATTTTTGCCGTTGGTGGCAACAAAGATGCCGCTCGCGCCGTCGGTGTTCCGGCCGACAAGGTCAAGACGGCACTCTTCATGGCCACCTCACTGATGGGATGTTTCGTCGGCACGATGATTCTCATGCGCCTGAACTCGGTCCAGGCCCAGCAGGGTGACGGCCAGGAATTCGAATACATCATCGCTGCGGTAGTGGGTGGCAACCTGATGACGGGTGGGTACGGTTCGGTCATCGGTGCATCGCTCGGTGCACTCATCATGGCGATTTCCAAGAACGGCATTCCCGCTGCCCGATGGAATCAAGACGGTCGTTTCATCTTCCTCGGCGTGGTATTGCTCGTTGCAGTGCTCGTCAATAATTACGTGCGAAAGAAAGCGAACGAACAACGATGAGTTCTGGCACCCCACTTCTCGAACTGCAGGACATCTCGAAGTATTTCGGTAACGTCACCGCCCTTGAGGGCATCTCCACAAAGGTGCTGGCTGGGCAGGTCACCTGCGTGCTTGGTGACAACGGCGCAGGAAAGTCGACGTTCATCAAGATCATCAGTGGTTTGCACAAGCCCAGCAAGGGCAAATACATGTTTGAAGGTGAAGAGGTGTTCTTCGAATCGCCGCGCGAGGCCCGTGCCCGTGGCATCGCCACCGTGTATCAAGACCTCGCTGTCGCTCCGCTGATGTCGGTATGGCGCAATTTCTTCCTTGGCTCCGAGCCGGTGAAGCGATTGGGACCAATCAAGCGCATCGACGCCAAGTTTGCCCGCGAAACGGCAAAGTCGGAAATGTTCAAACTCGGCATCGATGTGCGTGACATCGACCAGCCCGTCGGCACGATGTCGGGCGGAGAACGCCAGAGCGTCGCAATCGCCCGCGCGGTGTACTACGGCGCCAAGGTCTTGATTCTCGATGAACCAACCTCGGCACTCGGCGTGCGTCAAAGTGACTTGGTGTTGCAGTTCGTGCGCAATGCCGCGGAGCGTGGCCTCGGCGTCATCTTGATCACGCACAACCCACAACACGCATTGCCCGTTGGCGACCGATTCCTCCTGCTGAATCGCGGTCAGTCGCTTGGCCAGTTTGAAAAACATGAGCTCACGATGAATCGACTCGTTGAGCTGATGTCTGGTCGAGTTCGCGCCTCCTAGCCTCCGCGAGGGATATCGGCATGCACGACGATCAGTGGAACCACCTGCTTCAGGTTCGGTTATCTGATCCAACTCGAGCCGTCGAACTACTTCGTCGTCGGCGTCGCCGTCCATTGCTTCGCGACGGGCGACTCTTCATCGTGGCGGCAGATCACACGGCCCGGGGGATGCTCGGTGTCGGCGATGACAAGTTCGCGATGGCGAATCGTCGGCGACTGCTTGATGCGCTGCTTGTAGCCCTCGCACATCCGGGCTGTGACGGCGTGCTTGGAAGTGCAGATGTGATTGAAGAGTTGGCGCTACTTGGTGCCCTTGATGACAAATTGGTGTTCGGCACGATGAATCGTGGCGGAATCATGGGCGCCTCATGGGAGCTTGATGACCGAATGACTGCGTATCGACCCAGAGACCTTGCCGCTCGTGGATTGGATGGCGGCAAGGTGCTCTTGCGTCTCGCCGATACTGACGCAGGAACTGCACCAACAATCGAAGCGTGTGCCCACGCCGTGACCGAAATGGCCGACTTGCAGCTACCGATCATGGTGGAGCCGTTGCCCTACACCGCTGGCTCGCCCGGACCAGCAAAGATGATCAACGACGACGACCTCTTGGTGAAAGCAGTCTCGATTGCGTCTGGCCTCGGGTCGTCTTCGGCATTTACCTGGTTGAAGGTTCCGGCAAGCTCACAAGTTGAGCGAATGATGGCGGCAACGACTCTGCCCGGGCTCATTCTCGGAGGCGCCCCAGGCAACGACCCAGAGGCCGCATATGCATCATGGAGCCGCGCCATGCAAGTGCCGAACGTACGCGGGCTGGTCGTGGGTCGCGCTCTGCTCTTCCCGAGTGACGGCGATGTAGCTGGCGCAATCGACCGCGCTGCGAAGATTGTTCGCCCGACGTTGTAACGTCTCAACGATGCGCACACGCCGACTGACGACTGCCCAGGCAATCGTCCAATATCTTGTCGCCCAGCAGGTGGAAATTGACTCGCAGCTGCGACCGTTGTTCCCCGGTGTCTTTGCGATCTTCGGTCACGGCAACGTGACGAGTCTGGGCGTGGCTCTCGAGGAGCAGCGTGAGAAGATTCGCACATGGCGCGGCCAGAACGAACAAGGTATGGCACTCGCAGCAGTCGGTTTCACCAAAGCGATGCGTCGACGCCAAATCATGGTCGCAACATCGTCGATTGGCCCCGGCGCACTCAACATGGTCACTGCTGCGGCAGTTGCATACGTCGACCGACTTCCGCTGTTGCTTCTCAGTGGTGACACATTCGTGCACCGAGTGCCTGATCCCGTTCTGCAGCAAGCAGAAGTGTTCCATGATCCTTCAATCACGGTGAATGATGCCTTCAAGCCCGTGGTGCGGTACTGGGATCGCATCGTGAGCCCAGAACAGGTCGTGCATTCGTTGCCGCACGCAATTTCGACGATGCTCGACCCCGCAACCTGTGGTCCGGCGTTTCTCGCCCTACCGCAAGACATTCAAGCCGAATCGTTTGATTTCCCAGAAGCATTCTTTGCACCGACCGTGCACTCGATGTTGCGACCGCGTCCCGATGCGAGTGAGATTGGTCGGGCGTGCGACGTCTTGCGTTCGGCGCGACGTCCGCTGATCATTGCTGGCGGTGGTGTGCATTACTCACAAGCCGAAGCGGAGTTGCGCGCATTTGCCGAAGCACATCAGATTCCGGTGGTTGAAACCGTTGCTGGAAAGGCATCGCTCGTTGCCGAGCATCCGTTGAATGCCGGACCAGTGGGTGTCACTGGTTGCACCTCGGCCAACGCGCTTGCGGCGCGAGCCGACGTCGTGATTGCTCTCGGCACGCGATTGCAGGATTTCACGACTGGCTCGTGGACCATCTTCCAGCACGAAGAAGTGAAGTTCATCGGTGTGAATACCGCTCGGTTCGACGCCATCAAACATTTGTCGCACGCAGTTGTCGGTGACGTGAAGGAGTGCCTCGCGGAGATTGGTCAGCGAGTGAACGGTTGGAAGAGCGACCCGACGTGGGTGCAATATGCCAGTGCTGAGACCGCCAAATATCACGACTACATCGACTCAATTGCAGCCAAGAGTGCAATTGGCCAGGACGGTCGACCGACGTATGCACAGGTCGTCGGCGTGTTTGATCGGCTCGCCCAGCCCGACGACTATGTGTTGACTGCAGCAGGAGGGTTTCCGGGTGAGTTGAACAACGGATGGCGGGCGAAGACCCTGAACTCGTTCGACTGCGAGTACGGATTCTCGTGCATGGGGTACGAAATCTCTGGTGCATGGGGCGCAAAAATGGCGATGCCCAACAAAGAGATCATCGCCTTTGTCGGTGACGGCTCGTATCTCATGCTCAATAGCGACCTGTATTCGACCGTTTTATACGGACACAAGGTGATTTTCGTGGTCTGTGACAACGGTGGCTTCGCGGTGATTAATCGACTCCAGGTCAATCAGGGTGGTGCTTCGTTCAACAATCAGCTCGAACACTGCAGCGCAGAACATCTGGTTTATGTCGACTTTGCGCAACATGCCGCGGCGATGGGTGCCGAAACTCTTTCGGTTTCGTCAATTGACGAACTTGAAAACGCCGTATCGCTGGCGAGGAGAAATGAACGAACGACGGTGATCGTGATGAAGACGAGCCCCAACGACTGGACTGGTGGCGGTTCATTCTGGGAGGTCGGCGTACCCACCACGAGTCACCGTTCGGAAGTAATCGCCGCAGGTGATGTAATGCGGGAATCCAAGAAACAACAACGCGTCGGCTGGTAAAAGGAGTCTTCGATGGTGCATTCGACTGAGTTGTCTCGTTTCGACGACAAAGTGCTGCTGCTGAGCGGTGCAAGTCGCGGAGTCGGTGAGCAGGTGGCACGCATTGCCAAGAGTCGTGGAGCCGCCGGACTGGTACTGGTGGGGCGAGACACCACGACTGGAAATGCGCTCGCCAAAGAGCTCACCGATTCAACTACTCGTGCAGTCTTCGTTGCCGCAGACCTTTCTAAGCCCGACGAACCCGAACGAATCGTCGACGAGGTTGCAAAAAACTTTGGTGTTGTGCACGGGCTCTTGAATTCGGCCGCAGAGACCGGCCGGGGCAGTGTTTGGAACACCACACCAGAAATGTTTGATCAGATGATGGCGGTAAACGTGCGCGCACCGTTCATGCTGATTCAGCATTGTGCGAAGCTGATGAAACAACGAGGTGTCGCCGGCTCGATCGTAAACATCGGAAGTGTTACGGGATGGGGTGGTGATGTGTCGCTCACTCACTATGCAATCTCAAAGGGCGCCCTCCACACGTTGACCCGCAACTGTGCATACTCACTGATGCGTGATCGAATTCGAGTGAATCTCCTGAACCCTGGATGGATGGATACTCCGACCGAAGATCAAACTCAGCGACGTTGGCATGGCGCCACCGACGGATGGCTCGAGAAAGCCGAACGAGAGCAACCACTTGGGCGATTGATCAAGCCAGACGAATTAGCACGAGCCATCTGCTTCTTGTTGTCGGAAGAATCTGGGCTGATGACAGGCTCAGTCATCGATTTTGACCAGTCGGTCGTCGGTGCGGGATCGCCATCAAAACCAAAACCAGGAGAGGTGTGGCCATGACCGTTTCAATCGGAGTTCTCGGAACTGGACGAATCGGCGTGATGCATGCCGAACTCATCGCGCAGCGCATGCCAGGGGCACGACTTGCCGGAGTTTTTGACGTTGTCTCGTCATCGGCGAGCGCGGTGGGTGATCGCCTCGGGTGTCAGGTCTTTGCCAGCCCAACCGAACTCATGGCTTCGAAAGATGTTGATGCGTTCGCCATCTGCACTTCCACGAACACGCACGTCGAGCTGCTGGTCGAGGCCGCGAAGCACGGCAAGCCGGTGTTCTGCGAGAAGCCGGTCTCGCTCTCGCTCACCGAGACCGACCGTGCTCTTAAGGCGGTGCATGATGCAGGCATTCCCGTGATGATGGGATTCAACCGACGCTTTGATCCTGCGCATCGCGCCGTTCGCGACCGAGTTGCCGATGGATCGCTTGGCGAAGTTCACATCGTGCGCATCACGTCGCGCGACCCTGGCCCGCCGCCTCTCGAATATGCCAAGGTGTCAGGCGGCATCTTCGTCGACATGACGATTCACGACTTTGACATGGCGCGATACGTGACAGGCAGTGAAATCGTCCAGGTTTACGCCGTTGGAGATTTACGAATCGTCCCTGAATTCAAGGAGGCGAACGATCTCGACACCGTTGCCATCACTCTGGTGCACGAGAACGGGGCGATTACACAGATCGACAATTCACGAAAAGCGGTGTATGGCTACGACCAGCGAGTTGAGGTATTCGGCTCTTCTGGTTTGGCCGCATCAGAGAACCCGTATTCCCACACCACCGTCGTTCGAAATGCGCAGGGCAGTTCTCACACGACGATTCCCTACTTCTTTCTCGAGCGGTACATCCCGAGCTATCTCGCTGAGTGGACGGAGTTTCTCGAAGTTGTGAACGGGGCATCACCCAAGGTCGGAGTCGTCGACGGGCGCGCATCGCTCGTCGCTGGTCTCGCTGCGTGGAAGTCGTACCGCGAGCAGCGACCAGTTCGAACGAGTGAGATTTCCGGCTAGTTCACGTCGTGCGTATCACGCTGCCGTCTGGCACCACGGCGGAAATTTCGTCACCACCGAACCCCACCATGGGGCTCGTCATTGCGCCCGATATCTGGTCGTTGCGACCGCTCTATGACGAGATGGTCGAACGTCTCAGTCGCGAGTGGAACATGGCCGTGTGTGCCGTTGAGCCGTTTCCCGGTCGTGAGTTGACGATGGAAATTGAGCCACGTTTTGCAGCCGTACCCACGCTCGACGATTCTCATCATCTACGAGATCTGCACGAAGCTGCCGATGCGGTGGCTACTTCGCGTGTCGGGCTGATGGGTTTTTGTATGGGCGGCATGTACTGCTTCAAGTCGGCAGTGAGCCCGCGGTTCGCCCGAATCGCAAGTTTCTACGGAATGATTCGTCTGCCGGAAAAGTGGCGGTCAGCGACGCAGGGCGAACCGCTTGAATACCTGAGCCGTGGCGATGCAGCAAAGGTGTTGGCATTGATTGGCACGGCAGATCCGTATACGCCACCAGACGCCGTTAGTGAACTTCGCAACGTCGGTTGCAATGTGGTTGCCTACGAAGGCGCTGAGCACGCGTTCGCCCATGACGCGACTCGTCCTTCATACCGAAAAGACGACGCCCGCGACGCCTTTGAGCGTGCGAGAGAGTGGCTCTTGGGCTAACTACCCGGCGCGGCTGGTGAGCTTGGCTCGCTCAATGATGCGGTAGCGACGGTCGCTTTGTTCGAGCCATCCGAGCCGAATGAAACTGGCGATGGCCTTGTTTACGCGCTCGCGTGAAGCACCGACCATACCGGCGAGTTCCTCTTGGGTAACCGGAAGCAGGAACTCGTCGGCTCCGTCCGAAAGCTCCAACAGTCGTTTGGCCGTGCGGCCGGTGACGTCGAGAAACACGCTGTCTGACAGCACTTCATCCATCACGCGCAGGCGAGATGCAAGCAACTTGGTGACACCCCACAGCATCGTCGGGTTGCCCTGAAGTTCACTCTTCACGATTGAGTACGGAATCTGCAACACACTCGAGGGCTCAAGGGCGCGAGCCATGGCGCTGCGAGCACCGTCGTCGAGCAGACCGAGTTCGCCGAAGAGATCCCCTGATTCCATGAGCGCAAGCATGCTCTCGCGCGAGTCGAGTGGGCGGTTACCAATGGCGATTGCAATTCGACCCGACAAGACCACGTACATCGCGTCGGGCGTCTCACCTTCTTGAAACAGCACATCACCGCGCTGCAGCCGTCGAGTTACGCCGGCGGTGGCAATCTTCTTCAACGACTCTGGAGAAGTCGCGGCGAAGAAGGCATTCTTAGCGAGAAGTTCCTCGTGGGTCATGCGCATAACGGTACTACCCTGAACGACGATGCCGACTGGTGAATTGCGCAGGCCCGGCGAAGTTATTTGGACCATCGTTGTTGCGGCAGGTGCCGGAAGTCGATTCGGCGGACCCAAGCAGTTTGAAGCCCTCGGTGATCGTCGCGTGATGGATTGGGCGGTTGAAGCAGCCCGAGAGTCGAGTGATGGTGTCGTCGTCGTCGTACCAACTGAAGTTGCCGCTCGCGAAGGCGGAGTCGCAGGTGGCGGCACGAGAAGTGAATCGGTGCGCCGCGGTCTTGCCGCAGTGCCGAAGAATGCCACGATCATCTGCGTACATGACGCCGCACGGCCATTCGCCAATGAAGATGACTTTGCTCGGGTGATCGAAGCAGTCGCCGATGGAGCCGATGGAGCAGTTCCAGCGGTTCCGGTAGCCGACACGATCAAGATGGTTGATGAAACTGGCCAGGTGACTCGTACGCCACCACGCGGTTCACTTCGCGCGGTTCAGACACCACAGGCCTTTCGGGCTGAGATGTTGCGGCGAGCCCATGCGTCTCGTGGTGAGGGCACGGACGATGCGTCGCTTGTCGAAGCCGAAGGCGGCAAGGTCGTGGTCGTCGACGGAGAAGTATTGAACCGCAAAATCACCACACGAGATGACCTCGAGTGGGCGCGACTGCAACACCGTGGTGAAGCGTGACGTTGCGCATCGGCCAGGGATTCGACATCCATCGATTTGCCGATGATGAGCGACCATTGGTACTTGGTGGTGTGCACATCGCAGGCGAGCGGGGCCTGCTTGGCCACAGCGATGCCGATGCAGTTGCACACGCCGTAGCTGACGCGCTGCTCGGTGCGGCAGGGCTGGGTGACATCGGTAGCCACTTTCCTGATACAGACCCAAAGTGGAAGGGTGCCGACTCGATGGTGCTGTTACGTGAGGTCGTCGCACTCGTCAGTCGAGAGGGGTGGGGCATCGAGAATGTCGATGTGAACGTGGTCTGCGAGCGACCGAAAATTGCCCCGCATCGTGAGTCAATGCAAGACAATCTTCGTGCTGCAGTCGGTGCACCGGTGTCGGTAAAGGGCCGCCGCGCCGAAGGTCTCGGAGCAATTGGCCGTGCAGAGGGAATTGCGTGTCTCGCCGTGGCGCTATTGACGAAGTGAGCAACCACGTATGACGAATCGACCACGCCGAGGCTCGCGTGATCAACGTAGATCACCGC
>CAYFNN010000002.1:15795-42844 GCA_964344465.1 uncultured Bifidobacterium sp. | reverse complement strand
CCTAGGAGTGGGGCGGTATCTGACCGCCCCTATTGGGTACGGAGAGGCTACCGCCGAGCCGCAGCCTTGGTGAGCCGATCGCGAATCGCTTGTCCAATTCCGTCGGGCGGAGGCAACACGACGTGGGCCCGCGCGATGTGACCTGTGTCAAGGGCCCGTAGCCGTGCGTACAGCGTGTGGGCAGTGGTGAAGTCGCCAGCACTGAAGTCGAGAACCGGGGCACCATCGGGGTTGAAGCGGTCGCCTCGTTCGTGCAACACGAGGTGTGCGCGTGGCGCGTAGTGCGACTGCATCATTCCGGGCGCGCGCGATTCACCTGTCGTACCGTCAGCGACCCGTTGCACCTCGAGATCGGTCATCGTTGCAGCGAGCGTGTGCAGTTGCTCGACGGTGACCGCGCCGGGTCGTAGCACTTCGAAGTGTCCGGTGGTGCAGTCAACAATCGTCGACTCGAGACCAACGTCGCACTCGCCGCCATCGAGCACGATGTCGATGTCGCTGCCGAGGTCGGCGACCACGTGACTCGCGGTGGTCGGTGAGACGGCGCCGAAACGATTTGCCGACGGCGCGGCCACGGGCCGACCCAGCGCACGTATCACCGCACGTGCAGCGTTGTGAGCAGGGCAGCGAACGGCAACGGTGTCGCGCCCGCCCGTGACGAGACGACTGACGTTCTGGTTTGCGCGCACGATGATGGTGAGTGGTCCGGGCCAAAACGTTGTAGTGAGTGCACGTGTCAGCGGTGATACCTCGTCGGTGAGGTCGGCGAGATCTGCGGGTTCGGCGACGTGCACGATGAGCGGGTGCGTATCCGGACGCCCCTTCACGGTGAACACGCGCCGAACCGCCGTGTCGTTGGTTGCGTCGGCAGCGAGACCATAAACGGTCTCGGTCGGCAGACCGATGAGCTCGCCGCGACGGAGTGCGTCGACAGCGGCTGCGACACCGGCCGTGTCCGGCTGCATGACGCGGGCCATCTCAACCCATCACGATTCGAGAAAGCCGAGCACAGCATCGATGAACTCGAACGACTCTGGTGTGCGAAAGTGATCGACGCCCTTCAGCGACGCAAGGCGACCGTGCACGAAGGCAGCGGCGAGCCGATCGGCCGGCGCGGAGAAGTCTTTGTCGCCGAGCGCCACCAGCACTTCGGCGGTCACGTTGCCGAGTTGTGAAACGGTGAATGGCTCCTGACGTGGCCGGCGTAGCACCGCAGCGAGGGCACGCGGGTCGTTGTGCGGCTCGTTGCCGATCTTGCCGAAGATGCGCGCTGTGAGGTCATCGGGTGCTGCACGGCCCTCGAGCCCCGCCAAGATCTTGTCGGTGCGTCTCGGATCATGCGGTTCGAAGACTCCGTCTCCGATGCCGGCCAACACCACTTTGCGAAATCGGGAGGGCTGGCGAACGACCGCACCGAGCAGCGTGATGGCCCCGAGCGAGAACCCAACTGCGTCGACGGGCAGGGTGGTCGCGTCGAGACGCGCGAACACCGCCGATGCCAAGTCGGCATAGTCGGCGGGATCATGCGACTTGAGGGACGAGCCGTGACCGGGTAGGTCGAAGGCCAGCACCTCGCGACCCGAGTCGCGCAACAGATCGGCCAGACCGCCCTTCACCCAGGTGCGTTCAAACGAGCCCGCCCAACCATGAATGAGCAGAACGGGTGGCAGCTGTTGCGTGGACATGCGGTGCAACTGGCAACAGTAGCCTTGGGTGGTCTTTTCACCGACACATCGGAGGTCGAACGTGCGCTTTCTGCAGCAGGCTCCGAACTACGACCTCACCTACAGCGATGTCTTCTTGGTGCCCGGGCTTTCCGGGGTTTCGTCGCGAATGAACGTGGATCTCAGCACGCCCGACGGTATCGGCACGAAGATTCCCGTCGTGGTGTCGAACATGACCGCCATTGCCGGACGTCGAATGGCCGAAACGGTTGCCCGCCGCGGCGGCATCGTGGTGCTGCCGCAAGACATACCGCTCGATGTAGTCGAAACTGTCGTGTCGTTCGTGAAGTCGCGCCACACGGTGTACGAAACCCCGATCACCATGTCGGGTCGCGATACGGTCGGCGAGGCACTCAGCCTCGTGCACAAGCGCTCGCATGGAGCCATCGTGGTGGTCGATGACGACTCGCTGCCTGTCGGCATTTTCACCGAGCACGACGCAGCTGGGTTCGACCGTTTCACTCAGATCAGCAACGTGATGAGCCGCGAACTCTTCACCTTGCCTTCCGGTCTCGATGCCCAGACGATGTTCGAACGCCTGAATGAAGCCCGATTGCACTTTGCGCCAGTGGTGGCGGGAGACGGACGTCTGCTCGGGTGCGTCACTCGCAAGGGCGCGCTACGCAGCACGATTTACGAACCCGCACTCGACAAGAACGGCCGTTTGATGATTGCCGTCGCCGTCGGAATCAATGCTGACCCGGCGACGCGTGCCAAGGCACTCGTCGGAATGGACGTGGATGTCGTCGTGGTGGACACCGCCCACGGTCACCAAGATCGCATGCTCGATGTCGTGGCAGAGGTTCGACGCGCAGTGGATGACACTCCTGTTATTGCCGGCAACGTAGTGACTGCATCGGGTACCCGAGACCTCATCAATGCCGGTGCAGATGTCGTGAAAGTAGGCGTGGGCCCAGGCGCGATGTGCACCACACGCATGATGACCGGAGTGGGTCGTCCGCAATTTTCTGCAGTGTTGGAATGTGCGGAGGCCGCTCGCGGCATGGGCAAGACGGTATGGGCCGATGGCGGCGTGCGCTACCCGCGTGACGTGGCGCTTGGTCTTGCGGCTGGTGCGGGCAACGTAATGTTCGGTTCACTCTTGGCCGGAACATACGAGTCGGCGGCCGATACGTTGCGCGACGCCCAAGGGCGGTTGTACAAGGAGAGCTTTGGCATGGCCTCGAACCGCGCCGTACGCAACCGAACCCGCAGCGAAACGGCGGTCGATCGCGCCCGCAAGGAGTTGTTCGAAGAGGGCATCAGCACGTCGCGCATGTACCTCGACCCGCAGCGACCCGGGGTCGAAGACATCATCGATCAAATCGTCGCCGGTGTTCGCTCGTCGTGCACCTATACGGGCGCGCGATCCATCAATGAATTTCACGAACGTGCGGTTGTTGGAGTGCAGAGTGCATCGGGATACGACGAAGGTCGCCCGATCGACACCAGCTGGTAGCCGAGCCTGGTAGTCAAGCGAGATGTCGCGCCGATGCGACAGACTGAGGGTGTGAACGGCGTCGTCGTTGCCATCGACGGCCCGGCAGGCGCCGGGAAATCGACCATCGCCAAGGCGCTGGCTGACGACCTCGGCATCGAATATCTCGACACGGGCGCGATGTATCGCGGGGTCACCTACGAGGTGCTCAAACGTGGGCTGGAAGCAACCGATGTCGACGCTGTGGGGCGCGTTGCACGTGAGGTTCAGCTGAGTCAGACCCGCACCACCTTGCACGTGAACGGCGACGACGCAACGAGTGCAATTCGGACACCTGCTATCGATGCAGCGGTCAGCCATGTGGCTGCCAACTCAGCAGTACGCGAAGAGCTTCGCACTCGCCAGCGTGATTGGATCGCATCGCATGGTGGGGGTGTGGTCGAGGGTCGCGACATCGGCAGCGTGGTGTTCCCTGATGCGACCCTGAAGGTGTACCTCGTCGCGTCGCCGATGGTGCGTGCACAACGTCGCGTTGCCCAACACGGGGGAGACGTTGACGAGATTGCTCGTGCGATCGCCGAGCGTGATGAGCGCGACTCAACGCGGGCTGACAGCCCGTTGCGCAAGATGCCCGATGCCGTGGTGGTTGACACGAGCAATCGCAGCGTGCGCGAAGTGATCAACGAGATTCGCTCGCTGTTATCGAGCCGCGGTGTTGCGCTCGGCGGGCCGGGTGTCGTTGGTTCGCCAGCGGTTTCGTCATGACGAAATACGACGCACGACTCGTCGGGCAGTCGCTGGCGTCGCGATGGTTCTATTGGTTCGTGCGGGGCCTGCTGCTCGTGCTGAGCAAGGTGTGGTTTCGTGCCAGCGTCAGTGGTCGCAACAACCTGCCCGCACGTGGTGCATACATCATTGCGCCGGTGCACCGTTCGAACATCGATACGCCGCTGTCGGCTTTTGTGACGACACGACGCGTGCGATTCATGGGCAAAGACTCGTTGTGGAAGAACCCCAAGATCGGGGCGGTGTTGTCTGCGCTCGGCGGATTTCCAGTTTCGCGCGGCACTGCCGACCTTGAGGCGTTGAAAAGGTGCGTCGCCGTGCTCGATTCGGGTGAACCGCTGGTGATGTTTCCCGAGGGTACGCGTCAAAGCGGGCCCAGTTTGCATCCGTTGTTCGACGGACCGGCGTACGTGGCCATGAAACGCGGTGTTCCCATCGTGCCGGTCGGCATCGGCGGTAGCGAGCGCGTCATGCGCAAGGGCTCGAAGATGATTTGGCCACACAAGTGTCACGTGACGATTGGTCAACCGATTGCCGTGGCGCGTAGCGAAGGCAAACTCGACCGCGCCGCGATGGCTGCGACTACCGCCGAACTAGCGCAACGCTTACAGATGGTGTTTGATGATGCACGCCGTCGTGCCGGCGAAACTGCGTAGACGGTAGTTATCCGCGCAGGAACGCGCGACCTACTCGAGGCAGATCGAGGGCATCGGCGACACCACACACCTCGCGAGCTGAATGCATCGAGAGCTGTGGCACGCCGATGTCGACCGTCGTGATACCGAGTCGAGTTGCCGTGATCGGCCCGATTGTCGAACCGCAGGGCATGTTGTTGCGTGATTGAAAGGTCTGGTGGCGAACACCCGCCGCATCGCACGCTGCATAGAACACCGCAGCGCTCTCGGCCGATGTCGCGTAGCGCTGGTTTGAGTTGACCTTCAGCGCGATACCCGCATTGGCGAGCGGTGCGTGTTTGTGATCGTGGCGTTCTGGGTAGTTCGGGTGCACGGCGTGGGCGTTGTCGCACGACAGACACACCGACTTGGTGAGCATCGTCAGGTATTCACCGCGCGATTTTCGCAAAGCGAGTGAGACTCGCTCGAGCACGTGTTCGAGCAGTGGGCCACCGGCGCCCGTAGTGCTCTCGCTTCCGACCTCCTCGTGGTCGAACAGCGCAGCTACTGCAACACCCGTGTGTTGGGTGAGTGCCGCGAGCGAGCGCACCGCCGCCCAGCATGACAATTGATTGTCGAGACGACCCGAGGCGAGCAGAGACTGGTCGACTCCGAGCACCCGTGACGGTTCATGGTCGACGAGTTGGGCATGAAGGGCGACGACATCGTCATCTTTGACCTCAGCGAGTGCGGCGGCGAGGTCACGCACATGCACCGCGGTGCTACCCGTGGCCCACACGGGGCGCAGGTGGGCGTGTTTGTCGAGCACGAGGCCATTGTCGTTGACGCCACGGTCAAGATGAATTGCCAACTGCGGCAGGCGAGCAATCGGTGCGGCACTGCGAAACAGTGCGAGCGAGCCATTGCGTCGCACCACATGGCCGGCGATGTCGAGATCACGGTCGAGCCATGAGTTGAGGAGGGGCGAGCCGTACACCTCTACCTCGAGGGTGCCGAAATTGAATGCATGACCTTCGGGTGCGGTTTTCAGGAACAACCCCGGTGAGTCGGTATGGGCGCCGATGATGCGGAAATGGTCGTTGCTCTGTGTCGAGGTTGCAAACGCCACGAGTGCTCCGCCGCGGGTGAAGAACCCACGCACCGCACGCCCCGCCAGATCGGGCAGGTCGCTGTTGCTGTCGAACCAGGTGAAGCCGGCTGCAAGGAGGCGAGCCACACTGGAAGCCACGACGTGGTGGGCGGTCGGCGAATCGTCGAGATACGCCTGCAGGTCGGCGAGTGCCTCAGCCTCCGACTTGCGGGAGGTTCTCGGGGAGGTCGACCGTGACGTCACGCCCGAAGAAACTACAGGTCACATCGGTATTGTCGCCTGCCTGCACCTTGGCGGTGATTTCGCCCACACAGGTGGAGAGGCTGTCTCGTTGGTCGAAGCCCAGCCAGATGACCGCACCGAAGATTGCCAGCAGTAGCAGTTTGCTGACGATTGACGAGACGAACTTCAGCACCACCAGCACGCCGACGACACCCGCAATCATCACCCACAGCGACACGTCTCGCGCCGACTGGGCATCGAATGAGGAAAGATCCACGACGCTGCAAGTCTGCCAGCGCACCACGGGTTGCCGTGGCATGGTGACTTTCTAGACTGCGCGTATGAGCGACCAACCAATCTCCATGTCACGAAGTGGTCCGCCCGAAACCGTGCTGCCGCAAATTGACGTCGCAATCGTGCATGCGTTACGGCAGGCACTCGCTTCGCCAGTTGACACACGTCGTGCGGCAGTCGGTGCAGTCGCGGCAAAGTATCCAACCTGTCTGCAAGCCTGGGCGGCCCTCGGCCGCGCAAGTGCACCAGGTATCGACGCCTACATGGCGTTTCGTGTTGGGTACCACCGCGGTCTCGACCAGTTGCGTGCGAATGGATGGCGTGGCTCGGGCTTCGTTCGCTGGCAGCACGAGTCGAATCACGGGTTTCTGGAATGTTTGGAAGGTCTCGCGGTGAACGCGGGCATCATCGGCGAAGAAGCTGAGGCAGTGCGCTGTCAGCAGTTTCTCGTGCAGTGCGACCCACGTGGCCGCGGCTGACTCACGAGGTGTCAGCGTGATTGTCTGCTCAGACTGCTGCCATGCATGATCGTCCACGTGTAGTACGTGGGGCAGTCTTGGTTGGTGGTGCCAGTCGGCGGTTTGGCAGCGACAAAGCCGACGCGATGTTCGGCGACACGACACTCCTTGTCCATCAACTGCGCACCCTGCAGGCTGCCGACATACGTGATTTGGCATACGTAGGCGGTAGCCCGCGTGCGCACATCACTCAAGCGGAATACATCGCCGATGAGTATCCCGGTGAGGGGCCGCTTGGCGGGATGTTGTCAATCTTGCGTGCCTGTGAGCCGCAGGTGAATGCGGTGGTGGTACTCGCCGTGGATGTGCCGCTCGTAGCGGCCGGCACTCTACGACGTCTGATTGAGGCGCTCAGTGGTGCAGATGCGGCCGTTGCAATGGCGGCGCGCGAACACTGGTCGTGCGTAGCGATACGTCGCACTGCGAGCGAGTACCTACAGGAGTCTTTCAACGAGGGCAATCGCGCGGTAC
The DNA here is from genome assembly GCA_964344465.1 of uncultured Bifidobacterium sp. Taxonomy (GTDB): domain Bacteria; phylum Actinomycetota; class Acidimicrobiia; order Acidimicrobiales; family Ilumatobacteraceae; genus F1-60-MAGs027. Next base: position 35,666 of record CAYFNN010000002.1, on the reverse strand, counting down.
ACCTCGCCATGCAGAGGTTGCATCTTGAACGCGTACCGGTGGACGATCGCGAACTCACCAACGTGAACGATGTTGCGTCGCTGAACGGCATCACCTGACGGTTGTCAACGCATGGCTAGGCTCACCCGCCGTGCCAATCAGGGAAATTTCAGCCGGCGAGCTTGCACTCATCATCGAGCGTGGCGGGGTGGTGCTTGATGTGCGGGAGACCGACGAGTATCTCGAGGGTCACGTGCCGGGCGCTGTCAGCGTGCCGTTGGGCACGGTGCCAGTGTCAGTCGAGCTCTTTCGTCGGGCGGTGCCCGTGTACGTGATTTGTGCCAGTGGCGGCCGCAGCATGCGCGCCTGCGAGTTCTTGCATAACGAGGGTGTCACCAACGTGGTGAATGTTGCGGGTGGCACGATGGGTTTCGCAGCCCTCGGCAACGCCCTGACGCAAGGCGACCAGCCGTGATAGTGGCGATTGCAGCGTGAAACTCGCGGTGCCGGCATGACCGTGGCCGAGCACGTCGTGCAGGATGACTCGGCTCTGGCCGAGGTGGTGAGCGAGGCGAGCAAGGCGTCGTTGTATGCGATCGATACGGAATTTCATCGCGAGCGAACGTATTTCCCGCGGTTGGCGTTGGTGCAGGTGCAATGGGGCAACACCAATGTGCTCATTGACCCACTGGCAGTCGACCCGCGTGGTCTCGCACCCTTGTTGCAAGGCCCAGGTCTCGCGGTGGTGCATGCCGCGGCCCAAGACCTTGAGGTCTTGCGCTACGCCGTCGGTGCGATTCCTGCGCGAATGTTCGACACGCAGCTCGCGGCGGGCTTCATCGGATATTCGACACCGTCGCTCGCCACGCTTGCTCAGTCATTGCTGAAAGTCAGCATCTCGAAGGGTGACCGCATGACCGACTGGTTGCGGCGACCGTTGACCAAGAGTCAGAGCGACTACGCGCGCAGCGATGTAGCGCACTTGGAGAAACTCTTCGAGCGCATTCGCGAGCGACTTACCGAACTCAATCGCGTGTCGTGGGCTGAGGAGGCCTGCGAAGAAATGCGCTGCAAACCCTTCGGCGAGTCGAACCCCGACGAGGCCTGGTTGCGAATCAAGGATGCCCGTTCATTGCGGGGTGCGTCGCGAGGAGCGGCCCAGGCGCTGGCAGCGTGGCGAGAGCGCCGCGCGATGAGCACGAACGTGCCGCTGCGTCGTGTGATCAGCGATCTCGCCATCGTGGCCATTGCCCAAACACTGCCGAAGTCAGTCGAAGACCTCGCGCACGTTCGCGGGGTGGATGAGCGCTATCTCGGTGGCTCAATGTCGCGCGAGATTCTCGCAGCAGTAAAGACGGGTCGAGAGCAAGAAGTGGTGATTGAAAACAACGTTCATGAGGCCCTCGACAAGAAGTTCAAACCCGTGGTCACTCTGATTACGGCTTGGATTGCAGAACTCTCGCGTGCCAATGACATCGACCCGATGTTGGTGGCAACGAATCGGGATGTGATCGCGTTCTTGGCCGGGGGAGAATCACGGTTGGCCTCGGGGTGGCGACGCGACCTCGTGGGTCTCGATCTCGAGCGGCTCCGCAACGGTGAATTGGGCTTGTCATTCGACCGAGATGGCCGATTGCGATTGATTCCCGCAACCTGAACGCGCCTGAAACGTCACACCGCGAGATGCGCACATGGCGGGTTACCGCCAAGTAGCCTGAAGAGCAATGTCAATCGCCTAGGCGGGTGGCCCTCGGGCTCCGCTGTGTCTAACGGAGCCCATCGTGAAAAAGGGACGTCATCGTCGGTTCGAAGAAGCGCGTCGTCTGAAGCAGTCGGGCCCGACTGCTGCTGACCTCGGAATGGGGCAGCAAAAGAGCACAAAGGACGAGGCCGACGAATTCGCCGAGATCGCCGAGCGATACGGCGTCGTGTTCGATGAAGACGGCGAGATTGCCGGCGACGACGGTGAGGGCGAAGAATCCTGACCGACCACCTTCGAAACGTCGCGATTGTCGCGCACGTTGACCACGGCAAGACGACCCTGGTTGATGAGCTGCTTCGTCAAACTGGAGCCTTTGCTGCGCACCAGCAGGTGGTTGAGCGCGTCATGGATTCCAACGATCAGGAACGCGAACGCGGAATCACGATTCTGGCCAAGGCCGCGTCGGTGTCGTGGCGCGGCATCAAGATCAATCTCGTCGACACACCCGGACACGCCGACTTCGGCGGTGAAGTAGAGCGAGCACTGGCGCTGGTTGACGGCGTGTTGCTGCTCGTTGACGCAGCCGAGGGTCCACTGCCACAAACTCGATACGTGTTGGGTAAGGCGCTGGCCCAAGATCTGCCCGTGGTGCTCGTGATCAACAAAGTCGATCGCCAAGACGCGCGACCCGATGAAGTACTGCTCGATGTGGAGCATTTGTTCCTTGATCTCGCCCACAAAGATGAGCACCTCAATTTCCCGGTGATCTCTGCAGTTGCACGTGAGGGTCGGGCGATGAAGGGCGTTGGCATGCCCGGCCAGGATGCCGATCTCGTGCCACTGCTCGATGCGATTCTCGACACCATTCCGCCTGCCGACGGTGACGCCGCGGCGCCGCTGCAGGCCTTGGTCACCAATCTTGATGCCAGCGACTACCTCGGTCGCCTGGCCATTGGGCGAGTGCACGCCGGCACACTGCGCAAAGGCGACTACGTCTCACTGCTGGGTAAGCCCGTAGACGGGCAGGCCACAACGCTGCGACGACGCGTCTCGCACCTCTCACAGTTCAGTGGCATCGGTCGAACCGACGTCGACACGATTACCGCCGGAGACTTGTTCATCGTCGCGGGCATCGAAGAAGTTGAGGTCGGCGACACACTCGCCGATACGGAAACGCCTGTTGCATTGCCGCGACTCGAAGTCGACGAGCCGGTGTTGCGCATGAGTTTCAGTGTCAACACCTCGCCGTTCGCCGGTCGAGAGGGCGACTATGTAACGAGTCGTCACCTACGTGATCGTCTGGCGCGCGAAGTGCTGGGCAACGTGTCGATCAAGCTGCGCGACACCGACTCGCCCGATGTCATCGAAGTCGCCGGTCGCGGCGAACTGCAGCTCGCCGTCTTGATCGAAAACATGCGTCGAGAGGGCTACGAATTGCAGGTGAGTCGACCGGAGGTCATCACGAAGGATGTCGATGGCAAGACTCACGAGCCTTTCGAGCGCGGCACCGTCGACGTGCCCGACGAATACGTCGGTGCCGTAACACAGGCGTTGGCACCGCGTCGCGGACGCATCGTCGACATGCGCCAAGGCGATCCAGGTCGTACCATCATGCATTTCCACGCACCCTCGCGAGGTCTCATCGGTTTTCGCTCGCTGCTGCTCACGGTGACGCGCGGTACGGCGCTCGTGCACCAAAGCTTCGCGGGTTTCGATGCCTGGGCCGGCGAAGTTCCGCACCGCATGGGTGGTGCGATGGTCGCCGATCGCATCGGCCAGGTAACCGCGTATGCCCTCGACAACCTGCAGCTGCGCGGCACCTTGTTCGTCGAGCCTGGCGATGAGGTGTACGAGGGCATGGTGGTGGGTGAGTGTGCCCGCAGCGAGGAGATGGTCGTCAATTCAGTACGCGCCAAGGAAAAGACGAACATTCGCACGCACAGCCACGACGACGGGGTGAAGCTCGCGGCACCAGTGATTCACTCGTTGGAAAGCGCAATCGAGTGGATCGGCGATGACGAACTCGTCGAGATCACCCCGAAGACGATTCGTATTCGCAAACGGTGGCTCGGCCTTGAAGATCGCCGACGCGCCAACAAGAAGGGCTGAGGGCTTCGGCCGTGCCCGTTTCGCGCGACGTCGACGACCTCATCGATCGCCTGCGCTCGGTATCCGAAGACCTCGCCGACCGAGCGATAGCGCTGTTGTCTGAGGCTTCGCGTGCCGGTGAAACCAAGCGTCCGGCAGCCGAAAAGTCGCTCACCCAAGCGAGACGTGCGGTTGAAAAGGCCATCGCGACTCTCGAGTCGCTCAGCCGCGAGAGCGCCGATTAACCGAGTTCCGCGGCCTTCGCGGTGAGTGCCGTGAGTAGTTCGTCGAAACTCTTCTGGAAACTGCTCACACCTTCTCGTTCGAGCTGCGAGGCGACGGCATCGAGATCTATGCCCACCTCGGCGAGATCCGACCATTCGCGTGCGGCGCGGTCGAAATCAGCGTCGACACGGCGTGCAAGGACTCCGTGATCGTCGAACGCCTCCAGGGTTGAATCGGGAAGTGTGTTGACGGTGTCGGGGCCGATGAGCTCGTCGACATAGAGCGTGTCGCGGTATGAGGGATTCTTGGTCGAGGTGGAGGCCCACAGCGGGCGTTGCACTCGCGCCCCACGCGTCGCAAGTTGCTGCCATCGTGGGCCACTGAATGTGTCGAGAAACATCTTGTACGCCAATTGGCCTTGCGCAACTGCTGACTTACCGCGTAGCTCGAGCGCGCGAGGTGTGCCGATGGTTTCAAGTCGACGATCAACTTCAGTATCGACGCGCGAGATGAAGAAACTGCCGACGCTGGCCACGCCTGCTAACGACGCATTGGATTTTGCGGCAAGGTCCTCGAGGCCGGCAACGTACGCCTCAAGCACCTCGGCGTAACGCTCAAGACTGAAGATGAGGGTGACATTCACGCTTCGGCCTTCGCCAATCATGGTGCGAATTGCGGGCAGTCCTTCGCGTGTGGCCGGAATCTTGATCATCACATTCGGTCGCGCAACCCGTTGATGCAAGTCGCGCGCTGAGGCGAGCGTGCCGGGGCCGTCGTGGGCGAGATTGGGGTCGACTTCGACACTGACGAAACCATCTTCGCCGCCGGAAGATTCGTGAATCGGTGCAAAGACGTCGAGCGCAGAGTCGATATCGCGCAGCACGAGGCTCCAGTAGGCGTCACTGGTGGAGACACGTTGACGAGTCAGGGAGGAGAATTGTTCGTCGTAGTCAGCCGAACCCTGGATTGCCTTCTGAAAAATCGTCGGGTTGCTTGTAAGCCCACGCACACCGCGATCGCGCAGAGCCACGAGTTGTCCGCCAGTGATCCATCCACGTCGAAGATTGTCGAGCCACGGGCTCTGGCCGAACTCGGCGTGCAAACGGTGGAGTCGATTGTTCATGACGGTCGCGTTATGCACCCAAGTCGTCGAGCAAATCTCGTGCCCGTTCGGTGAGATGCTGTGCCGAAATGCCGAGTCGTTCGAGAGCCACGTTGCCAGGGGCGCTGGCTCCGAAACGATCGATACCAATCGAGTCGTCAGCGAACGTGCTCCAGCCAAAGGTGCTGGCAGCTTCGATTGAAATTGTCGGTACTCCGACGGGCAAGACGTGGGCTCGCCACGTTTGATCTTGCGCGGCAAAGAGTTCGGGACAGGGCATCGACACCACTCGGGCGTCAATGTTCTGCTCGGCAAGGGCATTGGCTGCGGCAATCGCGACGGCAACTTCGGTGCCGGTGGCCACGATGCTGAGGCGTGGCGAGCCGTCGGTTTCGCGCACGACTGCCGCACCGCGAGTTACTGCGCTGCCGTCGGCAACGATCGGAGTGTTCTGTCGCGACAAGATGAGGGCGGTCGGTCCGTCGTGATCGCAGGCTTGGCGCCAGGCAACCGCGGTTTCGTTTGCATCGGCTGGTCGCACCACCCGCAAACCGGGAATCACGCGCAGCGACGCCAGCTGTTCGACGGGTTGGTGAGTGGGGCCATCTTCGCCTACACCGACGGAGTCATGCGAGAACACGAAGATCACCTTGGCGCGCGATAGAGCGGCAAGACGCAGCGCAGGTCGCATGTAGTCGGCGAATACGAAGAACGTTCCGACCACGGGCAGCACGCCACCGTGTAGGGCCATTCCAACGGCGATGGAGCCCATGGCGTGCTCGCGCACGCCGTAGTACACCTGTCGGCCACTCGGCTGCTCGGCGCTCATCGCGGTTGCACCAGTCAGCTTGGTGCCGGTGTTGCCGGTGAGATCGGCGGCTCCAACGATGAGGCCAGGAAGATCGGCGATCGAAGCATCGATTGCCTTCTGCACGGCAACACGAGTGGCAAGAGCAACGCTCGGATCGAAACTCGGTGCACTCGACGACCATTCGTTGCTCGCTGGGGGTGACCAGAGGTGGTGCCACTCGGTCGATGCCTGGCGTGTGGCTGCTTCGTGGGCACTGCGGGCCTGCGCACCGCGCGTGGTGGCGTGAGCGCGGACGGTCTTCACCACCTGTTCGTCGACGAAGAACGGCTCGTCGGGGATGCCGAGGGCCACTTTCGTAGCTGACACATGTTTGGCGGCGAACGGGTTGCCGTGGGCCTCGGGTTTGTCGGTGAAATCCGGCGACGGCGTACCGATGTGCGTGCGCAGGATGAGTAGCGAGGGCGAACCCGAGTGCGCCTTCGCTGCCAGTAGAGCTCGTTCGAGTGCATCAAGATCGTCACCGATGTCACCGAGTTGCATGACGTTCCAGCCGTAGGCGGCAAAGCGCTGCGCGACGTCGTCGCTGCACGAAAGATCGGTACTGCCATCGATGGTGACTTTGTTGTCGTCGAAAATGCAAATGAGTCGCTCAAGTCGCTGGTGTCCGGCCAACGATGCTGCTTCGTGGCTGACTCCTTCCATCAGGCAGCCGTCGCCCACTACGACAAAGGTGTGGTGATCGCTGAAGGCGGTGCCGAACCTTGCACGATGATTTCGCTCGGCCATCGCCATACCTACGGCGTTCGCGAAACCTTGACCGAGGGGTCCAGTGGTTACTTCAACACCTGCCGTGTGGCCGCGCTCTGGATGGCCAGGAGTCGCCGAACCCCATTGACGAAAGGCGCGTATGTCGTCGAGCTCGAGACCGTAGCCGTTGAGGTACAACAACGCATACTGCAAGATCGAAGCATGACCGTTGCTGAGAATGAATCGATCACGATTGGTCCACAGCGGTTGACTCGGATCATGTTTCATTACTCGGCTGTACAGCACATGGGCGAGTGGTGCGAGCGCCATCGCCGTGCCTTGGTGGCCACTCTTGGCGGCCAATGGCGCATCCATCGCCATACCGCGAATCATCGCCACGGCGAGACGATCGTCGTGTGCTGACAGCCCGCTTGCCACGGCTGGCAAGAGTAGTTTTACGACGCGACAGGTGGCAATACGGTGAAGGGCACTGCCATCCACGCACCCTGGCCGATGCGGCAGTGTGCGATGACCGGACCGTACCGCTCGATCGGCAATTCGGCTCGCACGAGGCGATAGGTGAACTTGCCGGGTTCGACCTGGAAGGGGCTTACGTTCTGCGCCAGAGGGGGTGTGGTTTCTGGCGTGTCTGCGACGTCGTGAAACACCACCTGCAGAACTCCCGAGCCTTCTTCGCCTTGTGGGCAATAGATGAGCACCATCAAGTGTGGTGACATCGTGCATGGCACGGGCTGTGGTGCCACCTGCGAGAAATACACGCCCGTCAGGTCGATGCGGGTTGATGGTCCTTCAACCTGTCGCATGGCAAAGTTCTCGACGAAGAGCGCAGCAACGATGTGCATGAGCGTCGAACACTACCGTTGAGCACCGTGACGAGTCGCCGCACGCTCGGCGAAGACGAGTCGAAACAGTTGCTTGCTCCGTTGGGTGCGCGGTTTCCTCGCGAGGCGGTCGTGGACTCCGCCGCAGCGGCGGTGTCAGCGGCCGAATCAATCGGCTTACCCGTAGTGGTGAAACTCATCGGCCCGAAGTTGGCGCACAAGTCGGAACGCGGTCTCGTGCGCCTCGGTTTGACGAGTGCGACGGCGGTGCGCGATGCCGCAGAGTGGCTGTTGGCGCAACGCACCACCGCCGACGGCGATGTACGACTGCTCGTCGCCCAGCAGGTGTCGGGCAACCGTGAGTTGATAGTCGGGATGATTCGCGACCCCCAATTCGGTGCCACCTTGCTGTTGGGATCTGGCGGTGTTGCCGCCGAGGCGTTGAACGATTCTCAGGTACGGCCGTTGCCGGTGACACTTCGCGATATCGACGACATGATCGACCGCCTCGCAGTGAGGAATTTGTTTGCTGCATTCCGTGGGCAGTCGGCGTTGCAGCGGGAAGCACTAGCCAACACCATGATGGCAGTTGCGCGGCTGGCGGAGCAGCGCGCCGATGTCGTTTCGATCGACATCAATCCCGTGATCGTGACGCCACATGGCGACGCCATTGCAGTTGACGCACTCGTGGAAATCGACGACGACATTGCACAGCAGCCACCAACAACGCATCCAACCAACTCGCTTTCGTCCTCGCCATCTGGTGCCGCGTCCCGAGTGATTCCTCGCCACAGCGACGCCAACATGCGCAGCTTGTTTGACCCGCGCGGTGTGGTGGTAGTTGGGGCGTCAACTCACCCGGGCAAGTTCGGCTTCGTGGCTCTGCACAATCTGCTTGCCAGCAAGTACGAAGGAAACGTCGCTGCCACCAACCTTGCCCGTGAAACCGTGCTTGGCGTCGAATGCGTTGCCTCCGTCGATGATCTCGCGCCAGACACCTACGACCTGGCGGTGCTCTGCACACCAGCGGGCGCCAACGAAGACATCGTGCGTGCCTGTGCGCGAGTGGGTATCAACGCCATCTTCGTGACGTCTGCTGGTTATGGAGAAGCCGACGAGGCAGGCCATGCTGCACAGTCACGCCTGGTGGCGCTCGCCGACGAGCTCGGCATCCTCGTTGCTGGGCCCAACGGCCAGGGTGTGGTGAGTACGCCAAGTGCATTGTGCGCCCAGATCGTGGCGCCATATCCGCCCCGAGGGTCAATTTCGATTGCCAGTCAGAGCGGCAATTTCGTGTCGAGTTTCATGAATCTTGCGCGCGCCAGTGGTGTTGGTGTGGCGCGGGCAGTTTCTGCGGGCAATGCCGCGGCAGTGGACGTTGCCGACTATCTCGAGTGGTACTCGCGAGATGCTGCAACGACGGTGATGTTGAGCTACATCGAGAGCGTGGTTGACGGTCAACGACTGCAGGCGGCGCTTGGTGCGGCGAACGCACGCAAACCGGTGGTGGTGGTGAAGGGTGGTGCCACCGAATCGGGTGCGCGTGCAGCCGCGAGTCACACCGGCGCATTGGCGAGCAACGACCGCGTGTTCGACGGAGTTTGTCGACAACTCGGTGTCGTGCGCGCCAGCGATATCGAGGAGGCATTTGACGTTGCCGCCCTCTTTGCAACCGCACCGCTACCGCAAGGCAACCGTGTTGCGATTCTGACAACTGCAGGTGGGTGGGGTGTCGTCACCTCAGATGCACTGGCGCGCGACGGCGTGCTGCAACTTGCCACGTTGAGCGCGCCAACGATGGCCAAACTCGATGCACTGTTGCCCGCACGGTGGTCGCGCAACAACCCCGTTGACTGCGCCGGTGGTGAAACACGCGACACGATTCCCGCGGTACTCGAGGTGCTCGCTACCGCCGACGAGGTTGACGCCGTCGTATATCTCGGTATTGGGATTCAAAGCAATCAGGCACGCCTGATGCGCGACGGAGGCTTCTTTCCGGACCACGGACTGCAGAGAATCGTCGAGTACCACGAACGCCAAGATGAGCGCTTCGCCCTGAGCGCCAACGAACTTTCGTCACGAACCGGCAAACCGATTCTTGTCGCGACCGAGCTCGCCGTCACCGATGCAACCAACGCTGCAGTGCGCGGGGTTCGTGCACATGGCGCCATGTGCTTTGCCAGCGGACCCCGCGCCGTCCGCGCGTTGGGGCATGTGTGGCGCTGGACCCAACACCGCAGGCTCGATGGCTGACATGCGTGAATTGTTGCGAAGGTTGCGCCGATTCGATCGGCACGTGACGACCGTTGACACACAACGTGCTGCGACGAGCTTGTTGGTTGCCGCAGTGGTGGTTTTCGTGCCCCTGTATTCCGCCTGGCAGGTAGCAAGTACGGCCGCCAACGTCGCGACGCCGCGTAGTACGACGTTGCCAATCGGGACTGCGCCTGTCGAACCGGTCTTTTCCGTCCGTCGTATCGCCCAGACCGTGGCCATCGATGCGCGTGTTGCCAAGGTGCGGGCTCGATTGACGAGCGTTTCGGCGAACATGCCCGAGGCCTCGTGTTTGTTGGTGCGCGCCGATACACGACTGGTTGCTGATGTTCGATCGAGTGCGCCAGTGGTGCCCGCGAGCAACATGAAGTTGTTGGTGGCGGCTGCCGCACTCGATGTGCTCGGTGCCGATTTTCGCTATGAAACTCAGGCACTTGGCGTGCGCGAAGGCAACACGGTGGTGGGCAACTTGTGGTTGGTAGGCGGGGGAGATCCGCTGCTTTCCACCCGCGGATATCCGGCAACCCAGCAGTACCCGACGATCTCGCCTACGTTCCTCGATTCGCTCGCCGATGAAATAGCAGCAAGCGGTATCACGACCGTGGCAGGAAGCGTGGTCGGCGACGAATCGCGCTACGACGACGAGCGATACGTGCCGACATGGGGTGACGGAATACGTGCCATTGAGGCTGGACCACTCGGTGCATTGCTCGTGAACGACGGCATCATCCTGGGCGAGCCGCTCAAGCCGGCGAATCCCGCCGTAGGTGCCGCGACGGTATTCACTCGTTTGTTGCAAGAACGTGGAATCACGGTGCTCGGTGCAGCCCGGGCTGGAACTGCGCCAACCGGCACTGCGGTGTTGGCCAAACTTGCCTCTGCGCCTCTTGCTCAGGTTGTGGTTGATCTGCTTACCAACAGCGACAACAACGCAGCAGAATTGTTGTTGAAAGAAATCGGTCTTGCCCGTCGACAGACGCCGACGCGAACCTCCGGTCTGCAAGTGATGGCAGAAGCGCTCGAGAACCGTGGTATCGCGACCGCTGGATTGTCGTTTGCCGATGGTTCAGGGCTCGACGGTGGCAACACGGTGACTTGTTCGGTGCTGGTGGCGTTGCTTGATTCATTTGGTGTCGAGAGCGTCATCGGCCAGGGCCTCGCGTTGGCGGGCACTACCGGCACGTTGCGCGATGTGCTGAAGTCGGGGCCGGCAGCGGGTCGTGTGCGGGCGAAAACGGGCACCCTTCGTAATGTCAAATCGCTGAGTGGTTTTTACCCGGTGCAAGATGGCGCAATAACGTTCGCCTTCGTGTTGAACGGCGGTGGCGTCTCGAATCAATCGGTGTATCGACCGCTGTGGGACGACATGATGAAGGCATTCGGCGCGTACAGCTCGACACCGCTCGCCGACGAACTCTTGCCCCGCCGATAGACAGAAGGGGTGCAATTCGACCCCGTCGAAACCTATGAGCTGGTGCGGGACTACGCCAAGCAGGAGACTCTCGATCCGTTGCGTGGCGCTGGGCGCTGGCTGGGTGTCGGACTCATCGCGGGCTTCCTCATGTCGCTGGGCATCGTGATCGTGCTGGTCGGTGTGCTTCGGTTGTCGCAAGACCTGCTGTTGCACACGTGGTTCGTCGACCAGGCCGACGGTCTCAGTTTCGTGCCCTACCTGTTCACCTTGATTGTCGGCATCGCGGTTTCGGCAATCGTCTGGTCGCGGGTGAATATCTTCGAACTGAATCGGGGTGCCAAGTGACCGATCGTCGCAAAATCACCCGTGACGACCTCGAGGCCAAGTTCAAGGCCCTGCAAGACGATGTCACCGAAATCACCGAGACGAAGAAGTCGTCGATAACGGTGTTGGCAGTTGCGGGAGTAGCAGCAGGTCTCCTCGTTGCGTATCTATTGGGTCGACGTGGCGGCAAACGGCGGCGCGGCGTCATCGAGATTCGCCGCTAGTCGCGTGCCCATCGTCGGACGTGTTCTCGGCATCGCAGTGGCGAGGGTTGCGCGGCGGTATCCGATCGTTGCCGTCGCTTATGCGGCTTGGCGCTGGTGGCAACGCCGTTCTGCCGGCAGCGAGCGCACGGTGGTGCGGTTGCGTCGCGGCGAGACGATCACCGTGACCGATCAAACGACCCGGGGTATCTGAGCCATGGCCGCCAACTTCGCCGCAGGTGATCGCGTGCTCTTCATCGACACCAAAGAGCGCCGCTATCTCGTCACCCTCGAGACCACGGGCGAATTCCACAGTCACGCTGGCTTCGTGCCGCACTCGAACGTGATCGGTGCCAACGAAGGCATCACGGTGGAATCGACCAAGGGCGCGAAGTACGTGGTGATGCGACCGACGCTCGAAGACTTCGTGCTCGAGATGCCGCGTGGAGCCCAGGTGATATATCCAAAAGACCTGGCACCCATCACGATGCTCGCCGACATCGGCCCGGGCATGCTCGTGTTCGAATCGGGTGTTGGGTCTGGCGCGCTGTCGATGACCATTTTGCGTCTCGGTGCGCGCATCGTCGGGTATGAATTGCGAGAGGATTTCGCACAGCGCGCCAAGAAGAACGTGGCATCGTTTCTCGGCGAAGAAGCCCTGGGTCGCTATCGCGTCGAATTGCGCGACTCTTACGTCGGCATCGACCTGCCGCACGACGAAGGTGGGTCACATGAGAATCAGTCCTCAGGCAACGCTTCGCCGCAGCGGTTTGACCGGGCGGTGCTCGACTTGCCCGAGCCGTGGCAGGTGGTGCCGCATCTCCCCGCAGTGATGCATGCAGGCGGTGTCGTCGTGGCGTATACGCCAAGCATCACTCAAGCGACGAAGGTGCGTCAGACGCTCGAAGCGGTGCGTGGTGAATGGGTTGCGATGCGCACACTCGAGGTGTTGCACCGCACGTGGCACATCGAAGGGGAGTCCGTTCGACCCGACCACCGAATGGTGGCACACACGGGATTCTTGACGGTGGCGAGGCTGCTTACGGCTCGATGAAGATGCATTCGCCGGGGCATTCCTCGGCGGACTCGATGACTGCATCAAGATGCTTGTCGTCGAAGTTTGCGACACCAGCGGCGCCCTGCGGATTGCCCTTGGCGGTGGCGAAGACTTTGTCGCCTTCTTTGACATAAGCCAGACCGTCGTCGAGCAACGTGAACACCTCGGGGGCGATCTCTTCACACAGGCCGTCACCCGTGCAGAGATCCTGGTCAATCCACACCTTCATGGGGTTTCACGATACACGGATGCCCACTAGGTTCAGGGCATGGCTGACGACACATCAGCGCGACTTCGTGCACTTGAAGAGCGGCTGCTCGAGGCGAAGGGGCAACTCGCCAATTCAAAGGCACAAAACGAGAAGCTCTCCTACGCGCTTCGCGAGGCCCGCGACCATGTGGCGTCATTGCGCGAAGAAGTGGAGAAGCTGACTCAACCACCCTCGGCGTACGGCGTGGTCGTGGGTACCAACGATGACGGCACGGTCGATGTTCTGACAAATTCTCGCAAGATGCGGGTGTCGCTGCATCCCGATATCGATGTCACCACGCTCGAGCGAGGCAGCGAAGTGGTGCTGAACGAGAGCCTCAATGTGGTGATGGCACGTGGTTCTGAGGCCACTGGTGAGGTGGTGTCACTCAAAGAAGTGCTGGATGACGGGGTTCGCGCCATAGTGACGGGGCGCGGCGACGACGACCGAGTCTGCGAACTTGCTGATGCATTGCGAGGCGTTCATTTGCGATCGGGTGATTTGCTGCGCCTCGACGCGCGTAGTGGCTTGCTGCTCGAGAGACTCGCCCAACCAGAGGTCGAGCACTTGTTGTTGGAAGAAGTACCCGACATTTCCTACGACGACATCGGCGGTCTCGACTCGCAGATCGAGGCAATAGCAGATGCCGTTGAGCTTCCGTTTCTGCATGGCGACTTGTTCGCCGAGTATCAACTACCGGCTCCGAAGGGCATCTTGTTGTACGGGCCTCCGGGGTGCGGCAAGACGCTGATCGCAAAGGCTGTTGCCAATTCCCTGGCACACAAGGTGGCGTCGCGCATGGGTGCAGACAAGGGCCGCAGCTACTTCATCAATATCAAAGGACCCGAGCTGCTCAACAAGTACGTCGGAGAGACCGAGCGTCAGATTCGCATGGTGTTTCAGCGGGCCAGAGAAAAGAGTGAAGAAGGGTGGCCCGTCATCGTGTTCTTCGACGAGATGGATTCCATGTTTCGTACTCGTGGAACCGGAATCTCCTCCGACATGGAGTCCACAATCGTGCCGCAACTCCTCGCCGAAATCGACGGTGTGGAGGGCCTGCGCAACGTCATCGTGATTGGTGCCACGAACCGTGAAGACCTCATTGATCCCGCCATCCTGCGTCCGGGTCGACTCGACGTGAAGATCCGTATCGAGCGACCTGATGCGACGGCGGCCAAGCAAATCTTTGCGCGGTACCTCACTCGCGATGTGCCGATTTCCGCCGCCAGCATCGAGCGCCACGGCGAACTCGATAAGGCAATCGATGCGATGATCGACGAGACGGTGGTGGCGATGTATGCCACCGATGATGCAAATCGATTCCTCGAAGTCACCTACCAGAACGGTGATCGCGAAATTCTGTACTTCAAGGACTTCGCATCGGGCGCAATGATCGAAAACATCGTGCGTCGCGCCAAGAAGCTGGCTATCAAGCGACAACTGAGTGGGGCATTGGGCGGTGTGCAGAGTGACGATCTCGTCTCGTCGATCCGACAGGAGTTCCGTGAACACGAAGACCTTCCCAATACGACGAACCCTGACGACTGGGCGAAGGTGTCGGGTCGCAAGGGCGAGCGCATCGTCTTTATCCGCACGCTGACCCACGACAGCGACGCCGGCGGCGGAAAGGCAATCGAGCGCACCGCGACGGGCCAATACCTCTAACCATGGCCATCGCCAAGGTCTGCGGCATCGAAACCGAGTACGGCATCGTCGTGCGCGACGCCGAATTGAACGCCGTCACCGCCAGCTCGATGCTGATCAACTCGTTTCTCGGTCGAACCAACACCCGCACCGCGTGGGACTTCTTCGACGAGCAACCCGGCAACGATGCTCGCGGGTTGCTGCTGGGTGAGTTGTTGGCGCCCGAGGTCGAGACGCATCTCGTCAACACGGTGCTCACCAACGGAGCGCGTTATTACGTCGACCACGCGCACCCCGAGTGTTCGACGCCCGAGTGCCGCACGACGTCGGAGGTGGTGTTGTACGACCGAGCCGCCGAGGAGGTGTTGCGACTCAGCATGCAACGGGCCAAGGCGCTGCTCAACGGTGGCGAAATCATCGTGTACAAGAACAACTCCGATGGCAAGGGCAACAGCTACGGCTGTCACGAGAACTATCTCGTCGACCGGGCCGTGCCGTTCGGTCGGCTGGCAACGCAGATTACGCCGCACTTCGTGTCGCGTCAGGTGTTCGCGGGAGCAGGCAAAGTCGGTTGCGAATCGCCGGGCGCCGTGCCCGGTGATATCCCGTACCAGTTGAGTCAGCGCGCCGATTTCTTCGAAGAGGAAGTGGGTCTTGAGACCACCCTCAAGCGGCCAATCATCAACACTCGTGACGAGCCGCACTGCGACGCGGCAAAATATCGTCGGCTGCACGTCATCGTCGGCGATGCGAACATGAGTGAGATTGCAACCTTCCTCAAGGTGGGTACCACCGCGATCGTCCTGGCAATGATCGAAGACAACGCCGTCGGTGACGATTTGGTGTTGGCGCATCCGGTAAGTGCCATTCGTCAAATCAGCAACGACCCGACATTGCGTGCCACGGTGGCGATGGCCAACGGCAAGCGCATGTCGGCACTTGATATGCAGTGGCAACTACTCGAACGAGCTCGTACTTGGGCCGATCGCCATGGTCTTGAAGCCGTCACGGTCGACGATGGCAAGCGGATTCTCGAAGAGTGGGAGGCCGTTCTGCACGGCCTCGCGACGAATCCCGAATCGATGGCGCACGTCGTCGACTGGGTTGCCAAGCGGCGTCTTGTCAACGGCATGGCAGAACGTCACCGTCTCGCACCCACCGATGCACGGCTGAAGGCAATTGACCTGCAGTATTCCGACCTACGCCCGGAGAAGTCATTGGCGTTGCGCTGCGGTCTTCGCACGATGGTGCAGCCCGAGGACGCGCACAACGCTGTCGACATGCCCCCAGAGACCACGCGAGCGTGGTTTCGCGGCACATGCTTGGCGAGGTTTCCCCGTGACATCGTGGCGGCCAATTGGGATTCCATCGTGTTCGATGTCGGTCGCGACCCGTTGCGTCGTGTGCCGATGATGGAGCCTCTGCGGGGCACCAAGGCATTGACGGGGGATCTGCTCGAATCCTGCGCTACTGCCAGTGAGCTCATTGCCCGGTTGGGTGCGGCAACGGGCAGCGATCAGCTCCACACCTAGCCCAGAGCGTTGCTATGGTGCTTCCCATGGCCGAACGAACCAAGAAGCAGCGCCCGGTCGCACCGCGCGAGGACACGACCGCCGAGACCGAGAGCGCGGCTCCCCACGACACCGAGAGCACCGACCGATTGAAGGCCGAGCTGGACGATCTGCTCGACGACATCGACGAAGTGCTCGAGACCAATGCCGAAGATTTCGTGAAGAGCTATGTACAAAAAGGTGGACAATAAACGCGTGGTGTGCCGAGCGCACGACTGCAGTTGCCGATCATTATGACGATGCCAAGATTCAACGCGGGTGAAGATCCCGGTGCGAGTTTTCCCGAGTTGCTGAAACGCGTGGGGATTGATCCGTTTCCGGCCCACGTGGGACCGGCGGGTTCGCTGCCACACGCAACCACCTGCATCGCGCTGACCTACGAGGGCGGTGTCGTGATGGCTGGTGATCGACGGGCCACCGCCGGTATGGCGATTAGCCATCGCACCATGGAGAAGGTCGTGCAAGCCGATGAGCTGAGCGGTGTGGCTATTGCCGGCACGGCAGGGCCCGCCATGGAGATGATCAAGCTCTTCCAGCTGCAACTGGAGTACTACGAGAAAGTCGAAGGTCAGCCCTTGTCGCTCGAGGGCAAGGCGAATCAATTGTCGATGCTCGTTCGCCAGAACCTGCCTGCGGCGATCCAAGCAAATCTCATCGTGGTTCCGCTGTTTGCCGGTTTTGATCCGCTGGTCGCCCGAGGGCGGTTGTGGGATTTCGACATCACTGGTGGCCGTTATGAAGAGCGCGACTTCGTGGCGATTGGATCGGGTTCGACGCTTGCCAGCACGGTCTTGCGGCTCGGTTGGAAGACCGGCCTCACGCGCGAGGCGGCCATACAACTCGCAGCACGCTCGCTGTGGGAGGCATCCGACGCCGACGCGGCAACCGGCGGGCCCGACATCCTGCGCGGCATCTATCCGATCGTCGCTTCCATCGATGCAGGTGGGTGGAGCCGTGTCACCGACGAAGTTCTTGCTGCCACTTACGAATCAATCATGGGTGAGGTGCGTACGCGATGAGCATGCCGTTCTACGTTTCGCCCGAACAGATGATGAAAGACCGGGCCGACTATGCCCGCAAGGGCATCGCTCGCGGTCGTGCGTTGGTCGCATTGCAGACTCCGACGGCGCTGGTGATCGTGGCGGAGAATCCTTCCACCACTTTGCGCAAGGTAAGTGAGATTTACGATCGCATTGCGTTTGCGGGTGTGGGCAAATACAACGAGTTCGACCAACTGCGCGTAGCCGGGGTTCGTGCCGCAGAGTTGCGCGGCTACCAATATTCGCGCAACGACGTTGATGCGCGCAGCCTGGCCAACCAATATGCACAGGTGTTGGGCGACGTGTTCTCCACCATGGGGCCCAAGCCGCTCGAAGTTGAGCTGCTCGTGGCAGAAGTCGGAGACACGCCCGACCACGACCGCTTGTTCCACATCTTGTATGACGGCACGCTGCTGGATGAGAAGCGCTATTGCGTGCTCGGCGGCGATGCAGAGGGCATTGCAGGTCGCATGGCGAGCACCTATCGCGAGGATCTCGACGTGGCGGGTGCGGTTCGCGTGGCGGTCGAAGCGTTGGGTGGCCCTGAACGCAAAGTGGCGGCTGCAGACCTTGAAGTTGCGGCGCTGGTCCGCAACGGCAAGCGTCGGGCCTTCACTCGATTGTCTGACGACGTGGTGGCACAAGCAGTCGCCTGATGCGAACCCCCGAGTTTTCTCGGCGAATCTTTGGAATCGAGACGGAATACGGCGTCACCTGCACCTTGCGTGGTCAGCGACGACTGAGTCCCGACGAGGTGGCGCGATACCTGTTTCGAAAAGTGGTGTCGTGGGGGCGCTCGAGCAATGTGTTTCTTGAGAATGGTGCGCGGCTCTACCTTGACGTTGGTTCGCATCCTGAATACGCCACACCCGAGTGCGATTCGATTCTCGACTGTGTAACACACGACCGCGCCGGCGAGCGGGTGCTGGAGAGTCTCGTGGCAGGTGCCGAGCAGAGGCTGCGTGACGAGGGGATACGCGGCACGATTTATTTGTTCAAGAACAACATCGATTCGGCCGGCAACAGTTACGGCTGTCACGAGAACTACCTCACGACCCGAACCGATGATCTGTCGCACTATGCCGAGACGTTGATTCCTTTCTTGGTGTCGCGCCAGATCTTCACGGGGGCGGGCCACATCATGCAGACTGCGCGCGGCCCCATCTATTCGATTGCACAACGAGCAGAACACATCTGGGAAGGTGTGAGTAGCGCCACGACACGAAGCCGACCGATCATCAACACTCGCGACGAGCCACACGCCGACTCCGAGCGTTTTCGGCGTCTGCACGTAATCGTCGGTGACTCGAACATGAGTGAGTACACCAACTTTGTGAAGATCGGTTCGGCAGCGTGCGTTCTGCGCATGATCGAAGATCCCGTCACGGTGTTGCGCGATCTCACACTGGAAAACCCGATTCGTGCGATTCGCGATATCAGTCACGACCTCACCTGCCGTCGAAAGGTTCGACTCGCGAGCGGACGCGAATTGTCGGCCCTCGATATCCAACGCGAATTGCTCGATCGCGCCCTGCGCTTTGCTGATCAGCGTGGTTTCAGCCCCGAAGAACAGCGGGCCCTCGACATGTGGGAACACTGCATCGTCGCCCTCGAAAATGATCCGATGAAGCTCGACCGCGAAGTCGACTGGGTAATCAAGTACCGGTTGATCGAAGAGTTCCGTTCACGGCACGGGTTGTTGCTTGACGACCCGCGCGTTCACATGCTCGACCTGCAGTATCACGACATTGATCAGAATCGCGGTGTTTTCTACAAGATGCAGGCACGCGGCATGGTCGAGCGGGTCTGCGACGATGCCGCCATCGACCGTGCTCGCGACATCGCACCACAAACAACCCGGGCTCGACTGCGTGGCGAATTCATCAAGAGAGCCAAGGAGCGCAAGCGTGATTTCACGGTTGATTGGGTGCATCTGAAACTGAACGATCAGGCGCAGCGCACCGTGCTGTGCAAAGACCCGTTCAAGAGTCACGACGACCGCGTCGACCGACTAATCGCCTCGCTCTAGGCGGACCGCAACAGTCGTCTGCCGATGCAACCGTCTAACTAGCGTGGTCGCGGTGACTGAAGGCCCGACCAGCGAGCAGCAGCGAATCGCCCGAGGTTGGCGTCAAATTCGCGAGTGGGTAACCGTCATCGTTGTTGCCGTGGTTATTGCCACCCTGCTGCGTACCTTCGTGGTGCAGCAGTACTACATCGCTGGCCCCTCGATGGAAACCACGTTGTTCGGCAACGATCGGGTGCTCGTCAACAAGCTTGCCTATCGCCTGGGCGACCCGGCACGAGGAGATGTGATTGTGTTTGATCGCGTCACGACCAATGGCGATACCGTTCAGCACGACGATCTCATCAAGCGGGTAATCGGGCTCTCAGGAGAAACGATCGAGATTCGTGATTGCGTGGTGTTCATCGACGGTGCTGCGATCTCTGAGCCGTGGCTCGATGAAATCTCACCAGATCTTTCACCTTCGGAAAACTGCGGCACGGCAAATCTCGAGCCGGTAGCGGTGGGCGAGTCGCAAGTGTTCTTGATCGGCGATAATCGCGCGATGTCATTCGACAGCCGAATGTTCGGGC
>CAYFNN010000002.1:5333-15695 GCA_964344465.1 uncultured Bifidobacterium sp. | reverse complement strand
GTGTTCTTGATCGGCGATAATCGCGCGATGTCATTCGACAGCCGAATGTTCGGGCCGATTGATCGCGATCTCATCCGCGGCAAGGCGATGGTGGTGATCTGGCCGTTCGCCAGCATCACGCTGCTGTAACCGGCAGCAATTACCGCGCCGAGGTGCGCGCTGCGTCGACCATTCGGTCGACCCAATCGCTGTAAACCGCATCAATACCCATTCGTAAGAGGCCGACAAGCACCGGTTCGAACTGGGCGTCCCAGGCAAACGCCAGGCGTTCAAAGCGATGGGCGAGTGTGACGAGACCTCCGTTCCAATCTGATTGATGCATATTGAGCCCCGTCACTCCAAGTGCCGCCAATGTGGCGATACGACGCTCGGGCCCCTCTTTGATGCGATGCAGGCGTGATGAATCGACGAGTTGAACGGAATGTGCATCTGCGGCGATGTCGCGAAGAACATCGAAGTTGTCAAAACACAGGTACGTGCGTCGTACTTCGGTGGCCGACCTGCCCAGCACCGTGTCGCGCACCGTCGAAAAAGCGGCAGGATCCTTGACATCAATCGACACCGCCAGGTCGTGGCTGGAAGCGAAATCGAGCAATTGCCCGAGTGTCGGGATATGTGCGGGTAGCTCACCCGAGTCGACGGAATCTATGGCCCGTCGACGAAGACGCGACCCCACTACACCGTCGTGGTCGAGCACGATCACACCGTCGCGGGTGATCCACGCGTCGGTCTCGAGCCCGCTCGCACCAAGTTTTTGTGCCAGACGGAATGCTTCCATCGTGTTTTCGCGTTCGTGCGCCCGTGCACCTCGATGAGCAAACAGCCATGGGGTCGCCAATTGTGAAGGAAGCCGTTGCTGCACGGCGCAACTCTAGGCTTGCGGCGTGTTCAACCTGTCGGGTAGTGAACTGGTCATCATCGCCGTGCTCGGCTTGGTGGTGCTCGGTCCGGAAAAGTTGCCGGGTGCGATGAAACGAGTCGGCAAGATCTATCGCGAAATTCGCAGCATCTCCGACAACGTGCAGCGCGAAGTGAAACGTGCGATGGATGAACCCCTCAAGGAACTGAAAGAGACGCAAAAAGTGGCACGCGAAGTGTTCGAGGGAAAGGTGCCGCATCTCGCGACACCGAATTTCCGCCAAGGCACGTCGAGCGCTGTAACAGCGGGCGACTCGCCGTCTGGTGCAACGGCCGACGACACTGTCGGGCCGAGCGCCAGTAGCCCTGATTCCACACACCCACGAGAGGGCTGAGATGGCTCGTTCGCGGGGTCGAGAAAAAGAAATGACCATCATGCAGCACCTCGCTGAGCTGCGCACACGCCTGGTGTATTCGATCTTGGCGATTGCTGTCGGGGCCATCGCGTTGCTCATCGCCTACGAGCCCGTACTCGATTTCCTCACTGCGCCGTATCGCGACTTGTGCGCCGCCAACGACTCACTCAATTGCGACGGCATGCTCTATGCACTCGGGCCGATCGATGGCTTCTCGGCGCGGATGCGCATCGCCTTGTGGGGCGGGGTAGTGGTCGCCCTACCGGTGCTGCTCTGGAACATCTGGCGGTTCATCGTGCCGGCACTCACCAAGCGTGAACAGCGCTATTCGGTGATGTTCATCATCTCTTCGGTGGTGTTGTTTGCTTTCGGTGCGTATCTTGCGTACTGGACGCTCGACAAGGCATTGCAATTTCTCATTGGTTGGTCGGGCGAAGAGGTAACGCAGAACTATCAGATCAACAAGTACGTCAATCTCGTGGTGTTGATGATGTTGGCGTTCGGAGTCGGCTTTCTTTCACCTGTGCTGCTCGTCTTTCTGCAACTCGTCGAGGTGGTCACACCGCGCACGCTGATCACCCAGTGGCGTTATGCGATTGTGATCATCTTCGTGGTGGCGGCCGTCATCACACCAAGCGGCGATCCGTTCACACTGTTCGCCCTCGGAATACCGCTGACGATCTTGTACCTCATCGCAGTGGGCATTGGCGCTCTCGTGCTCTGGCGGCGGTCAAAGACGGCCGCGGCGTGACCGCAGCAAATCCTGCTCAGGGTGACGCTCGGGCACGTCGGCTCGCGCGCTACGACTTTGCGCCCGACCCGTTTCAGGTGCAGGCCTTCGATGCGCTCGACGCCGGAGAGTCGGTGCTCGTTGCGGCTCCTACAGGTTCGGGCAAGACGATGATCGCCGAATACGGACTCGAGATGGCAATGGAAGCCGGTCGTCGCGGTTTCTACACGGCACCGATCAAAGCACTGTCGAATCAGAAGTACCACGACCTGTGCAGTTTCTACGGCAACGACAGGGTCGGCTTGCTGACCGGCGACAACGCCATCAACGTTGATGCACCGCTCCTGGTGATGACCACCGAAGTGCTTCGAAACATGATTTACGGTCGTTCACCAGCACTTGATGCACTGCATGTGGTGGTGCTGGATGAAGTGCATTTTCTGCAAGATGCCTATCGCGGACCAGTATGGGAAGAGGTCATCATTCACCTCGAGCCCGAGGTTCGACTGGTGGCGTTGTCAGCGACGGTGAGCAACGCCGAAGAAATTGCCGACTGGCTCACTACCGTTCGCGGCCCAACACGTGCCGTAGTGGAGGGGCGCCGACCCGTTGAGCTGCGCAACATGTATGCCTACGGCGACACCGCGAACCACGAGATCGTGCTCGCCGAAACACTGGTTGACGGCGTCGCCAACCCAAGGGTTTTGAAAGTCGAATCAGGCGAGCGCCAGATCGATCGGCGCCGACGTGGGGGCAAGGCCCCACGACGACGTATGTTCCCGCCGTCGCGGCTCGACATGATCGACGTGTTGCGCGATAACGACTTGCTTCCCGCAATCTATTTCATCTTCAGTCGCAACCAATGCGACGAATCTGCGGCCGCTTGTGCCAAGAGTGGTCTCGTACTCACTACCGCCTCGGAGCGCGACGAGATTCGCGACATCGTCGACGCGCGAGTCGCCGGACTCTCCGACGACGATCTTGCCGCGCTCGGTTTCACCACGTTCTGCAACCAGGTGGAATCGGGCATCGCCGCCCATCATGCCGGAATGGTGCCCACCTTCAAGGAGATCGTCGAGGCCTTGTTCGTTCGGGGCCTCGTGAAAGTGGTATTCGCCACGGAAACTCTGGCGGTGGGCATCAACATGCCTGCACGAGCCGTGGTGATTGACAAGATGTCGAAGTTCACGGGGGAACACCACGAGACGCTCAAGGCATCGGAATACACCCAGCTCACGGGTCGAGCGGGACGCCGCGGCATCGACAGCATTGGTCACGCAGTAGTGGTATGGAACCCCTACGTCTCATTCGATCAGGTCGCCAGTGTTGCGTTGAGTCGTACGTTCCGATTGAGTTCGGCATTTCGCACCACCTACAACATGGCCGTGAATTTGGTTCGCACGCATTCACCCCAGGAAACCCACCACTTGCTCAATCTGTCGTTGGCGCAGTACCAGGCAAGTCGTGGTGTGGTGGAGGTGCAGGCTCGAATCGCGAAGCGACGCAAGGAAGTATTGAGATTGCGGGCGCAGAGCCACAGCGAGTTCGGTGACATTGACGACTATCGACGCCAGTTCGTTCGTGATCCGGGAGAACGTGACCGCAGTCAGATTGAAGCAAGCCTGATGCGCCTAAGGGCCGGAGATGTCGCGTGGTTCGACGACAAACCTGGGTTGGTGTTGAGCACCTCGGTGCGGGCAAAGGGCGTGAAGGTGAAGGTGCTCTTCGGTAACCGTGCCCTGCGGGCTCTCACCGCCGACGAACTCACACGAGCAGCCACGACCGAGACGCACCTGCCGATCGATGGCATTGCAGTGACGGGGCATCAGGGAAGGATTATCGACCAGAGTGACCCGCGACTATTGCGTGAGCTGGCACACCGCATCGTTCGCCTCAAACTCGAAAGGCCACCCAGCCCGCCGCCAGAGGCCCGTGAACAGCATCCGTGTGCAAAGGATCCCGACTTGAAATTCAAACTCAACGCTGCAAAGTCGGCCGACAAAATCGAGCGAGAAATCGCACAACTCGAGGCGCGCGCCGACAAAGCCGCCGAAGTAGTGAGTCGACGGTTCGACGACGTCATCACACTGCTCGAACGGTGGGAATACGTTGCCGATTGGCAACTGACACCGCGTGGAGCACTCCTGGCGCGGGTGTTTCACGAGAGCGACCTCTTGGTAGCCGAATCAATTGCGAGCGGCCTACTCGATGATCTCGACCCGACCTCACTCGCAGCCCTGGCGTCGACCTTCGTCTACGAATATCGTCGCGCAGATCCGCCTCCTGATCCGAAGTTCCCGTCGACGCAGTTGCGCTCGCGCTTCAAGCAAATCGACCAACTCAGCAAGCGGCTTCAGCGCGACGAGGCCGCCGCTGGTCTCACCCCGCACCGCGCGCCCGATGCGGGCTACGCCGACACCGTCGCGGCGTGGGCACACGGCGCCGAACTCGCAGATCTGCTCGACGAAGATACGACACCAGGCGACTTCGTTCGCACCATGAAACAACTCATCGACTTGTTGAGACAGGTTGCCTCGCATGCCCCGCAGCCGGCGACCCGTGCCAATGCTGAGATGGCGATTGAGCGCATATTGCGAGGTGTCGTATTGAGTGCCAGCACAATGCCCATTGGCGGGGTCGCCTAAGCATGGTCATTTCGTCATGACGATTCAAAAGGGTCGCGACTGGGGCGAATTGGCAACGGTGCCGTTCAACGTGGTGGTGGCGAACGACGAAACCGGGTTGGCGCGTGTCGTTGCCAGCGCATTGCAATCTGGGTCGGTTTCAACGTCGGTGGATGTACCCCGAATTGCGCTGCGCACTGGCAACTTGTTGACCACCCTCGGCATCGCAAGTGGTGCCCGTCTCTCATCGGTGTGTGCGGGCGAGCCGTGTCGGTTGTTGCCGTGTGATGCCTATGAAATCACTCTCACCGCCGGCCGCCGAACCGTCACGACCGTCGCGGTGTCAACGGTGTTGGTGGGAAGCGCAGTCAACCCCGTTTGGTGGTTGACCAGCGGGGGCTTTGTCGGAGGCCTCAATGTCGCACCGAACAGCCACCCCAACGACGGCCGCGCCGACGCTCTCGTCTGGGGTGCCATGCGACTGCGGGATGTTCTCGCTATCCGCCGCCGCATGCGGCTCGGTAGTCATTTGCCACACCCCGCACTCGAGATGCAACGCGGCAGCACATTGCGGTGGCAGTCGTCGCAAGGTCGTCGTCGGGTGATGATCGACGGCCGGAATTATGGGCGAGCCGATGCAGTGTCGGTAACCGTGCGCCCCGACGCCTTCACGCTCGTGGTCACTGCGACGCAGGAGTAATTAGCCTGCAAGCCATGGCTCTCGACGAACGACAAATTGCCGAACTCAAGACCCGCGCGTGTGCCGACATTGATGCGCGAGCCGGTGACTTGATCGCCGCGAGTCATGCGATACATGCCCACCCCGAACTCAACTACGAAGAGCGTTTCGCCCACGACCTGTTGACCGAGGCCATCGAGCGCGCAAACTTGCCGGTCACCCGCAAGGCGTATGGCATTGACACTGCGTTTCAATCAGCTGTTGGCACGACAGGGCTCAATGCCGCCGTGCTCCTCGAATACGACGCTCTGCCCGGCATTGGTCATGCGTGCGGTCACAACATCATCGCGGCAGCTGGGCTCGGTGCCGGGCTGGCGTTGGCCGGAGTGGCACACGACGCAGGCGGGCGCCTTACGATCATGGGAACCCCAGCCGAAGAGGGTGGCGGCGGCAAGGTGGAGATGGCGCGTGCGGGCGCATTTGCTGGCGTTGATGCAGCAATGATGATTCATCCGGCCGATCGCGACTTGGCGCGAATGAACGCCATTGCGATTCAGCAAGCCGTCGTTCGGTATTACGG
Organism: uncultured Bifidobacterium sp.; assembly: GCA_964344465.1. Lineage (GTDB taxonomy): Bacteria > Actinomycetota > Acidimicrobiia > Acidimicrobiales > Ilumatobacteraceae > F1-60-MAGs027. The sequence goes on along the minus strand of CAYFNN010000002.1, from coordinate 9,808 downwards.
CCAGGCCGCCCATGCGGCGGTGTCACCACATCTCGGGCGAAATGCGCTCGACGCAGCAGTGCTCGGTTACATGAATGTCGCGGCTTTGCGACAACACATTCGCCCAACCGAACGTGTCCACGGCATCTTCACGAAGGCGGGGGAGAAACCCAACATCGTGCCGCGCGAAACCGAGATGGATTGGTACGTACGCAGTGACACCATCGAGACGCTGCAACCGCTGAAACAGCGCGTCGCTGCCTGTCTTGAAGCTGGCGCGACGGCGGCCGACTGCCGGGTGGAGATGACGTGGGACACGCACGCGTATGCCGACATCGTTGACAATCTGCCGCTCCTCGATGCGTACACCGCGAACTCCACCTTGGTTGGGCGTCCATTGACGTCTGCCTACCTGCCGAACACCGGCGGCGGTTCTACGGACATGGGCAACGTCAGTTACCTGACGCCGTCGATTCATCCGATGTTGGCGGTGGCGCCCCGCGGTGTGTCACTGCACTCGCCGCAATTTGCCGACTACACCAAGTCGGGCGAAGCCGACAAGGCAGTGCTTGACGGAGCCAAGATCATGGCGATGACCGTGATCGACCTCTGGACCCGCGCCGAACTGCAGCGTTCGATGCGTGAATCGTTCGGTAACGGCGAGGTTCCTGCAGGGGTGCTCTAAACCAACGCTCGGTTTTCGTAGTATCGGCACTCGTGTCGGTCTACGTTCCCGAGCAATTCAGTGCCGATGAAGCAGCGGTGTTGCGCCGGTATTTCACCAATCTCGACCTGCCCGTCTTCGCACTCGTCAACCTGCCCGAGGTGGTGAAGGGGGCCCTCTTCGCCCGCTACAGCCGCACTGCCAAGAGCCTGCGGCGACTGTTCCTCGATGAGTTCGTTGGCGATCTCGATTTGAAGGGCGACGAAACTGTCGATGCCACTATCGGCGTTGACCGCGCCGAGGAGCTGTACGAACGCATCTTCGTTGAGTACGGCGATGATTCCGTTGCCCAGTTGGGTGGCGTGCATCTGGCGTGTGAGCAGGCGTCGAATGTGCTGACCAAGATTCTCGAGTGGGGCAGATTGATGTCGTATCTCGAACAAAGCACGAGATACATCTCCTACGACTCGCGCTTGGGTGGTCGGTACCGGTTCTACCGCGACCCCGACGTGCTGAATGGTCCGTTCGGCACCCGCTACGTCGGTGATATGGATCGCATGTTCGACACCTACAGCGAACTCGTCGAGCTCGTCACACAACATGTGCGTGCAACCGTGCCACGTGGGGCCAACGATTCAGACTTCATCTATCGCCAAGCCACACGCGCCAAGGCGCTCGATGCGGTGCGTGGCGTATTGCCTGCAGCGTGCCTGTCGAACGTGGGCATCTACGGCACTGGTCAGGGTTATGAGGCGTTGCTTCTTCGGATGCGTGCCCACCCGTTGCCTGAGGCCCGGGCGTATGCCGACATGATGCTCGTCGAGCTGCGCAAGGTGATACCGACGTTCCTTCGTCGGGTCGACATGCCCGATCGCGGCGGAGCATGGACGAAGTATCTCGCTGATAACGCCGCGAACACCGCTGAGCTTGTCGACAAGTACTTTGGCATCGTCGAGCCGACCGAAGCACCAGAGGTGACACTGAACGATTTCGATCCGGATGGTGAGAACAAGTTGTTGGCGGCCATCTGTTATTCGTCGTCACACCTCCCTGAGTCACAACTCCTCGAGCGTGTTCGCGGGTTGTCGCACACCCAGAAGGTGGAACTCATCACTGCGTACGTGGGCGAGCGTGGCAACCGACGGCACAAGCCGGGCCGTGCCTTCGAACGTCTCTCGTATCGCTTCGATGTGCTGGGTGACTACGGGGCATTTCGAGACCTGCAGCGCCACCGTTTGCTGACGGTGGAATGGCAACGCCTCACCCCACATCACGGCTATGCCCGTCCCGAATTGGTCGATGAGGCCGGCGGGGGAGAAGTGTTCGACCAGGCCATGCAGCGCTCACGCGAGTTGTATGAGCTCCTGCGCCCCGATTACCCCGAGCAAGCCGCCTATGCGGTGTCGATGGCGCATCGCCTGCGCTACATGATGCAATTCAACGCCCGCGAGGCCATGCACATGCTTGAGCTGCGCTCCTCGCCCCAGGGGCACCCGTCGTACCGTCGCGTGGTGCTCGAGATGCACCGCCTCATTGCCAGCCAGGCGGGCCACCGGGCCGTTGCAGAAGCCATGACCTACCTCACGACCGAGGCCCCCATGCTCGAGCGGCTGGAGTCTGAGCGCCGCAGCGAGCAGCGCCGACGGGGGTGACCCCCGTCTCGTACCGATTCGCCCACTTGAGGGGGAAATCGGCTAAGGTTCGCGCCCGATAATGAGCAACGACAACGAAGCCCCAGACGACGCCCTCTCTGACGACGAGGGTCTTGATCCCGATGATCTCGAAGGCCTTGATGGCCTCGAAGTCGATCCCGATGCGCTCGACGACGACAACGACCCCGAAGATGAACCTGAAGACGACACCGATGCCGGCGCCGATGAGGTCACAGCCGGCGACGGTGCAAAGACAGATGGCGACAACCCAGCCACCGACGACGAGCGCCTCAACCTCGATGACACCGAGGAAGAAGAGCGACCACGCCGCAAGCGCCGCGACGACGATGACGAAAACGAACTCGCCACTGCCGACGATCTTGAAGAAGACCTCGCGAAGATGCTCGAAGACAAGCTGCGCACGTCTGACGACTTCGCGCCCGAAGGCGAAGAACCCTCCTACGAAGCCGACGACAGCACCGACGGAACACCGCTGATTCAACCTCGTCGACCTGACGAGGATCACTGCCAGCAGTGCTTCCTCCTGGTGCGCAAGAGCGCGCCAAAGTGTCCGGTAGACCACGACTTGTGCCCGAAATTCCCGACGGCGTGACACACGGCGGCAGCGGCCAACGCAATGAGCGGCTGGCGAGTGCCAAGGCCATCGCTGAAGCCCTCGTCGGTGTGCCAATCGTTCTCACGCAGCAAGTCGTGCAGCGCATCGGCGATCTCGGTGTGGGTCGAGATACCACGGTGGCTCAACGTATTACTCAGCTTCGCGCGCTCGGCGAAATGACCGTGCGGCTGGGCTCTAGGGAAATCAGCAAGCGATTCGGGAAGCGCAGCGAGTGAACATCTCGACACGTGTGGCGCAGGAAAGCGACCTTGACACGTGTCGAATGATGGATTCAGAAGCTCGTGCAGCACTGCGCGATACGCGCGGCGCCGCAGAATTCTTTGCCTCGTATCCCGAATCGGTGAGGGCTGCCGATACTGATGGTTGCACCGTTATGGCGGTGGTCGCCGATCATGGGGTTGGGTTCGCCACCGTGCAGTTCATGCGTGCAGGCACTGCGCAACATGGCGTGATTACGCGAATGTATGTGGTGCCCGACGCACGCGAGGTGGGAGTCGGTGACGCATTGGTTGCTGCGGTGCGAGCCACCGCCAGCGAGCGCGGATGTGCATGGCTTGATGCACTGGCCCTGCCAGGTGATCGTGCGCTGAAGAATCTCTACGAACGCAATGGATTGACTGCGCGACTGTTGATTGCCTCAACGCGCCTCTAGTTGATTGCCTCAAGGCGCCTCTAGACGAGGCGACGGAGCGGCGGGGTATTCGGGTTAGCGACCTTGCCAGTTGGGGGCGCGCTTCTCGATAAATGCCGTGAGACCCTCTTTGGTGTCTTCGCTCTGTAGTACACGACCGAATCCTTCGTTGGTCATCTTGATGAGCGTTGCGTCGTCTTCGGTGTGGGCGGCGAGCACGACCTTTCGGCTCTCCCATACGGCGATTGGCGCGCATGCACAGACGGCTGCAGCCAGCGCAAGAGCGGCTTCCTGCGCCTTGCCGGGTTCACAGAGTCGATTGACGAGGCCCAGTTCGTAGGCTCGCTGAGCGGGGATCGGCTCGCCCGTGAGAATGACCTCCATCGCCATGTTGCGACCGATGATGCGGGGCAAGCGGAACAGACCCCCGGCACCAGCGATGAGGTTGCGTTTTGCTTCAGCCAAACCGAAAGCCGAACGAGTACTCGCCACCACCATGTCGGCAGCAAGCACGATCTCGCAGCCGCCGGCCGTCGCGAGGCCGTCAACAGCAACAATGACGGGTTTCTTGCGTTCGCGATAGACGAAACCCCCGAAGCCACCGCGCTTGGTGTTGAGATCGCCGGCTTTGCCGGAATTGATTGCCTTCAGGTCGGCGCCAGCGCAGAACACGGGCCGTTCTTGGCCTGCAGTGTTGGCCTGCAGAATGCCCACCCACACCGAGTCGTCGGCTTCCATCTGGTCGATTGCGGCTTCGAGCCCTGCGGCGACCTCACCGTTCACCGCGTTGCGAGCATCTGGGCGATTCAGGGTGATGAGGGCAACTTTGCCCGACGTGGAGTAGGTGACCATTTGCGCATCTGACATGCGCGCGAGCCTAGTTCTGCGTAGCGGCGACGTCAGGTGCCGGCG
>CAYFNN010000002.1:0-5233 GCA_964344465.1 uncultured Bifidobacterium sp. | reverse complement strand
CGGGTGACTGGCGCTTGGCGTTCTTGTCGCGGCGCACGGGTGCGAGCGGTCGCGGGGTGCGGGCCTTGGGGTCAGCGGTGATTCCGAACAGCAGTGCAATCTTGGGAATCAGCGGCGCCAGGCGCGTGACGGTCTTCGTGAGTTCAGGCGTCACGCGTGCGGGCAACGCGGTGGGCACCACGTCGTTGTGCACCGGGGCAAAGGCCAAAGCTTCAAGTACCACCGACCAGCGATCGCTCGTGGCGTCAGCGGTGAGCTGCTCAACGGTCTGGGCGACGAGTCGTTGTTTCACTTCGGCCGGCGGCGGAGTGCCCGCCTTGGGCGGTTTGCCCGACATGTTGAGCGCAGCCACGATGCGACCGACATCGACTGCTGCTCGCAGGTCTTCCAACCAGTGGGCGAGAGCTTCGTCTTCGCGACGCTTGAGCGCCGCGCGCAATTCTTCGCGCTTGCCATTGAGAGAAGCGTCTTTCATGAGGGTTGCGTCGTTGGCTCGAGCCACCACCGAGCGCAAATCGCGCAGGTCGACAGTGTCGATGATCGACTCGACGGCATCTACCGAGTCACGCCACTCAGCAACGCGCAATCGGGGCAGAACTTCAAGCATCTGGTCGACGAGTGGCCCGGCGTTGATCGTCGGCTTGCCTTCTTTGGTGAGTTTGGCGTTCTGATCTTTCACTGCAGCGCGCAGCGCACCGATACCGCCAGCGAGAGTCACTTCGGCGAGCACACGCTCTTCGGGCTTCAGTGTGTCGAGCACCGCTTGACGGTGTTGCGACTTCGGACGCAACCGAGTAGCGCGCGGACGCTTGGCGAGCTCAGGCGGGGGAGGCGTGAACTGACGTCGCCCCGCTGGCGCACCCCGACCTGCTTCACCGGCAGCACCGCGACCAGACCCCTCGCGCTCACCCGAGCGCCCAGGCCGGGCACCGCGCTCGCCACGGCCACCACGTGCGCCCTTGGGCCCGCGTTTGTCGCCGCGACGACTGCCGTTGGTCGACACTTCGGTAACGGGTTGAAAGGCGATTCCCGATCCGGTGATTTCGAGCAGGGTGACGTTTCGTTCGCGTTGTTTCACGACCGCGACCGATACGACGGTTGCTCCGTCCATATCCATTTCGACTTCGGCACGCAAAACGTCGCCCACCTTGGCACCACCAGGCAACAAGTTGGTGGCACCCACACCTTTGGGGGCCTTCGCGCCAGCCTGGCGCCAGGTGAATGAGCCGTCGTCGCGCGTGCTCGTGATCTCAATGTCTAAACGCCGCGCCATGGGCTTCACACGCTAGTAGAACTATTTCGTGCCCATTTATGCGCTCGGCTCGCAGTCACCAAGCATCGATGCGAGCGCCTACATTCATCCCGATGCAGTGATTATCGGTTCGGTATTCATCGGACCTCATTCGAGCGTTTGGCCCACTGCGGTATTGCGGGGCGACGACGGGGAAATCCACATTGGGGCGCGAACCAGCATTCAGGACGGCACCGTGGTGCACACCACGCTCGACTGGCCGACCCGCGTTGGCGACGATGCGCTCATCGGCCATCTGGCGCATCTCGAGGCGTGCATCGTGGAGAACGGTGCCCAGGTGAGTTCGGGGGCGATCGTGTTGCACCGTGCACGCATTTGCACCGGAGCAATCGTGGCGGCCAATTCGGTGGTGTTGAACGACACCATCGTCCCCGCAGGGGCGCTTGCTGCTGGTAGCCCTGCGGTCATCAAGGAAGGCAGGGCTCGCTCGGCGGAAATCGCTTACGGTGCACAGAACTATGTGCAACGCACGGCGCGATTCAAGCGCGAGTTGCGACGTATCGACTAGTCGCCGACGACTTCGAGAAGCGGCGTGAGGTCGAGTCGTGTCGACGACTCGAGGTAACCATGAGCGGCATCTCGGCGAAACTGGGCGCACAAGTCATCGCGGAAGAATCGGGCACCCTCTCGAATCACGTAGTTGAGGATGAAGATGCGATAGGCGTACGGCAGGAACTCGATATCGCGTCGGGTGAGTGGATTCACCTCGTGATATGCCCGCACGAAACCCACGAAGCGAGGCTCGGTGAGCGTATGGGGCGAGTAGGTGAACGACGTTCGATCGCCCGTGCTAGACGACACTCGCGACAAGAAATAGAAATCGAGCAGCCGCGACTCGATGCGAAACCAGTCGTAATCCCAGCGTGAAAAGAGGCGCACGTTGCCGTCGTCGCGGGTGACGCTGAAGTTGCCGAGGTTCCAGTCGACGAGAATCGGGATCTTCTGCCACTCGTCGTAACGCACCGATTCGAGATGCAGCAGAAGTTCATGAGTGAAGCGGGCGAGCACACCGATGTCTTCGGGTGGCAAGCCAAAGTTGCGTGACGCAAAAGGGTTGGTGAGTTGATCAAAAAGATGAATTGCGTCGCCCTTCACCGAGTTCGAGACGGGCGGTAGCGATGGGGCGATCTCCCCACAGGCGTGGTGGAACCGTGCAATCTCTCGAGCGAGCGAAGCCACATCCGCCGGTTCAAGGATGCGCGGCAACGACTCGCCACGCTGCACCTCACCATAGAAGGCACACCAGCAGCGGCCGTCGTACCAGGTGTAGGCGCGTTTGTTGACACTCAGCACGTCGGCGAGGAACCCGGCCCATCGTGTGTGACGAAGCAGTGCCGTGCACCGCGCGAGTCGATCGTGATCTTCGGAGAACAAGAAGTACGACCCGTACGACGACACTTTGGCAACCACCACCGTGTGGTCGGTGAACACCACGCGAAATACACGGTTCGTCGAAACATGGGCACTGACTTCTTCGAGTGACGAAATCGCTCGGTGGTCGCCACTCACACGCGAATAGTCGCCCCACGCCTCGTGCACTACATGCTCGGCGTCGTGCAACAACGGGTTATTCATGCGGCCACCCTTGCGTGACGAGCGAGGGCGCTAGTAACGAACGCCGATGGGCGCGATCAACCGAAAGCCCGCCGAATGGCGTTCTTCTTCGTTCTCGCCGCCCCAGAAACCGTATTCGCGGTGTTCGCGCGCGTACGAGCGACACGTCTCGAGCACCGGACATTGCAAACACACCTTACGAGCCTGGGCCTCGCGCCGAGCTCGCGTCTGGGGGCGCTCGGCGAGCGGGGCAAAGAACACTTCAGAAAGCCCGCGACACGCGCCTGCTTCCATCCATTCGTCGTCGGTTTCCAAGCGATGCTTGAAGTCGAGCAAGCTCACGTTGGAGACTGTAGACCAGAAGTAACTGACCAGTCAATTAGCCCTGTAGGGCCACCTCGACACCTGCTGCAAACTGCGCCACATCGTCGCTGGAGACGTCCCAGGCGGTCATCCAGCGCACCTGGTGGGCGGCAGGGTCCCAATCCCAGAAGAACGACCACTGCTGCAGCCGACTCTTGGCGGGGTCGCGCAAGGTGGGGAAGAGGCTGTTTACCGCTGGGGGAGTCGTGAGCCCCAGGCTTTGGTGATGGCGTGTAGCGGCGTACAGCGCCTGTGCCGCGGCGTTGGCACTGCGACCGAGGTCGATGAACAGGTCATCGTGCAAGAGGGCTTCGTATTGGGCCGAGATGTAGCGCATCTTGCTGTGCAGCTGGGTGATGTTCTTGCGCAGATATTCGGCGCGTCGAGCGCGAGCGGGGTCGAACCACACCACCGCTTCACCGAACACGATGCCGGCTTTGGTGCCGCCGAACGACAACACATCGACGCCGGCATCCACGGTGAACGATCGCAGGGCGGCACGAGTAGCGCCCAACGCGGCTGTGGCGTTGCCGATTCGCGCAGCATCCATGTGCACGAGCAGACCAAGCTCGTGCGCGGTGTCGCAGATCGCGCGCACTTCAGCAGGGGAATACAGCGTGCCCAACTCGGTTGGTTGTGTGAGCGACACCACACCAGGCTGCGCGTGATGAGGGTTACCGCGCGCACCACACGCCACTCGAAGGTGTTCGGGTGTCAGCTTGCCGTCGGCACTTGCCACGTCGAGCAGTTTGGCGCCGAGTATGCGCTCGGGTGCACCAGTCTCGTCAACATTGATATGCGACCAGTTCGTGCAGATTATTGATTCGGCTTGTTGCACCAACGAAGCCAGCGCAAGAATGTTGGCACCCGTACCGCCATACACAAAGAGCGTGGCGACGTCACGGTCAAAGAGGCCATTGAATGCCTCAGTGGCACGACGGGTATAAGCGTCTTGGCCGTAGGCGAGTGCATGACCGTGGTTCGCAGCCACGAGTGCCTCAAGCACCAGGGGATGCGCACCCGCCACATTGTCGGAGGCCACCAGACGTGCCGGTGCTGGTGGCAGTTCGGCGCGTGCCATGCACTTCATACTAAGTTTCACTACGGGAGTTTCGTCATGACGAAATCAGGCAACGATGGTCGACCACGCTGCGAGTGGTGTCGCACGCCCTTGCCCGCGCGAGAAGGCTCGGGCCGCCCACGTAGGTTCTGCACGCAGGCATGTCGTCAATGGGATTGGGTTGCCCGGCAACGTGCCAGCGAGCTACGCCTCAGCGAAGACGAACTCGTGATGACGCGACAAGAGCTACACACGCTGCGTGACAGTATCTTCGTGCTGAAGTGTGCGATCGACGACGTGGAACGAGATCTCGACCCGGGTGTCGACCCAACAACGCGAGACTTCAGAGCAGCCCTCAAGTGGCTCTTAGAGGCCGCCAAGCCCGTGGTTGCCGAGCCCCTTCGTCCCAGCCACCGCCCATAATCATAGTTATGTAAAGTTTAGAAACATCAAGAAACATGGGCAAAAACGACACTCCTCGCAGCACTCCTCCGACGGCGAACTCACTGGCGCCCAATCCGTTGCCGTCGTCACCGCAGATGCCGGCACAGGGTTGGTCGACCGACGAGACGTTGGCCCGCCTCGAGGCGCTGCGGCGAGATGACGTGCGCTGGAAGGAAGGCCGGGCGTTCTCACTCGCCTACTTCGCCTCGCCCGAGGCCCACGAACTTGCCACCGAGGCATACCGCCGGTTCAGTGGCGAGAACGCACTCAACGTTGAGGCGTTCCCCTCGCTACGGGTGATGCAAAGTGATGTGCTTGCGATCGTTGCTGGCTGGCTCGGGGCAACATCCAGCGCGCGCGGTTTCTTCTCCAGCGGTGGCACCGAGAGCATTCTCATGGCGGTGAAGGCGGCACGCGACCAATTTCGTCACGACAAAATGCACCCAAATGTGGTGTTGCCCACCTCGGCCCATGCGGCGTTTGAGAAGGCTGGTGCGTAC
>CAYFNN010000001.1:32504-43844 GCA_964344465.1 uncultured Bifidobacterium sp. | reverse complement strand
CGCTGCCGTGACGAGGGCACTCGAGTTCTTTGGTGTCGCAGTCGACTTCACCGTCTGACAATGCGATGTCGGCATGACTGCAGCGGTTTCCGATTGCGTACACACGCTCGCCGATGCGCACGACTGCGACGGTGTTGCGGCCGACCTCAAACTTCGCCGCTGCCCCGTCGACAAGTTCGCTGAGCGCGCAGATGCGTTGCAGGGTCATGAGCGCGATCCTGCTGCCATCTGCTGTGTGGCGCCGAGTTTGATGCCGACCTTCTCGCGAAGTACGTCGGGTTGTGCTGCAGCAGGAAGTCGATCGATGACGTCGGCGAAAAACCCGAAGACCACGAGCCGTTCGGCAACTTCAGGGCGAATGCCGCGGCTTTCGAGATAAAAACGCTGGTCGTCGTCGATGGGCCCGACGGTGCTGGCATGACTGCACTTCACATCGTTGGTTTCGATTTCGAGATTTGGCACGCTTTCGGCCCACGCGCCGCTCGAGAGCGTGAGGTTGCGATTGGTCTGGAAAGCCTCGGCCTTATCGGCATTGTCACGAATCTTGATGAGGCCGGTGTACACGCTCTTGGCAGTGTCACGCACGGCACCTTTGAACAACAGGTCGCTGCGTGTGCGCGGAGCCGCATGGTCTTGCAGCGTGCGAAAGTCGTGCATCTGCGTGCCGTCGGCGAAATAGAGGGCCACTTGTTTGGCGCTTGCTCCGGTGCCAACGAGCCGAACCCCGGCACGCACTCGCGCATAGTCGCCGCCGAGTGCGACGGTGCTTGTCGAGATGTTTGCGTCGCGGTCACCACTCGCCCGCTGGTAGCCAATCGACCACGTCGCACGACCCAATTCGTTGATGTGCACGTAGGTAACTCGCGCTGATTGTGCGGCGCGTATTCGCACCGCCGGAATAATCAGTGACCGTACGTCATCACCGCTCGTAAAACGTTCGATGACGGTAAGTTCGCTGTTTTCGGCCGCGTCAATTTCCAACAAAGACGAGCACACGACACCGGCTTCCTGCAAGCGGTGGTCGACCACGATGGGCGTGCCAATGACCTCGCCGCGCTTGGTGGCGATGTGCGACACATTGGCGTTCTCATCGTTGAGCTGCTCGAACACATCGGCGGCTTCGGCCGACACATTCCCATGAGCGATGAGTGACTTGTGAGTTGCCGCGGCGCCCGTAATCGTCGTCTGCAATGCTCCCGAACGGTACGACGAGAGATTGAGTTCGCCGATGCGGCTGTATCGCCAAAGCTCTTGCTCAGCGTTGGGCAACATGAGATCAGCGAGTGTCGACACGACGGCTACTTGTTGCGCTTCTTTTTGCGCTTGAACTTCTTCGGCTTGCCACGTTCGAGTTCACTCACCACTTCTGGCGCAATGGCGTTGATAATTGATTCTGCTTCGCTGAGTATCGCGGCGGCGCTGCCGTCGTCGAGGCTCGAAGGCGCTGCTGGTGCTGCACCCGTCACGAGCGTGCCATGCGTCCAGCCGACTTCCATTGATCGGCGGTCAAACTTCGGACAATCGGCCGGACAGCGCCACGGCGCATCGGGTGCGAGTCCGAGTTTGCAGGTGCGCACCGTGTCGCCGCTGTTATAGGTACGACTCTCGAAGTGTTTGCAGTCAACACGCATCGACATGGTGAATTTGACGGTAGTTCGCACTCGACACCGTGGCACAGATGACCACGGCGTACGTGCTCAGCCGACGGAACCTTCCATTTGTAGCTCGATGAGGCGGCTCCACTCGACGGCATATTCCATCGGCAAAGTGCGGGTGACGGGCTCGATAAAGCCATTGACGACCATGCCCATTGCCTGCTCGGGCGTGAGACCGCGGCTCGTCAAATAGAACAACTGCTCGTCGGCGATCTTCGACACCGTGGCCTCGTGACCAATTTGTGCATCGCGCTCACCGACTTCCATATACGGCAGCGTGCGACTCTCGGACTCTTCGTCGAGGATGAGCGCATCGCATTGCACATGGCTCTTGCAGCCAGTCGCACCTTCTTCGACACGCACTAGCCCGCGGTAGGTCGTGATGCCGCCGTCTTTGCTGATCGACTTCGACACGATCTTCGACGACGTCTCTGGCGCGGCATGCACCATCTTGGCGCCGGCATCCTGATGCTGGCCCGGGCCGGCGTAGGCCACCGACAACACTTCGCCCGTCGCCTTCGGCCCGACGAGGTAGACGCTCGGATACTTCATGGTGAGTTTCGAGCCGATGTTGCCGTCGATCCACTCCATGTGGCCTTCGGCCTCAACTCGTGCTCGCTTGGTGACGAGGTTGTAGACGTTCGGTGACCAATTCTGAATGGTCGTGTAGGTGACGTGCGCGCTCGGCTTCACGACGATTTCCACCACGGCCGAGTGCAGCGAGTCGTTGGTGTACACCGGGGCCGAGCAGCCCTCGATGTAGTGCACCTTGCTGCCTTCGTCGGCGATAATCAGCGTGCGCTCGAATTGACCGGCGTTCTCGGAGTTGATTCGGAAGTACGCCTGTAGCGGCATCTCGCATTCGACACCCGGCGGCACGTAGATGAACGAACCTCCCGACCACACGCTGGTGTTGAGTGCGGCAAACTTGTTGTCGCCCGGCGGAATCACCGAGCCGAAATACTGCTTGACGAGATCGGGGTATTCACGCAGCGCGGTGTCCATATCGCAGAAGAGGATGCCCTGCTTCTCGAGATCTTCACGATTGCGGTGGAACACCACTTCGCTCTCGTACTGTGCGGTGACACCTGCGAGATACTTGCGCTCGGCTTCGGGGATGCCCAGTTTTTCGTAGGTGGCCTTCATCTGCTCGGGCAGGTCATCCCACTCGTCAACTTGCTCGGTTGCGGGCTTCAGGTAGTAGTAGATGTCTTGGAAGTCGAGGTCGGGCATGTTGACCGCGAACCACTCGGCCATCGGCTTTTTGTCGAAGGTCTTTAACGACCGCAAACGAAGTTTGCGCATCCAATCGGGCTCGCCCTTCCACCACGAAATTTGCTCGACCACGCGATCGTTGAGGCCTTTTTCTGGGGTGAAGGCGTATTCGACCTCGTCGCTCCAGCCCAGGGAGTATTTCGAAAGGTCAAGGTCGAAGGTGGTCACGTTGGGGGAATTTCTCCTACGCAGATAGTAACAATTCGCCGCCCCAGAACCACCCGCGCAGCGGTGTGGCGAGTGCCGCAGAGGCAGTGAGGTGGGTGCGGGCGCACCGTGCAGGTGCATCCTGCGGGCGCACCCTGCGGGCGTAGCGTCGTTGCGTCGTATGGAGCGCTTTGGTCTGGTCGGTCTGCCGAACGCGGGCAAGTCGTCGCTGTACAACGCGTTGACCGGTTCGAACGCCCTCGCTGCCCCGTATCCGTTTGCGACGAAAGACCCGAACATCGGTGTGGCCAAGGTGCTCGACCCACGACTCGATGCCCTCTCCGCAATGTCGGAGAGCAAGAAAGTGGTCAACGCCACCATTGAAGTGGTCGACATCGGCGGGCTCGTAGAGGGTGCCAGCAAAGGTGAAGGTCTCGGCAACAAATTTCTTGCCAACATTCGCGAGGTCGACGCAATCGTGTTCGTATTGCGAGCGTTCGTGGACGACGATATCCCTGGGCCGAGTGATCCGCTCGAACATTTGCGGGTAGTTGAACTCGAGCTTGCACTCGCCGATTTGGAAAGTGTGGAAACCAAATTGGGCAAGATGCAAAAAGCAGCCCGCATGGACAAAACGATTGCCGACGAAGTTGCCGCGCTCGAGCGGGCACAGAAACTGCTCGCCGAGGGGCGTCCGTTGTATCGCGCCGGAATCTCCGATGCCGACCGCGAATTGCTGGCGCCACACTTCTTGCTCACCACTCGTCGTGTACTCGCGGTGGTGAATGTTGCCGAGGATGCACTCGACACGATCCCTGCCCAGGTTGCCCGCGTTGCCGCCGAACTCGCCCCGCCAGGCTCGGCGAGCGAGCACGAGGTTGAAGTGCTCGGCATGAGCGTGCAAATCGAGGCCGAAGCTGCCCAGCTCACCGGCCAGGATCGAGTCGACATGCTCGAGGCGTTGGGGCTCGGTGAAGGTGCGCTGCCCCGTTTGGTTCGGTCTGCGTATCACCTGCTCGGATTGCGCACGTTCTTCACCACTGGCGACAAAGAGTCGCGCGCGTGGACCTTTCACGCCGGCGCAAAGGCCCCCGAGTGTGCGGGCAAGATTCATACCGACCTGCAGCGCGGGTTCATTCGCGCCGACGTCGTTCACTGCGACGAGTTGCTCGCTGTTGGTTCGTGGTCGAAGGCCCGCGATGTGGGTAAGTTGCGGGTGGAAGGCAAGGACTACGTGGTCGCCGACGGTGACGTGATGGAGATTCGCTTCAACGTATGACCTCGGGCGATGCGTGGCTGGTGGCTGACGGTCGCGTGTTGGCAAGTGCGACGGTCGCCGAATCTCGCAACGAACGGCGCCGTGGTCTGCTCGGCCAGAGCGACCCGCAGTTTGCGCTGGTGCTGCCGCGATGCGGCTGGGTGCATACCATCGGCATGCGTTGTGCGCTTGATGTCGCTTATCTCGACGACGCATCGCGGGTGGTGAAAGTGCAACGCTTGGCACCGATGCGATTGCCGATGCCAGTGCGAGAGGCGCACACGGTGGTGGAGGCCAAGGCTGGTTCGTTCGACCGCTGGGGCCTCAAAGTCGGCGCGGTCGTAGAAGTGCGGCGCGCGTGACTGGGCGCACGTTTTGGTTGCGCACGGTTCGGTGGCGCGCGTGACTGGCCGGCTCGTTCTCGTTGCGACGCCCATCGGCAACCTGGGCGACATCACCGCACGGGCAATTGAAACGCTGCAACAGTGCGACGTGATCTGCTGCGAAGATACGCGGCACTCGAGCAAGCTCTTTCAGCGTTTCGGCATCGCCGAAAAACGACTCATCATCGTGAACGACCACACGGAACACGACTCGCGCGAAGAAATCGTTGCCCTGGTGGCCGCGGGAAAGACCGTGGCATTGGTTACCGATGCCGGCAGTCCGGGAATCAGCGACCCCGGCGAACGACTGGTGAAAGCCATTGTTGAATCTGGTGGCGTCGTGAGTGCCACTCCTGGGCCAAGTGCCGCCGTGATGGCAGTGTCGCTCAGCGGACTGCCCTCGTCGCGCTGGGTATTCGAGGGTTTCCTGCCACGTTCTGGCGCCGAACGCACCGAGCGGCTCGAGGCCGTCGCCGTCGAGCGGCGCACCGTCGTGATGTATGAAGCCCCGCACCGACTACACCGCACGTTGATTGATCTCGAGTCGATGTGCGGCGCGCAACGACGCATCGTCGTTGCGGCAGAGCTCACCAAGGTGCACGAGCACCTCTGGCGCGGAAATTTGCACGACGCGACACGCCATTTCGCGGGCGACGACCTGCGTGGCGAGTTCGTGCTCGTGCTCGACGGTGCCGCACCTGCTGCCCCGCCGACCGACGACGAAATCATTGCGGCGTTGCGCGCGGAAATCGCTGCCGGCGTGTCACGAAAAGATGCGGCGTCGCGCGTGTCGGCGCGACTTGGGGTCGCCAAGCGTCATGTGTATGAGCTGACGCTGTCGCTGGGCTAGCGCGGCAGCAACGCCAATTGGCGCGACTGTGCGACGAGTGCACCCGTTGAATCCCACAACAGGCCGTCTTCTTCGAACATGCCGTCGTGCAAGTGATCGGTAGTGAACTCCGCCATCACCGGCCCTGGCGCGGGTACGCCTCGCAGATACAACGACAGATGCACAGTGGGCACCCAACCTGGCGCCCCCGAGATATTGAACATCGCTGGCGGCAGCGCATCACACAACAGCGTCAGCGCGTGCGCATCAATCGTGCGACCGTCTCGAAACGCACACCAACCACGCACCAACGCCGAACCGCTCGGGGTGCCGGTAGCAAACCCGACATCATCGGGGTGTAGTCGAACATCGAGTTTGCTCATGAGACCGGGCATCCCCGGCGTGGTTGCGCTACGCGGCACCGAATCGGAGAACGCAGGCATTTCAGGTGCGCCACGAGTGATGTGCGAGACGGCACCACCGGGCAGCGCATCGCCCATCGTGCCCGACGCCGTCACAATGACTCGTTCACCATGACGCATCGTTGCCAACGCAGTGGAAAACGCCTTGCCGGCCTTCACCACGGTGGTGTCGATCACGACGGCCGCGTCGTTGATGGGCGCGAGATAGTGGCATGACAGCGCAATCGGCAACATCCGACCAGTCGCTGCACTAAGCGCACCAGCCACGAGAGCCAGCAGATAGCCGCCGTTGGCGTTACCGCCGATGTCCCAACCGTCTTGCACATACGAAGTGAAACGACCTTCGCCGATCGGCTGCAGTTGGGTGGCGCGGTCGAACTGAAAATTCACAGGGTTGAGCGTAGGTTGGCGAGGCGCCAGCGTAGGTTGGAGAGGTGCCAAACTTCGCCGCGACGACGCCGATTTATTACGTCACTGCCAAGCCGCATCTCGGCCACGCATACACCACGATTGTGACCGACGCGGTGTGCCGCTGGCATCGTCTGCGCGGCGACGACGTGCACCTTCTGACTGGCACCGACGAACACGGCTTGAAGGTGCAGCAGTACGCCGACGCCGCAGGCAAGACGCCCACCGAATTCGTCGACGAAATCGCCCCGCTGTATGCCGACGCTTGGCGCCACCTCGACGTGAAGTACGACGACTTCATTCGCACCACGGAAGAGCGACACAAAGTCGGCGTGCGCAAACTGCTGCAAGCGTGCTATGACGCCGGCGATATCGAGCTCGACGTCTACAAGGGTCGCTATTGCGTGGCGTGCGAGGCGTATTACACCGAAGAAGAGCTCACGGCGGGCAACTGTCCGATTCACAAGACGCCTGCCAATTACGTGGAAGAAGAGAACTACTTCTTCCGCCTGTCGCGGTTCGAACAGCGCCTGCTCGACTGGTACGACAAGCATCCCGATGCGATCGTGCCTGACTTCCGACGCAACGAAGTGCTCGGGTTCATCAAAGGCGGGCTCAACGACTTCTCGGTCAGCCGCAAGTCGTTGAAATGGGGTATTCCCCTGCCGTGGAACACGGATCATGTCGCCTATGTCTGGTTCGACGCGCTCGCGAACTACATCACCGCACACGGCTATGGCAGTGATGATCAGCGCTTTGCTGCGCGATGGCCGGTCGACTGGCACTTCATCGGCAAAGACATCATTCGGTTTCACTGCGTGTACTGGCCGGCCATGCTCATGTCGGCCGGCATCGAACCACCGAAAGGCTGGGCCGTCGGCGGTTTTCTGCTCGTGGGCGGAGAGAAGATGTCGAAAACGACGGGCAACGTGGTGAGCCCGCTCGATCTCATCAGCGAATTCGGAGTCGATGGTTTCCGCTACTACGTGCTCGCCGACACCGCGTACGGCAACGACGGTGATTTCACCTACGAAGGCCTCGTTGCGCGCTACAACTCTGACTTGGCGAACAACCTCGGCAATCTTGCAGCGCGCGTCGCAACCGTCGTCGAGAAGAAGTGTGGTGGCGTCGGCCCGGCACCACGCGACGATTCACCATTGGCGGCGATTGCTGCTGATGCAGTGCGCGATGCTGACGCCGCGTGGCGCGCAGTACAACCGAGCAAGGCGCTCGAGGCGGCATGGAATCTCATTCGAGCGACAAATGCACACCTCGAACAGAACGAGCCATGGAAGAAGCCGGCTGGTGCCGACGTCGACTCGGTGATGGGTGATGCGCTCGAAGCACTGCGCATCGTGGTGCTGCTTGCCAACCCCGCACTGCCGTCGACGACACAGGAGATTTGGCGACGCATCGGCTTGCCCGGTCGCATCGAAGATCGTCGCGTGCCTGATGATGCAGCGTGGGGCGGCTACCCGGGTGGTCTCACGGTGGAAAAGGGTGAGCCGCTCTTCCCCCGCAAGAAGTCGTAAGCAGCACCATTACGTGAGGATGCACGAAGCGTGAGCGGCACCGAGACCGGTCTGACCTGGGTCGACACGCATTGTCACGTGTACGACGAGCGCACGCCCGGCGGTGCCGACGGCTCGATTGCGAACGCCAAAGCCAACGACGTCAACAAAGTGATTGTTATCGGCACCGACGCGAGCACCACACGGCTAGCACTCGATATTGCAGCACGTCACGACAACGTATGGGCCACGGTTGGTCTGCACCCACACGACGCCAAACTCGGCTTCGACACGGTCGCACCGTTCGTCGGCGGTGCAACGGCGGCGCAACTCATCGAACGAAGAATCGTCGCCATCGGTGAATGTGGCCTCGACTTTCATTACGACCACTCAGATCGCCAAGTACAGCGCGAAGTATTCGCCCAACACATCTCGCTCGCCAAAGAGCTCGACCTCACGCTCGTGATTCACACACGTAATGCCTGGCCCGACACGTTCGATGTGCTCGATGCTGAAGGCATGCCAGACCGAGTGGTGTTCCACTGCTTTACGGGTGATGTAGATGAGGCTCGCCAAGCGGTGCACCGAGGTGCGTGGTTGTCGTTCTCGGGCATCGTCACCTTCAACAAAGCCGACGACATTCGTCGCGCTGCACAGTTCTGCCCCGCCGACAAGATGCTCACCGAAACCGATGCGCCGTGGCTGGCACCCGTGCCGCACCGCGGCAAAGAAAACGAGCCCGCCAACGTGCGTTTGATCGGCGAGTGTTTGGCGCAGGTGCGCGGCGAAAACCTCGCAGATGTCGCCCGCATGACAGTGGCCAATGCGCATGCAGCGTTTCCGGGCATTGGTCACTCGTCGGACATTGCTCGGTAGCGTCATACTCCCCAACGCGACGCGCGTTGTGTGCATTCAGACAGCGAGCCTTTACCGACAGCGAAAGGAGCCGTGCGAGTGTTTCTCAGTGTCACCGACCGCCGCCGCGTCACCCTCGTCGGCATACTCACGCTCGTGGCGGTGCCCGCCGTACTCTTTTTCACCCGCGGAGAACCGCGAGCCGAAGTGGCAACGGTGGCAGCGGCGGGTGTCGAGTTGGCACCGACCGGCGATTCCGCCATCGGCGACGCAACGACGAGCAACTCGGGCGCCACGAGCGACACCAGCGAGCCGCCCGCACCGGTGTTTCTCGGCGGCCCCGCGGGCATCGCGCCCACCGGCACGGCAGTGATCTCGTATCCGAACAGCCCTGCCAACACGTTGGAGGGCAAGGGCACCTTCAGCAGCCTGAGTGGCGCCCCCCAGACGGTGTGCAATGCACCGAGTGCTCCATACGGCACCACGCTCGTGGTTCGCAACCTCGACAACGGCCGATCGATTGCCTGCTCGAACGTGATGATGCCATCGACACCAGCCGGCGTAGTGATCGTGTTGCACACACGACTCTTCGTGCAATTATCCGACTTGGTGAACGCTCCGATTCCCGTCGCGATCACCTGGTGACCCTCACTCGTTCGCAAACCTCGGCGCTGCTCGCCCGCCATGGGCTGGCCCCGCGTCGTGCCTTCGGTCAGAATTTCGTCGTTGAACCAGAGACGGTGCGACGAATCGCCGCACTCGCCCGCGTGGGCGCGGGCGATCATGTGCTGGAGATTGGTGCGGGTCTTGGTGCACTCACCTTGGCACTTGCCGACCTCAACGCCGACGTCACCGCACTCGAGATCGACTCGGGTCTCGTGGGTGCGCTTCGAGAAACACTGGCGGGTCGCCCGAACGTACGCCTGATTCACGACGATGCGATGCGCGTGGATTGGAATCAGGTTCTCGCGGGTGCGACGTCGTGGACCGTCGTCGCCAACCTGCCCTACAACGTGGCGACACCGCTCGTTGCCGACCTGCTGGACTTCGTGCCGCGTGTCCAGAGACTGTTGGTGATGGTGCAGAAGGAAGTTGCGCAGCGATTTGTTGCCGTACCACGCACCGAGGCGTTCGGCGCTCTCAGCGTGAAAGTGTCGTATTGGGCGACGGCACGCATCGTGGGCGAAGTGTCGTCGGCCGTGTTCTTGCCTCGCCCCCGCGTGGCGTCGAGCTTGGTGGAAATCGAGCGTCGCAGCGCACCTGCGGTGACCGCAGATCGTGACCTACTCTTCGGTCTCGTGCGACGAGGGTTTGCGACACGCCGCAAGATGCTGCGTCGCGCCCTCGACGAACTGACGGTTTCTGGCGACTTTGCCCACGCCGGCGTGAACCCAGAGGCCCGAGCCGAAGAGCTCTCGCTCTCCGACTGGGCACGTCTCACCGATGCCGTGGCAGCCCGCACGAAAACTGCGTCATGACACACCACGAGGCCCTGCCCGCATGACTCGACAACCGGGCCCCGCAACGCTCAGCGCACCAGCGAAGCTCACTTTGCATTTACGTGTTGTGGGAGTGCGTAACGACGGCTATCACCTCATCGACGCAGACATGGCCACGCTCGCCCTGCACGACAAAATCACCATCGACCCGAGCGGTGATGGCGTCTCGATCGAAGGACCATTCGCTAACGGAGTGCCAGAGACCGACGACAATCTCGTGACCCGAGCGTTGCGTCTGGCAGGGCGAACGGCTCGCGTGCACATCACCAAACACATCCCCAGTGGTGGCGGTCTCGGCGGTGGCTCGGCGGATGCTGCGGCAGTGCTGCGCTGGGCGGGTTTCAGCGACCTGGTCGCGGCGTCGCGCATCGGCGCCGACGTGCCGTTTTGCATGGTCGGGGGCCGCGCCCGCGTGAGCGGCATCGGCGAGATTGTCGAAGCGCGAGCAATCACGCCACTGCAGATCACGCTCGTGATTCCGCCGTTGCGCGTGGCGACGCCCGCGGTGTATCGCGCGTGGGATGAACTACCGCTCGATCAACAACGTGGCGAGATCAACGACCTTGAAGCAGCCGCGCTCATCGTCGAACCACAGTTGGTGCGTTGGCGCGACCGAATTCGCGAGGCCGTCGGCACGAAACCCACGTTGGCAGGCAGCGGTGCAACGTGGTTCGTACTCGGACATCACGACATTGCAGATGCGCTGCCCGATGCAACGATTGTGACGACAACGAACGGTTGAACCAGCGTGTTGCGCGTGTGAAACGGCCGACTGCCGTGACGCGTTACTTGCTGTTGCGTTGGTGGCGAGTGCGACGAAGCATCTTCTTGTGCTTCTTCTTGCGCATTCGCTTGCGGCGACGCTTGACGAGTGATCCCATGCGAGCCACGACGCTACCCTGAAAAGCGGTGCAGTTTGCACCACCGACACTCCGGGGTCGTTCAACGGCAGGACAGCGGGTTTTGGTCCCGCATATAGGGGTTCGAATCCTCTCCCCGGAACGATGAGTGCAGCCACGGCGAATCGACTCGATGCAGGTTGCGCAGCCACGGCGAATCGACGCGCATGAGCACCATCGCCATCGTGCTGGCGGCTGG
>CAYFNN010000001.1:8424-32404 GCA_964344465.1 uncultured Bifidobacterium sp. | reverse complement strand
GCAGCCACGGCGAATCGACGCGCATGAGCACCATCGCCATCGTGCTGGCGGCTGGTCACGGCACGAGAATGCGCTCGACCACCCCTAAACCGCTGCATGTCATGTGCGGTCGACCGATGGTGCTGCACGTGGTGCATGCCCTCGAGCAACTCGGCGTTGCGCGCACGATGATCGTCGTGGGCCACGGCGCCGAGCGCGTGACTGATGAGGTTCGACTCAATGCGCCAGAGTGGGCGTTCGTCGACTTCGCCGAACAACCCAATCAGCGCGGCACCGGCGATGCAGCCATGGTCGGCTTACGCGCCCATGACGATCGCGATGGCGTCACGCACGCCGATCTCGATGACGAATCCACCGTCGTGGTGATGCCCGGCGACACTCCTCTGCTGCGTGCCGACACGATAAAGCGGCTCGTCGACGAACACGAGCGTTCGGGCAACGCCGCCACCCTGCTCACCGCCGTGCTCGACGAACCTTACGGATACGGTCGGGTGCTTCGGGCGAAAGATGAGCGGGTCGTGCGAATCGTTGAAGAGCGTGATGCAACGCCCGCCGAACGTGCGATTTGCGAGGTGAACACCAGCATCTACGCCTTCAAGCGCGGCCTACTCGGGCCCGCACTTCGACGGATTCAGAACAACAATGCCCAAGCCGAGTACTACCTCACCGATGTGGTTGAGGTGCTGGCAACCATGGGCCATCGCGTTGGAGCGGTATTGGCTGAATCTGCCGAAGTAAACGGTGTCAACGATCGCTGGCAACTGGCACTTGCCGAACGCGAACTGCGGGCTCGAACCAATCGAGCGTGGCTGCTCGCAGGGGTGACGATGTTGGATCCTCGTCAAACGTTCATCGATGTGACCGTGCAGATTGGCGGTGATGTCACGTTGTACCCCGGAGTGATCTTGCAGGGCCACACGACGATTGGCGACCACTGCATCGTCGGTCCATCGGTTCGACTCATCGACACCACGGTCGGCGCGCATACGCGAATCGAGCAAACGACTGCACAAGATTCCGTGATTGGCGAGCGATGCGACGTCGGCCCTTACGCACATTTACCCGAGGGAACCAAGGTCGAATCGGGCACCAAGACCGGAGCGTTCTATGATGGCTCAAAGTGAACAAATCGATCGACAAAGTCACCACCAAGCGGATGGTGCTCTACTCCGGTCGCGCGCATCCTGAACTCGCGCGAGAAGTTGCCAGTCACCTGAACATCACCCTCGGCGAGGCTGATGTCGTCGAGTTCGCCAACGGAGAGATTCGCCCGCGATTCGGCGAGAGCATTCGTGGCGGTGACGTGTTCATCATGCAGTCGCACTACGGCCACAACGGCTACAGCATCAATGACGCGATCATGGAGCAGTTGATCATGATCGACGCGGCGTACCGTGCGTCGGCCAAACGAGTCACTGCGGTGTGCCCGTTCTACGGATACGCCCGGCAAGACCGTAAGGCAGCAGGTCGCGAGCCGATCACGGCTCGCGTCGTCGCCGACATGTTCAAGTCGGCGGGCTCGAAGCGAATGGTGTCGGTCGACTTGCATAGCGGACAGATTCAGGGCTTTTTTGATGGCCCGGTCGACCACCTCACCGCCATGCCGGTGCTCGAGAAATATCTGCGTGAGAACGCCCGAGAGGGTGTCGTCATTGTCTCGCCCGACACTGGCCGCGTCAAGGTCGCCGAGCGATTCGCTCAGCACCTTGCCGATATGGATGCCGATGTTGCCTTCGTCTACAAGCGCCGTGAGAAGAATTCCGTGAACGTTGCGAGCGCAAAGGAAGTGATCGGCGACGTGCAGGGTCGGCTGTGCGTATTGACCGACGACATGATCGATACCGCCGGCACGATCACCTCGGCTGCCGAGCTGCTCATCGCCCGTGGCGCCAAAGAAGTGTGGGCCATGGCGACCCACGGAGTGTTGTCCGACCCCGCAGTTGAGCGATTGAAGAAATCGCCGATCAGCCGCGTGGTGCTGACCAACACCATCCCCCTGCCAAAGGAAAAGCGAATCGAGAAGATCGAGGTGCTGTCGGTGGCCAAGATCATCGCCGACGCGCTGGCTGCGGTGTTCGAAGAAACCAGCGTCAGCGAACTGTTCGGCGGCGAGAACCTCGCCTAGTCGGGGCACGCTGCCAGAGTCGCGCCATCACCCGGCGCGGGCACAAAAAGCCGCCCATAGACTGACGAAATGCCAACAGCACTAAAAACTCAGGTCGGTCGTGCGCTCGGGAGCGCCGCCGCCCGTCGCTTGCTCGCCCAAGATCAGATTCCTGGCGTCGTGTACGGCCATGGAATGACGCCGGTTGCCGTAACCGTTGATCGCAAAGAACTTCGCGTCGCGCTCTCAGGCCCAGCCGGCCTCAACACCGTGCTCGAATTGCACGTCGGCAGCGACAAGTATCCCGCCATCGTCAAAGAGGTGCAACGCGACCCCGTGAAGCGCGTCGTGCGCCACATCGACTTCCAGCAGATCAGCCTCACCGAACTCATCACCGTGCACGTTCCACTGCATGTGAAGGGTGTCGCCAAAGCGGTGCTCGCCGAAGGTGGTCTCGTCGACCCGGTCGTGAACTCCATCGACGTGCGCGCCACTGCCGCAAACATTCCGAACGAAATCACCGTCGATGTCACCAACATGACCATGAACAGCGTCGTGCGACTCGGTGACCTCGTCATGCCGCAAGGCGTCACTGTCGTGGGCGACCCCGAGTTCGTGGTCGTCACCGTCGTCACGACCAAGATCGAAGAAGTCGCACCCGTTGCCGCACCAGCCGCCGACGGCGCAGCACCTGCCGAAGGTGCCGCACCCGCCGAAGGAGCCGAGGCCGCAGCAGCGGGCGAAGGCGATGCCAAGCCTGCTGCGGGTGGCAAGCCCAGCAAGTAATCGTCGATGGGGCTCTTGCGTCGCGGTTCGCGACCAGAGCGCCGCGGCACTCCATTTTCCGCACTGGTCGTCGGAGTCGGCAATCCAGGCACCGAATACGACCGCACGCGTCACAACGTCGGCTTCGAGGTCATCGACGCACTCGCCGCGCAATTGCGCATCACACTGAAGGCCGGCCGCGACAAGTGCCTGCAAGCCGAAGTGCACGATGGAGCACTGCATTACTTGTTGGCCAAACCGATGACCTACGTGAACAACACGGGCCAAGCCGTCGGGCCACTCGCCCGTCGATACGGCATCAGTGAAGTTGAGCGGGTCATCGTGGTGCACGACGAACTCGACCTGCCACCAGGCAGCGTGCGGGTGAAGGTTGGCGGCGGCCTCGCAGGCCACAACGGGCTGCGCTCAATCACCCAACACCTGAAGTCGCAGGACTTCGTGCGGGTGCGTATCGGCGTCGGCAAACCCGCGAGCAAAGAACGCGGGGCCGACCACGTGCTGGGTCGAGTGCCCGTGAGTGAGCGCCAATTGCTCGACGAGGCAGTGCAGCGCGCCACCGAGGCCGTGCTGCTCGTGTTGCGCCACGGTGCCGACACGGCGATGCAACAAGTCAACGCCAGCTAGGTCGACGCACGTGCACAACGAGACGTTGGCGGCACTTGCCGCACAGGTAGCCGCGCAGGGACGGGCAGTGGGTGTTGGTGCCGCGCCGGGAAGCGTTGTGGCGTGGGCCGACAACGTGCGGCCCGTGATGCTCGCAGCGTTGAGCCGCACGCGCCCCCGTGACACCATCGTGGTCGTCACCGCTACCGACGCACAGTCGCGTGCCATTGCCGACGACCTACACGCGTTCGTCGACGGTGAAGTCGTGCACTTCCCCGCGTGGGAAACGCTGCCGTTCGAACGCGTGAGCCCGGGCGTCGAGACGATGGGCGAACGCATGCGTGTAATGGCACGCCTGCGCGACCCGCAGCCACCACGTTTCGTCGTGGCGTCGATACGTGCCGTGCTGCAACGTCTCAGCCCCGCGGCAATCAGCTTCACACCGTTCGTGGTGCGACGCGGCGACACACTCGATGCGCAACAACTGGCTGAGACCCTCACGCAGTGGGGATACGTACGCGAGCACCTGGTGGAGCATCGCGGAGAGTTCGCCAATCGCGGTGGCATCTTCGATGTGTTCGACTCCACCGCAGATGTGCCCGTGCGAATCGAATTGTGGGGCGATGATGTCGAGCGAATTTCGGCGTTTCAGGTGAACGACCAACGCAGCATCAGCGACCTTGCCGAATTCACCATCTACCCCGCGCGCGAACTCTTGATTGACGATCGAATCGTGCAACGCGCGAGCGACCTGGCACAGAGCGAGCCGTGGGGCCGCGAACAGTGGGAACGCGTGGCGACTCGTAGCGGGTTTGATGGCATGGAAAATTGGCTCGCGTGGCTCGTTGATGAACCGACGACGCTGCTTGATGTCGTCACCGAACTGCTTCCCGAGCGGGCGGCAGTGGTGTTGTGCGACCCGGCGTACGCACGATCGCGTGCTGCCGAGTTGGCCGCCGAAGAAACTGCCGTGGCAGAGGCTCTCGCTTCGACGTGGTCGTTCGAGTCGAGCGTGCCGGTGCCGCGCCTGCACGTCGATGTTGATGCCATGTTGGCGAAACCCAACTTGCCGTTGGCGTTGTCGGTGTCGGCTCCGCTCTTTGGCGACGCGAGCGATGCGCCACTCATCGTCGAATCAACCCGATGGGGTTCACCGTCGACCACCCCAGAGCATCTCGCACAACGACTGCTTGATTTGTGTGCACTCGGCTATCGCGTCGTGTTGTGTCACGACAATCTCGAATCGGCTAATCGTGCGATGCGCGACCTTGCCAGCCAAGGCGTGCCGGTGCGACTAGCGCACGATGGAGACAACGCAACAATCGACGCGAGCAAGGCCGCAATTCTCGGCGATGATGCGGTCGTGGTCATCGTCGTGCGCGAGATGCACGAAGGGTTCGTGTTGCCCGTCGCGAAACTCGCGCTAGCCACCGAGGCCGAGATCACCGGTCGACGTTCGACCCGCAGACGCCGCAGTCGGCGACGACAAGGTTCGCTCATGTTCGAAGATCTCAAGGCCGGCGACCACGTGGTTCACGACGTGCACGGCATCGGCATGTTCGAAGGGATGGCACGACGCACCCTCGACGGCGTTGAGCGCGACTTTCTGCAAATTCGCTATGCCGACGGCGCTCTCTTCGTACTCAGCGACCAAATCGATTTCGTTCGGCAATACGTCGGCGGCGATGCGCCATCGCTCAATCGCATGGGCGGTGCCGACTTCGCCCGCACCAAACAGCGCGTGCGCAACGAATTGCGAATCATCGCCCAAGAGTTGGTGCTGCTGTATCAACGCCGGTTGCACACCCCTGGTCATGCATTCGCCCCGGATTCTCCGTGGCAAGCCGAGATGGAGGCTGCTTTCCCCTACGTCGAGACACCCGATCAACTCGATGCGATTGAGGCGGTGAAACGCGACATGGAAAGCCCGCACCTGATGGATCGTCTGGTGTGCGGTGACGTCGGCTTTGGCAAGACCGAAGTGGCGTTGCGCGCGGTGTTCAAGTGCGTACAAGACGGCAAGCAGGCGGCAGTACTTGTGCCGACCACCCTGCTCGCTTCACAACACATGGCAACGTTCACCGAGCGACTGAAGCCGTTCCCTGTGCGGGTGGAGTTGCTGTCGCGATTCGTGCCCGACTCGCAAGCGCGCCGCGTCGTACGCGCGCTCGCGACGGGTGATGTCGATGTGGTGATCGGCACGCACAGCCTGCTGCGCGATTCGGTGCGATACAAGAATCTCGGCCTGCTGGTGGTCGACGAAGAACAGCGATTCGGTGTGCAGCACAAAGAGTCAATCAAGATGCGATATGGCGGCGTCGATGTGCTCACGCTCTCGGCAACACCGATACCCCGCACGCTCGAGATGAGCCTCGTTGGAATTCGCGACATGTCGCTCTTGAACACTCCGCCAGCCGATCGCCAGCCCATTCGCACGCACGTGACCACCTACGACGATCGTGTCGCTGCCGAGGCCATTCGGCGCGAACTGCTGCGCGACGGCCAGGTTTTCTGGGTGCACAACCGGGTGGAAACCATCGAAGAACGCGCCGAGCAATTGCGACGCCTCGTGCCCGAGGCACGCATCACCTATGCCCACGGTCAGATGGATGAACTCGTACTCGAACAAACCGTGATGGATTTTTGGGACGGACGCTTCGACGTGCTCGTGTGCACCACCATCATCGAGAGCGGCATCGACATGCCGGCGGTCAACACGCTGGTCGTTGAAGATGCGCAGCGCTTGGGTCTTGGCCAGTTGCACCAACTTCGCGGCCGCGTTGGTCGAGCCGGCCAGCAGGCGTACGCGTTTCTCTTCCACCCGCGTGGGCAAGTGCTGAGTGAGGTCGCCTACGAGCGACTAAAGACCATCGGTGAGACCACTGATCTCGGCAGCGGATACAAGATTGCCCGTCGCGATCTCGAGCTGCGCGGCGCCGGAAGTCTCCTGGGCGAACAGCAGAGCGGGCGGATCATGGCAGTGGGTTACGACTTGTACTGCCAAATGGTCAACGAAGCCGTCGTAGAGATGCGCGGTGAGGTGCCTGATTCTCCGCTCGACCTGAAGATTGAGATGAAGGCCGACGCCTACCTGCCACACAACTACGTCGACTCCGAGGAGTTACGTCTCGACGCATACCGCAAGCTCGCACTCGTGGTCGACGACGAATCGCTTGACGACCTGCGTCGCGAATGGATAGATCGTTACGGCCCGCTGCCGGCTCAGGCCGAGTCGCTCTTGCGCATCGGGCTGTTGCGCACCTTGTGCCACCGCCTTGGGTTGCGCAGGGTTACGGTGCAGGATTCCACGGTGCGACTCGCACCACTGCGCCTCGCACCACGCGAGATTGAACAGGCACGACAGTTGTCGGCCCACACGTCGTACGACGACGAGTCACTCACCTTGCGCCTCGACGTACCACGCAACGAAGCGAGTCTCGACATGTTGTTGCGAGTGCTCCCTGAATTCCTGCGGGTGCTGCCCGATTCGGGTCGCGCGTCTGCTGCGAACCGCACCGAGAACTAGGGTGAAGCAGTGCTTCGTCGCGCCGCTGCTGCCCTTGTCACCGCCTTGCTACTTGCTTCATGCGGCTCGACCAACGATGCAGCCACGGTCAATGACGGTGCGGTCACCGTTGCCAGCCTCGAACAAGTTGTCGCGGATTTCGCCACGGTTGGAGAGACTCAAATTCTCAACGGCGTCGCCAGCGGCGACACCGTGCGCGGCTTGCTCACGTCGCTGATTCGCGCCGAAGTCGTCAACCAGGTGCTCGCTGCCAACGACGTCGAAGTCACGCAGGCTGAACGCGACGAAGTGGCGGCGCAACTCGCGTCACAAGGCAATACCGATCTGCCCCCAACGTTGATTGAGCTCATCATCACACTCAATTCGGCGAATGCAGCACTGGCTCGCGTTGCACCACTTAGCACCACCGATATCGCTGCGACCTACGACATCGACCCGAAGAAGTTGGGCGTCTTGTGCGTGCGACACCTTGTGGTTGAAGATGAGGCCACGGCAAAAAAGGCCCGCGCCGAGCTTGGCGCTACAGCTGGTGATGAAGAGTTCGCAAAAGTTGCGGGCAAGTACTCGGTCGAGCCGAATGCCGCCGAAACGGGTGGCGCGCTCACGGGCCAAAGCGGTGCGTGCATCAGTCTGAACGAGTGGCAGGCCGGGTTTGATCCCGACTTTGTGGCCGGAGCGTTTGCCGCACGAGTCGGCGAGCCAACTCAACCCGTGAAGTCGTCGTTCGGCTGGCATGTCATCTACGTGCGGCCGTTCGCTGCCGTCGCCGAAAACCTCATCGCCACGCTGACCGCCGCACCCGGTGAATACCGACTTCTGAGCGCTCTTCGTGAAGCAGACGTGTCGGTGGCATCGCGTTACGGCCGCTGGGACCCACTGTCTGGCGCAGTCGTCAAACTCTGACGCGTCGATGACGCGGCCGATCATCACCGTCGTTGGGCTCGGCCCTGGTCGTGCCGGGCTCGTGACACAAGAGACACTGCGCGCAATTGCCGAGAGCTCGAGACGATTCCTGCGAACACGGCGCCACCCAAGTGCTGATCTGGTGCCCGACGCGGTTTCCTTCGACGACGAATACGAGCGCCACGACACTTTCGCCGAGGTCTACGAAGCCATCGCCGAGCAACTCGTGCAATCGGCGATTTCTGCAGGCGATGTGTTGTTTGCAGTGCCGGGTTCGCCCAGCGTGCTGGAGGATTCGGTGCGTCGCCTGCGTAACGACGAACGCGTGGAGGTGCGGGTCTTGCACGCGGTGAGTTTTCTCGACCTCGCATGGCAGACACTTGGTATCGACCCCGTGAATGAGGGCGTGCGACTGGTCGACGCGCACCGATTTGCCGAAGCTGCAGCCGATGAGCGAGGACCATTCCTCGTGGCGCAGTGCCATGCCGACTGGGTGCTATCCGACATGAAACTTGCCCATGACGACGCCACAGGTGACGAACCAGTGGTGGTCTTGCATCATCTCGGGCTGCCTGACGAACGAGTGGTGCACACGCAGTGGCAGCACCTCGACCGCCTCGAACGCGAACACGGTGTCGTACCCGACCATCTCACGTCGGTATACGTGTCGCAGTTGAACGCACCAGTTGCAGGCGAAATGATGCGGCTGCATCGCCTGGCGCGCACGTTGCGCGAACAGTGCCCGTGGGATCGCGACCAGACCCACGCTTCACTCGTGCGCTATCTGGTGGAAGAAACCTACGAAGTTGTCGACGCGCTGAATGCACTCGACCCGAACGATGCATCAACCGACGACGCGCTCATTGAAGAGCTGGGTGACCTGCTCTATCAGATCGAGTTCCACGCGACGATTGCAGAACAACAGGGTCGCTTCACCCTTGCCGACATCGCACGCAGCACCCACGACAAACTCGTACGCCGACATCCCCACGTTTTTGGCGATGTGCACGCCGAAGACGCCGAGGCCGTGGTGCACACCTGGGATGCCATCAAACAAGCTGAACGTGCAACAAAAGCGGCAGGCGGTGGCAACAACGATGCGAACAACTTCTTTGCGGGCGTCGCGCGTGCCGCACCGTCGCTATCGCTGTCACAGAAAGTGCAGAAGCGTGCCGCCGAAGTCGGCTTTGACTGGCCAAATGCCGATGGTGCGTTTGCAAAGATCAACGAGGAGCTCGCCGAACTTCACGAGGCGCGTAAAGCGGGCGACCCTGAGGTCACACGAATGGAGCTGGGCGATCTTCTGTTTTCGGTGGTCAACGTGGCCCGCAAATTGGGTGTCGATGCCGAAACGGCGCTGCGTTCTGCCGCCGACAAATT
Organism: uncultured Bifidobacterium sp.; assembly: GCA_964344465.1. GTDB lineage: Bacteria > Actinomycetota > Acidimicrobiia > Acidimicrobiales > Ilumatobacteraceae > F1-60-MAGs027. Next base: position 23,102 of record CAYFNN010000001.1, on the reverse strand, counting down.
CGTCGCACGCTTCGAACGCGTTCACGCGCTCGCCACCCAGCGGGGAATCGATCTCGCCTCGAGCGATCTTGCGCAGCTCGACACGCTGTGGGACGAAGCCAAGCGCGACGATGCAAGTTAGTGTGAGCGGTCGCATGCGCATCGTCGACGTGATTGGCCGAGAAGTTCTCGACTCGCGGGGCAACCCCACCGTTGAAGTCGAGGTGCGCCTCGAGGGTGGCGCTCGCGGCAGCGCAATCGTGCCGTCGGGTGCTTCGACTGGCGAGCACGAAGCAGTTGAACTGCGCGACGGTGGCCAGCGTTACGCCGGAAAGGGCGTGTCGCACGCCGTCGCCAACGTCAACGGCGAGATTCGCAGCCTGCTGACGGGTCGCGACTCTGGCGATCAGGTCGGCGCCGATGAGGCGATGATTGCCCTCGACGGCACCACCAACAAGGGCCGCCTCGGGGCCAATGCGCTATTGGGTGCGAGCCTGGCGCTCGCCCATGCCCATGCAGCCGCAAGTGGCACGCCGCTGTACGCCTCCGTTGGCGGAAGTGCTGCCACGGTGCTGCCGGTGCCGATGATGAACGTACTCAATGGCGGTGCGCACGCCGACAACAACGTCGACTTGCAGGAGTTCATGGTGATGCCCGTCGGCGCGACCTCATTCAGTGAGGGCCTGCGCTGGGGTGTCGAGACGTATCACGCGCTCAAGTCGGTGTTGCGCGAGCGCAAACTCGCCACTGCCGTCGGCGACGAGGGTGGTTTCGCACCAGATTTGGCGAGCAACGAAGAAGCAATCGTGGTGCTGTTGCAGGCGATCGAACGCGCAGGCTTCAAGGCCGGAAGTGACATTGCCATTGCGCTCGACCCTGCGATGAGCGAGTTGTACAAGAACGGCGCCTACCACTTGGCGGGCGAAGGCAAGACCATGACTGCTTCCCAACTCTGCGAGTGGTGGGCTTCGCTCGTGGCGCGCTACCCCATCGTCTCCATCGAAGACGCCATGGCCGAAGACGATTGGGACGGCTGGGCACAGCTCACCACAATGCTCGGCCGGAAGGTGCAGCTTGTCGGTGACGACTTGTTCGTCACCAATGCAGCGCGCCTGCAGCGCGGTATCGACTCGCACGTCGCCAACAGCGTGCTCGTGAAGGTGAACCAGATTGGCACCCTCACCGAAACCCTCGCCACCGTCTCGCTTGCCAAACAGCACGGCTACACCAGCGTGATGAGCCATCGCAGCGGCGAAACCGAGGATTCCACCATCGCCGACCTCGCCGTGGCCACCAATTGCGGCCAAATCAAGACGGGTGCACCAGCGCGCAGCGACCGTGTCGCGAAATACAACCGATTGCTGCGCATCGAAGCCGAGCTCGGCACGCGAGCCGTGTACCGCGGCCGCGCAGCCCTGAACCCGCAGGGGTAGGTTCCGCCGAAATACCGCTGCTACCCGTCACAATGGGAGGGTGAATTTTCCGCTGGTGGCCGTGCAGCGCTTTCGCGGCGCTCTTCTGCCGTTGGCCGTCATCGCCGGACTCGCGATGTTCACCTACTTCTTGGTGACACCAATTCGCACCTGGAACACCCAGCGCGACTTGCTGAGCGAACGCAGCAGTCGTTACGCGGCATTCGAAGAAGTCAACGACGTGCTGCAAGACGAAGTCGATGGTCTGCGCGACCCCGTCGGCGTGCGTCAGGCAATTCGCGAGCAACTCGGCTATCTGCTGCCCAATGAGCGACGTGTGCCGATGTTGGCATCGCCCGAAGCACCCGTGACCCTGCCCGATCGTTGGCCATACACGCTCGTTGCGGGCATCGTGACGCTGCGCGACGTGCGACTTGCCGGGGCACTCCAGGGCAACCCCGACACATTCGACCCGACACGCCCGTAGCAACGCACCAGTTGCGCCTTGCGCCCGTAGCGGCGCTGGCGTGCCCACTAACTTGAGCCCATGGCTGGAAGCATCCTCGGCAACCGCGTACTACGCAAAGAAGACCCGAAATTCCTCACCACCGGTGGTGTGTACGTCGACGACATGCGCGATGAGGCAGTGCTCGCCGGCGCGGCCCACGTCACCTTCGTGCGTTCACCACTCGCCCACGCCCACATCACCAACATTGATGTGAGTGAAGCGCTGAACGCCCCTGGCGTTCTCGCGGTGCACACCGCTGCATCGCTTGCTCTGGCACCCGAGGCATCGTCGTTCAACCCTGGCTGTACCCGCACGCTGCTGGCGAGTGACCGCGTGCGCTACGTCGGCGAACCCGTCGCCGCAGTCATCACCGAGCGCGCCGACCAGGGCGAGGACGCCGCCGATCGCGTGGTGGTCGACTACGACCCAATCGAGGCATTGGTCGACGTCGAAGCTGCGATGACATCAACGACCCTCATCTACCCTGCCGCTGGCAGCAACGTGGTGGTCGATTCAACGGCCTGGGGCATGCCCGATGTGTCGGGTGACGAATTCTTCGCCAACTGCGAGGTGGTGGTGAAAGGACGATACGTGAACCAGCGCGTGGCGCCGTGCCCACTCGAAGTGCGCGGCTCGGCGGTGGCGTGGGTCGACGGTCGTTTGTACCAATGGATTTCCACCCAGCATGCACAAGGTGTGCGTGACCAGATCAACAAGAGCGATCCAGCCAGCAGTGTGCGTGTAATCACGCCCGACGTCGGTGGCGGGTTCGGAGCAAAGATCTCGGCATACCCCGAGGAAATCGTTCTCGGTCGCCTCGCCCAGGCCGTAGGTCGCCCGCTGCGTTGGCGGGAGACGCGCAGCGAGTCGATGCTCGCCCTTGGCCACGGACGCGCACAATTGCAGTACATCACCATCGGTGGCTCACGCGACGGCAAGGTGCTCGCCTACCGACTTGAAGCGATCCAAGACTGCGGCGCATTCGTCGACGTAGGTGCCGTGTTGGCTCCGGCGTGCACACGACCGATGAGCAGTGGCGTGTATGCGATTCCGAATATCGAGTGCCGAACCAAGTCGGTGGTCACCAACACCACACCCATCGTCGCCTACCGCGGTGCGGGCCGACCCGAAGCCACAGCCGCCATCGAGCGCGCGATGGACATGTTCGCCGCCGAAATCGGTAAAGACGCCGCTGAGGTGCGGCGCATGAATCTGATTCCAAAGTTCACCGAGCCGCACACCACTGCCATCGGCCAGGCCTACGACGTCGGCGACTATGAAGGTGCACTCGACAAGGTGCTCGCTGCCGCCAAGTATCAGGAATTGCGCAGTGAACAAGCGCAGCGGCGCCAACGCGGCGATCGCAATCAACTCGGCATCGGCGTGAGCGTGTACGTGGAGATCACGAGCGGCGGCACCAACCACGAGGATGCGCGTATCGAAGTGCTGCCCGACGGAAGAGCGATTGTCTACACAGGTACGTCGCCGCACGGACAGGGCCACGTCACCGCGTGGTCGATGATTGCCAGCGAACACACGGGGATACCGATGGACAAGATTGACGTCGTGTGGGGTGACACCGACATCATCCCCGAGGGTCTCGGCACCTACGGTTCGCGTTCGCTGCAGCTTGGCGGTGCGGCCGTGCACCAGACGGCGGAAAAACTGGTCGAGCTCGCCCGCTCGGTTGCGGCGTCGGCACTCGAGGCAGCCGAAGCCGATGTGGTGCTCGACAAAGAGCGCGGTGCATTCCACGTGGCGGGCACACCAGCGCGTGCAATGTCGTGGGGTGAGCTCGCAACACGTCGCAAGAACGATGGCGGTCTGGCGGTCGCCGAGCGGTTCACTTCGGGTGGGGCGACCTTCCCCTTCGGAGCACACGTGGCGGTGGTCGAAGTCGACACCGACACCGGCAAAGTCACGCACCTGCGCCACATCGCGTGCGACGATGCCGGCACCGTACTGAACCCGCTGTTGCTTGAGGGCCAGATTCATGGTGGCATCGCCCAGGGCTCGGCGCAGGCGTTGCTTGAAGAGTTCGTCTATGACGACGACGGCAACCCCAAGACGGGCAACCTTGCCGAGTATGCATTCATCTCTGCAGTGGAGGCGCCGCGAATCACCCTGGTGCCGATGGAAACACCGACGCCACGCAACCCGCTTGGGGCCAAGGGTGTCGGTGAATCAGGCACGATCGGCTCGACGCCGGCCGTGCAATCGGCCGTGGTCGATGCTCTGTCGCATCTGGGCGTTCGTCACATCGACATGCCCACGACGCCCGAGCGGGTCTGGAGGGCGATGCATCGGCAAGACTGAGTGGGTGAACAACTCACCCATCATCGCCGAACATCTCGTGCGCCACTTCGGCGACGTCAAAGCCGTTGACGGCATCAACCTCACCGTCAACGAAGGAGAAATCTTCGGGTTCCTCGGGCCGAATGGTGCCGGCAAGAGCACCGCGGTACGCATGCTCACCACGTTGTTACGCCCGACGAGCGGCACCGCGCGGGTCGCTGGATTCGACGTCGTGAAACAATCCGACGACGTTCGTCGTCGCATCGGCGTGGCACTGCAAGATGCGGCAATCGATCCGCTGATGACCGGGTTCGAGTTGCTCGAGTTGCAAGCGGTGCTCTACGGAATACCTGCCAACAAGATGAAGCAACGTGCCGACGATCTGCTCGAGCGAGTCGGCCTCACTGCAGCCGCCGACCGACGAGTCGGCACGTACTCGGGTGGTATGCGGCGCCGACTCGACCTCGCACTTTCGCTGATTCATCAACCCGTCGTGTTGTTCCTCGACGAGCCGACCACTGGGCTCGACCCAATGAGTCGCCTCACGTTGTGGGAAGAAGTACGCCGCCTCAATCGTGAGGGCACCACGGTGATGTTGACAACGCAGTACCTCGAGGAAGCCGACCAACTCGCTGATCGCATTGCGATCATCGACCATGGTCGCATCGTGCGCGAAGGCAAACCGGCCGACTTGAAGCGCACCGTCGGCGACCCGACGCTGCTCATCAACGTGTCGCGCCAACAGACCGATGCCGCAAAGTCGGTGCTCGCCCGCTTCGGCGAACTGCGCCCTACTGCCGAGGGCACTCTCGGTGTCGGTTTGAAGGGTGGCGCCGAGCGCGTGGCAGAAGTGGTGCGCGCCCTCGACGACGCAAAAGTGCTCGTGGAACACCTCGAGCTGAATCAGCCGAGCCTTGACGACGTGTTTGCAGAAGCAACCGGACACCGCCTGGAGGGAGCCGAGAATGCGCCGCAGGCCGGCTGAAACCGCCCGCCACCTCATGGCGTTGTCGCGTCGCTCGACGCTGGCAATCTTCCGTCAGCCCGCGCTCGTCGGGCCGTCGCTCATCTTCCCGTTGTTTTTTGCCGCACTCGGCTCGTCGGCGTTCAGTCGCGCCATCAGTTTGCCCGGGTTTCCGCAGGTCGATTCGTATTTGCAGTTCACCCTCGCCGGCACCGTGACACAGGGTGTGCTGTTCGGATCGGTCACTGGCGCCGCAGCACTCGCCACCGATATTCAAGATGGATTCTTCGATCGTCTGCTTGCTGCGCCCACTTCGCGAACATCGATTCTCTTCGGCCGCCTCGCAGGCAGTTCGTTGTTCGGTGCGATGCAAGCACTGGTGTTCTTGCTGGTGTTGTTGCCGTTCGGCGTGGTGGTGCAAGCCGGCGTGGTTGGGTACGCAGCAATCGTCGTCGCAGGGTTTCTCACGGCGTTCGCCGTAGGCGCTTTAATGTCGGTCGTGGCATTGAAGACTGGTTCTGCCGAGGCCGTGCAAGGCACCTTCCCCGTGCTCTTCATCCTGTTGTTCTTGTCGAGTGCGTTCTTCCCGCGTGAGACGATGAGCGGCGTGTACCGACGTATCGCCGATCTGAATCCAATCTCCTACATGGTTGAAGGTCAGCGGTGGTTGACCATCGACGGCATGTCGTTGAGCGCAATGCTGCAAACACTCGCCATACCGACCGGCATCGCGGTGCTCACCACCCTGCTCGCCCTGCGACAACTCTCGGCGCGATTGAGGGCGCGATGAGCACCACGCTGCAGCCAACCGCCCAAGCGCTCACCTCGAGCACGCAACGCACCATCGGCATTCTCGCCAAACGCAGCATTCGCAACATTCGACGTCTGCCTTCGGCGTTCTTTCCCGCACTCGCAATGCCGATCTTCAACATGATCGTGTTTGCCGGCACGTTCTTTGCCGTTACGAAAATTCCCGGCTTCCCCACCGATCGCTCAATCAATTGGTACATGCCGCTCGGCATCATGATGGGCGCGGCCTTCGGTGGTGTTGGGCTTGGCTTCACCGCAATTCGCGACATCGAGACTGGTTTCTACGACCGCCTGCGCATGACGCCAACGTCGCGGCTCTCACTCGTGCTCGGTCCACTAATGGGCACGTTGGTGCGTGTCGTGATGATGACCACGATCGTGATCGTGCTCGGCGTGGCGCTCGGCGCGCGTTTCAGTGGCGGTGTGCTCGGTGTGTTGTGCCTCTACATCGCTGCACTCGGCCTCGCCACCGTCGGTGCCGGCTGGGGGCTGGCACTCGCATTCCGTTTTCAAGACATGCGCGGTGCAGCAATCATGCAGTTGTCGATCTTCCTCGTGATGTTCCTCTCGTCGGCCCAGGTGCCGCTCAACGTGATGACCGGTTGGCTGCACACCGTGGCGCGATACAACCCCGCGACCAACATCCTGCGGCTCGCTCGCGTGGGGCTCGTCGACGTCTCGAGCCCCGACCACTTGTCGTGGAACTCGGTGTGGGGTGGCTTGCTGGCCATTGGCGTGATGGCCGCGCTGACCCTCACGTTTGCCGTACGCAGCCTGCACCGGCTGAACGACTAAGCCCCGAGCAACGGCTCGGGAGGCGATTAGACAAGCCACCCTCGCAGGGGCAATACTCCCCTTACTGGGTTCGTGTGAACCTGGGCACAGCGGTCGGGCCGCGGCCTGACCACATCGAGGGAGGCCACATGCAGGTCACGATCACGGTCAACGGAACCAAACAATCGCACGATGTCGAAGCGCGCACGTTGCTCGTGCACTACATCCGCGAACATGCCAAGTTGACGGGCACGAACATCGGTTGCGACACGTCGAGCTGTGGTGCTTGCACCGTGCACCTTGATGGTGAAGCAGTGAAGAGTTGCACGATTCTCGCCGCGCAAGCCGACGGTGGTGCCGTGACGACTATCGAGGGTCTTGCCAAGGACGGCGAGATGCACCCGATGCAAACCGCGTTCATGGAAAACCACGGATTGCAGTGCGGCTACTGCACGCCAGGCATGGTGATGGCGGCAATCGGCTTGTTGAAAGAAAATCCGAATCCCTCTGAAGACGACGTACGCGTTGGGCTCGAGGGCAATCTCTGTCGTTGTACCGGGTATCACAACATCGTGAAGTCCGTCCTCGCCGCGGCGAAGAAGTAAGGCCATCATGAGCATCACCCAAGAACGCGACACCACCGTCATCGGTCAGCGGTTGCTGCGCCGCGAAGACCCTGCACTACTCACTGGTGAAGCCAAGTACACCAACGACCTCGCCATCCCCGGCGCGCTTCATCTCGCCGTGTTGCGTTCGCCATATGCACACGCGCGCATCAAGAGCATCGACGTGTCAGACGCAGCAGCGATGCCTGGTGTCGTCGCCGTGTACACGGGCAAAGATCTGCACCCGCTGTGGGCCGCCCCCATGCCGTGCGCCTGGCCGGTGACCACCGACATGAAGAACCCCGCGCACTTTCCATTGGCACTCGACAAGGCGTGTTATGTGGGTGACGGTGTCGCCGCGGTACTCGCCTCGAGTGATGCTGCCGCGCGTGATGCACTCGACGCCATTGATGTGGTGTACGACCCGCTGCCGGCGGTCACCGACCTCGAGCAGGCGTTGAGCGACAAGACGATCATTCACGACTCACTCGGCACGAACAAGTCGTACACGTGGCCACTCAAGGTGGAATCGAAAGAGGGCGCAGTTGACGAGGCCTTCAAGAATGCTGCATTCACCGTCAAAGAGCGATACGTGCAGCAACGACTGTTGCCGATGGCGATGGAGCCGCGCGCAGTTGCCGCCGTGCCGCAACCGTTCGGTGGCGACATCACGCTGTATTCCGCCACGCAGGTGCCGCACATCTTGAAGGTGATGACTGCCATCACACTCGGAATTCCCGAACACCAAGTGCGTGTCGTCGCGCCGGCAGTCGGTGGTGGCTTTGGCTCGAAGCTCAACGTGTATGCCGAGGAGCTGTTGTGTGTTGCGCTCGCCCGCAAGCATGGCGCACCCGTTCGCTGGGTGGAAGAACGCACCGAGAACGCACAGGCCACCATTCATGGGCGCGGGCAGATTCAGCACGTCGAACTTGCTGCCGACAAGAACGGCAAGCTCACGGCAATTCGCGTACGCCTAATCGGCGACATGGGCGCCTACCTGCAGTTGGTGACGCCTGGTGTGCCGATTCTCGGGGCATTTTTGTATGCCGGCGTTTACGACCTGCCGCAGGCCTACGACTTTTCGTGCACCTCGGTGTTCACCAACATGACACCAACCGACGCCTACCGCGGCGCGGGTCGCCCCGAGGCGACCTACGCCATCGAGGTGGCGATGGATGCCCTCGCTCGCAAGATGAAGATCGACCCGTTCGAGCTGCGTAAGCGCAACTACATCAAGAAAGAGCAGTTCTTCGACGCCAACGGCGTGCAAGCGGGCTACACCGCATTTCACGGCCTCAACTACGACTCGGGTGATCACCTGGGTACGGCCGAGAAGGCAGCAAAGATCGCCGACTACGACGGTGTGCGCAAACAACAGGCCAAGCAGAACGTTGCAGGCGCGACCAAGCGCCTCGGCATCGGCATGACGTCGTATTTCGAGATGTGCGGTCTCGCGCCGTCGCGCGTGCTGGCGTCGCTCAACTATGGCGCCGGCGGTTGGGAATCTGCCACCGTTCGCGTGTTGCCCACGTCGAAGGTGCAAGTGGTGACGGGCACGTCACCACACGGCCAGGGTCACGAAACATCGTGGGCGATGATTGCCGCTGAGAAACTCGGTGTGGCGCCGGAAGATGTCGACGTGCTGCACAGCGACACTGCAATTGCGCCACTTGGCCTCGACACCTACGGCTCGCGATCCCTCGCTGTCGGTGGTGTCGCCATTGCCGGTGCGTGCGACAAGGTGATTGACAAGGCTCGTTCGATTGCCGCGCACCAACTGGAGTGTGCGGCCGAGGACCTTGATTTTGCAAAAGGTGTCTTCAGCGTCAAAGGATCGCCCGACAAGGCGGTGCCGCTCGCAGCAATCGCCTTCGCGGCGTTCACGGCGCACAACCTGCCCGACGGCGTCGAGCCCAACCTTGAAGCCCAGTACACCCACGACCCGAAGAACTTCTCGTGGCCATTCGGCACGCACATGTGCGTGGTCGAGATCGACACCGAAACTGGCAAAGTTGACGTGCTGAAGTATGTGGCGGTCGACGACTGCGGCAACCAGATCAACCCGCTGATCGTCGAAGGTCAAGTGCACGGTGGTGTGGTGCAAGGGTTGGCACAGGCATTGTTCGAAGAAGCCGTTTACGACAAAGACGGCAACCTGAAGACAACCAACCTGGCCGAATACCTCGTGCCCGCCGCATGCGACGTGCCACCGATCACCACCGATTTCACGGTGACACCATCGACCACGAACCAACTCGGAGTCAAAGGCATCGGCGAGGCGGGCACCATCGGTGCTGCACCCACGGTGATGAACGCCGTGCTCGATGCCCTCTCGGGCCTCGGCATCACACACCTCGATATGCCGGCATCACCGAACAACGTCTGGAACGCAATCAACAACGCCCGAGGAGGCAAGCAATGATTCCCGCACCGTTCGACTACAAACGAGCCGGCTCGGCCGCAGAGGCGATCTCACTCATCGGTCAATACGGCGACGAGGCGAAGTTCCTGGCGGGTGGCCACAGCCTGATTCCGCTCATGAAGTTGCGCCTGGCGCAACCAACCGTGCTGGTTGACATCGGCCGCGTGAAGGATCTTTCGTATGTGAAAGACGCTGGCGACCATGTTGCCATCGGTGCCCTCACACGGCACATGGACGTCGAGAAGTCGCCCGTGCTCGCCCAGCACGTGCCGTTGCTCGCACATGCAGCAAGCCACGTCGGCGACTCGCAAGTGCGCCACCGCGGCACCATCGGCGGTTCGATCGCCCACGCCGACCCGGCGAGCGACCTGCCCGCCACGACACTCGCACTCGGTGCGAGCTACGTAGTACAGGGCCCCAATGGCAAACGCGAGATTGCCGCGAAGGACTTCTTCAAAGGGTTCCTTGAAAGCGCACTGGCACCCGATGAGATGCTCGTTGAGATCAAGGTGCCAAAGATGAACGGTGCCGGGTGGAGCTTCCAGAAGTTCAACCGCCGTGCCCAAGACTGGGCAATTGTCGGTGTCGCTGCGTGGCGCAACAACGGCGCGAGCGGAGTCGCCTTGGTGAACATGGGCTCAACACCCGTGCTCGCATCTGCGGTAAGTAAGGCCCTGTCGAGCGGCGCTTCGATCGCCGATGCAGCAGCCCTTGCTGCCGATGATGCCGAACCACAGGGCGACCTCAACGCCAGCGTGGAATATCGCGAACACCTGGCACGAGTGCTGGTGCGTCGTGCACTCGAGGCTGCGTCGAAGTAAGGCTGCTACGGCGCGTCACGTGCGCGGCAACGAGTCGCGTGCGCTACGGCGCGCTACAACAGGCCGGCGTAACTGCCGCCGTCAACCGGCACGTGTGCGCCGGTGATGAATCGTGCTGGTTCGCTGCACAAGAACGCCACTACTTTGCCGAAGTCGTCGGGATTACCGATGACGCCGGCAGGGATGCCGAGTTGTGTCGCATCTGGTCGAGCGCCATACAACTGCGTAATGCGATCGGTGGCGTGAATGCCCGGCTGTGCCGAGTTGACCGTGACACCGTCGGCGGCAACCTCGCGCGCGAGCGTCTTCAAGAAGCCCGTCACGCCCGCGCGGGCAGTGTTCGACAACATCAGGTTCGCAATCGGCTGACGCACGGAGATTGACGTAATGGCCACGACCCTGCCCCACTTGCGTTCGCGCATCGCCGGCACGGTTGCCTCGCACATCGCAACCACCGACAAAAGGCTCTGTTGTAGCGCGGGCACATAATCAGCGGTGTTGAGCGCGGCAAAGTTTCCCGGTTTCGGGCCACCACCATTGGCAACAAGAATGTCGATCGAGCCGAGCCGTTCTTTGGCCAGCTCGATGAACATCGCAGCGCCTTCGGCACTCGACACATCGCATTCAACGCCAGTGGCACCCCCGCCGAGCCGAGCTACGGCAGCATCGAGGCGGTCGCGAGAACGACCGCACACCACCACGCGCACCCCGGCGGCCACCAACGCCTGTGCAGAGGCAAACCCCAACCCCGCAGTGCCTGCCGCGACCGCAGCGGTGCGACCAGTGATGCCAAGGTCCACGACGAACGACGGTAGTGCAGTCCTTCGTAGGCTGTTGCCGTGGCGGCACCGCGCGCGTCTTTGGCATCGGTTCAACAGGTGCGTGATGCTCTCGCCCAGGCCGGATATCTCGCTGACGAGGGTCTCGCCACTGCGGTGTTTCTGGCGTTGTCGCTGAAGCGCCCGCTTCTACTCGAAGGTGAAGCCGGCGTCGGCAAGACCGAACTCGCCAAGGTGCTCGCCGCCCTGCGTGGCAGCGAACTCATCCGTCTGCAGTGCTACGAAGGCATCGATGCGAGCCAGGCGGTGTACGACTGGGATTATTCGCGTCAGTTGCTGCACCTGCGTGCCGCTGAAGCCAGTGGTGAAGCTGCCGGCAAAGACACCGCTCGGCTGGAGAGCGAACTGTACGACGAGCGTTTTCTCGTGCGTCGTGCCCTGCTGAGGGCCATCGAGCCGCGCAACGGTGCTGCACCGGTGTTGCTCGTCGATGAAATCGATCGTGCCGATGACGAGTTCGAGGCCTACCTGCTGGAAGTGCTCTCCGACTTTCAAATTACGGTGCCTGAAGTCGGCACATTTCGAGCAAGTGAGATTCCTGTCGTGGTGCTCACTTCAAACCGCACGCGTGACCTGCACGACGCTCTAAAACGCCGCTGTCTGTATCACTGGGTCGAGCACCCGGGTTTCGAACGCGAGGTTGAAATCGTGCGGCTACGAGTGCCGCAGGTGCACGAACGACTTGCTCGCCAGGTGGCCGGCGCCGTCGAACGTCTGCGCACCATGCAGCTGTACAAGCCACCGGGTGTCGCCGAAACCATCGACTGGGCAACGGCACTCGGCACGCTCGGTGTGACGCAACTCGACGACGCAACGGTGCGCGCAACCCTGGGCACCGTGCTGAAGTATCGCGAAGATCACGAACGGCTCACCGATCAAGGTGTGGCCGAGCTGATCAAACACGCCTTCGAACGCGGCGCACTGCACGGATGACCGCCGAACGCATGGCAGTCGCCTTCGGGCGGGTGCTGCGTGGCGCAGGCATGCGCGTGCCACTCGACTCGGTGGTCACGTTTGTGCAGTGCCTCGACGCTGTCGGCATCACCGACCGCAATCGTGTGTACTGGGCGGCGCACACCGCGCTCGTGCGGCGACCCGAAGATCGCGAAGCCTTCAATGTGGCCTTCGCCGTGTTCTGGGAGCGCCTCTCGGCAGGCGACGACCCCGAGACCATCGGTGCAGAATCACTGACACTGGCCGTCGATGCGGAGGATGGCGACGGCAACGGTGAGACGAACGACGACCCTGCAGTGACGCTGCGCTTTTCGGCCACCGAGACATTGCGCAGCAAGGACTTTGCCGACTACACCACCGACGAACTCGCAGAAGCACAGCGACTGATGGCCCGCCTGCGGTTTGCAGGTTCGCCGCGACGCTCGCAACGTCTTACCCCGTCTCGCTCGCGCACCGGCAAGGTCGATGTGCGGCGCACGGTACGCAGTTCGTTTGCCCACTTTGGCGAGCCCGTGCGGCGAGAGTGGCGTGCGCCGAGCGAGAAACTGCGGCGGCTCGTCGTCTTGCTCGACGTATCGGGATCGATGGAGCCCTATGCGCGGGCATTCCTGCGCTTCATGCATGCGGCGATGGTCGGTCGTCAACGCGTCGAGGCATTCACGCTCGGCACCCGCCTGACGCGCGTCACCCGCGAGCTCACCGCGCGCGACCCCGACAAGGCACTCGAGCGTGCGTCAAAGCAGGTTGCCGACTGGAGCGGCGGCACCCGCATCGGCGAATGCTTGCGGATCTTCAACGACCGCTGGGGCGTGCGTGGTGTGGCGCGCGGTGCGATCGTTGTGGTGCTCTCCGACGGTTGGGATCGCGGCAACCCCGACATGCTCGCCGAACAGATGCGTCGACTGCAGCGGGTGGCGCACCGCGTGGTGTGGGTGAACCCGCTGAAAGTAACGCCTGGTTACGCGCCGCTGGCACGGGGCATGGCGGCTGCATTACCGCACGTTGATGCTTTCGTGGAAGGCCACTCGCTTGCAGCACTCGAACGACTCACGGAAGTGCTGCACGACTCTGCCACCACCGGCATGTCGACCTCACTACGTGGCGGTGGCTGAGCAATGCGCGAACTTCTCGACGACCTCGACCGTTGGCGTGCCACAGGTAAGCGCTACGTCGTGGGTCGTGTGGTGGGCATCGAAGGTTCGGGCCCGCGTGACCCGGGCGCGGCGATGGCGGTGAACGAGGATGGCGAGGTCATTGGCTCGGTGAGCGGCGGTTGCGTCGAAGGCGCAGTAGTCGCTGAAGCACTGGAGATGATGCGTACCAACGCCGCGGCAAAAGTGGTGACGTTTGGATACTCCGACGATGAGGCGTTCGCCGTCGGGCTTACATGCGGGGGCACGATTCATGTGTTCATGCACGAGATTGCTGCTTCGCCCTTCGACGTGTTCGCCCAACGAGTGCGAGCCGACCAACCGACTGCACTCGCGGTGGTAATCGACGGCCCGCGTACGGGTGCCACGATGCTGATAGCCCCGAACCCTCCTGCGCACCATCCCGCAGTTGTCGGCACGCTGGGTGATGCAGAACTCGACCGTGTGGCGGCGCGCGATGCTCTCGGCGAACTCGAGGCCGGCCGCACCGGAGTGCGGCATTACGGCCCGCAAGGCCAGACCACGCCCGAAGACCTCGCCGACTCGCCCGTCGTTCGGGTGTTCGTCGAGTCGTTTGCCCCACCACCACACATGGTGATCTTCGGTGCGGTTGATTTCACCAGCGCGCTCGCGCGCGTAGCCAAGGTGCTTGGCTATCGCGTCACGGTGTGCGATGCCCGACAAGTATTTGCAACTGCGCGGCGTTTCCCCATGGCCGACGAGGTGCTCGTGGCGTGGCCCGATGAATTGTTCGCCAAACACGGGGCGTCGCTTGGCACTCGCGATGCCGTGTGCATTCTCACCCATGACCCCAAGTTCGACGTGCCCGCCATTCAAGGGGCACTTGCGACCAACGTTGGCTACATCGGGGTGATGGGCAGTCGCAAGACGCACGCCAAACGCCTCGAGCGACTCGCCGAAGTTGGGCTCCACGGCGACGCTTTGGCGCGCGTGATGTCACCGATTGGTCTCGACGTCGGTGCCCGCACACCAGAGGAGACTGCAATTTCCATCTGCGGTGAGATCATTGCGCGACGCACGGGGCGCACTGCACGGTCGCTGTCGTCAACGAGCGGGTCGATCCACTAGCCGAGCGGGCTCGTCACGAACCGAGCGGACTCACGTAGCGCATCCACTTGACTCG
>CAYFNN010000001.1:6394-8324 GCA_964344465.1 uncultured Bifidobacterium sp. | reverse complement strand
TCACGAACCGAGCGGACTCACGTAGCGCATCCACTTGACTCGAGTCGGGTCGATGCGGTGCACTTCCACCGAGCGTTCACCCGAACGGGCGTGCACGATGAGCTCGGGCGTACCAAGCGACATCATGATGTGACCCGGATACCAGATGAGGTCGCCCACCTGCACCTCGTCACGGTCAACTCGTTCGGCACGGGCATATTGCTGTGCCGAGCCACGATCAATGTCGAGGCCCGCCTGCGCCCAGGCGAACTTTGTCAACGACGAACAATCGAGTGCGATGAAGGGAGCATCGGCGTTCAACTTGTAGGGAACGCCAATCTGGCTCAATGCGGAGAACATCGCAATCTTGCGCTGTAGCGGGGCCGATGTCCACAAACTGCGCAACTGGTCGACGTCGGCATCCAAGAGGTAAGCCACGAGTGCAGCCAACTCGTTGATTTGGCGTCCGGCGACCGCCGCGGTCTCGCGCTCGGGCAAGTCGCGGGCAGCGCGCAGTTCGAGTGCGACCTCACGCGAGGTGATGGCGATCCAGCTGGCTGCGCGTTCGGTGACCTGCACAGCCGAGGCGCGCGGCGCATGAGCCGAGTCAACGATGAGTGCCAATGGCATGGCCAACACACCGACAACAAGCATCGCTGCATAACGACGAACAGGCGTTCGCTTTTTGTGGGCTGTCGGAGAAAAAGCAGTGGCGCAGGTGGTGTGCATGGGGGGGGAACCTCCAGGTGGTGCGGGGGGCGCGCCACCGAATTGGGGCCGGGGGTACTCTCCAGCCTACCCCTGTCTGTAATGAAATTGTAATAATTTGTGCACTTGTCCCATTGGCCCTGACTACCCCGTCGTTGGGCCAAACGCCCGCATAACTGCGAGGCTGGGCCCATGCCAGACGCCCGGCCGAGCCGCGGGGCGTGCGCCGCGGTGCTGTTGGCTGCGGGTGGGGGCAGTCGATTTGCCGGCGCCGAGCACAAACTGCTCACACCCCTGGCGGGCCAGCCCGTGGCACGGTGGGCACTGAGCGCGATTGCCGAATCGGGCGTATCGCCGATCATCGTTGTAACTGGCGCTGCTGATCTGCGCGACGTGCTCGCCACACCACTGCCGAATTCGCCAGAGGTGGTCGTCGTGCACAACGAACGATGGCGCAGCGGTATGGCTTCGTCGTTGCAGACGGCGCTGGAAGTTGCTCGTGCACGAGACCTTGAAGCAGTGGTAGTGGGTCTGGGCGACCAGCCAGGCATCTCCCCTGCGGCATGGCGCGCAGTTGCCGACGCACGCGCACCACTCGCCGTTGCCACCTACGAAGGTGTGCGACGCAATCCGGTGCGCATTCATGCGGAGTTATGGTCCCAACTTCCGCACGACGGCGATGAGGGCGCCCGCACATTGCTGCGCACAAGACCAGAACTGGTCAGCGAAGTAGCCTGCGAGGGCAACGCCGACGACATCGACACGATCGACGACGTGGCGCGGTGGCAGGCCCGCCTTGCCACACAACGAAAGGACACCTGATGGAACTGCACCATGAGTTCACGGTTCCGGTCGCGGCAGCAGATGCGTGGCGCATTCTCACCGATCTTGAGCGTCTGGCGCCGTGTCTGCCGGGCGCGCAACTCACCGAGGTGGAAGGTGAGGTGTTCCGCGGCCAGGTGAAGGTGAAAGTCGGCCCGATCGTTGCACAGTTCAAAGGTCAGGCGTCGTTCGTAACTCGCGACGACACCGCCTACACCGCCTCGCTGAAGGCCGAAGGGCGAGACACGGGCGGCAAGGGCAATGCCGCTGCGACGATTACCGCGACGCTCGTGCCCACTGGCCCGACAAGTGCCAAGTGCACCGTTGACACCGACTTGAACATCACCGGCAAGGTGGCCCAGTTCGGTCGAGGCGCCCTCGCTGACGTCAGCGACAAGTTGCTGTTGCAGTTCGTCGACAA
>CAYFNN010000001.1:0-6294 GCA_964344465.1 uncultured Bifidobacterium sp. | reverse complement strand
ACCGACGACGTCGCCCCACTCGACTTGCTTGATGCTGCGGGCGGCACGGTGCTCAAGCGCCTTGCGCCGGTGCTCGTCGTGATTGCTGTGGCGGTGGCTGCGTTTGTCATCCTCCGCTGAATTCGCATCGCCGAGCGATGTCGAGCAGGTCACTGCGCTGCTTGGTCGTCGGCCCCAGGGCGACTTCACGGTCGTTGTGCGCAGCCCTGACGGCACCCCGCGTGTCGTGCGCAATGCCCCGCTCTTGCACGACGGCACACCGATGCCGACGCGATTCTGGTTGGTGGATCCGACTGATGTCGTAAAGGTCTCGCGCCTCGAAGCCAGTGGCGGTGTCGACACCGCCGAACGCGAAGTCAACGCCGCGACGCTTGACGCAGCCCATGCTGCATATGCCGCCGAGCGCGACGCACAGATTGCAACGTCACATGCCGGCCCTCGGCCATATGGCGGTGTGGCGGGCACGCGACGTGGCGTCAAGTGTTTGCATGCGCACTACGCAAGTTGGCTCGCCGGCAACGACGACCCAGTCGGGCACTGGGTTGCCAAACACCTCGACACCAGCGCCGCGCAGCCACCAGACAACACCGGGGCGTCGTCGTGAGTCTCAATTTTGCCGCAATCGACATCGGGTCGAACTCCACCAACTTGCTGATTGTTGACAGCGATGGCAACGAACTGGTGCGAGAGGTGCATGTAACTGCACTCGGTGAAGGTGTTGCAACGAGCAAGGTGCTCTCAGAAGCCGCAATGTCGCGCACACTCGCGATTATCGAGCAATACGCACGTACGATTCACAACTACGCCGCTCTGACGACGATCACCGGCACCGCTGCCTGCCGAATGGCCGGGAACACCGCAGACTTTTTCGGTCGAGTGCACACGATTGCTGATGTAACGCCACGACTGTTGAGCGGCGACGAAGAGGCGCGACTGGCGTGGCGTGGTGCCGTAGCCAGCCTGCCCGCGGTCGATGGCCCGACGATGGTGATCGACATCGGCGGCGCTTCGACCGAACTCACGGTGGGTGTCGCAGCGCCCTCGCCGACCGGTGAAGTCTCCGCGTCTCCGCCGCCAGCACTCACCAGTGTGAGCATGCCCTTTGGTGTCGTCACGCTCACCGAAGCCGAACTACACAGTGATCCTCCGCGCGCCGAAGAACTTTCGAACGCGGTCTCGATGGTTGGCGACGCAGTCGACAATGCTGCGATTGAATTTCCACAACTGGCGGCCGCACAGCGAGCAGTTGGTGTCGCCGGCAGCATCGTGACGATTGCGGCAGTTGAACTCGGCCTGGCAAGCTTTGATGCCGCACGACTGCACGGCATGCGGTTGACCAAAGATGCCGCTGAAGACGTGTTTCGCACGTTGGCCACCGAACGTCTGGCCGACCGCGTACACAATCCGGGTCTCCCAGTGGAACGCGCAGGGGTCATCGTGGGAGGATGTTGCGTGCTGGTGGCCATCATGCGACGACTCGGGCTTGATCACATCGTGGTAAGCACCCACAACCTGCTCGACGGCGTCGTCGCCGAAGCGCGAGCAGCGCACAGCGAAAAGGCGCAAGCAGCTAGGGGCCAATCCGCATGAAGCCAACGGTCACCTCACGCGCCCGCGCTGCGCATCCGGCTGCACCGACGGCCGCGGCGCTGCGTGTCTATGGCCGGCGGGTGATGCTGCGGTCGTTGGTCGCCACCGACTTTGCGGCATTCAGCGAGGTGCGACGCCGTAACGGTCGTTGGCTCACCGATTGGGAGCCCCTGCGCCCCGCCGCATCCACCGACCCTGCGCTCAACGCCGATGCGTTCGCTCGTCGCTGCGACGTACGCGAACGCGAACGAGCCGCAGGCAATGCGTATTCGTTCGGCATCTTTGTCGACTCAATCTTCATTGGCGAAGTCAACCTGAACGGAGTCATGCGCGGCTCGATGCAGTCGGCGACGATTGGCTACTGGGTCGACCAGGCGAAAGCTGGGCACGGGTATGTGCCCGAAGCGGTTGCGGTACTCACGCGATTTGCCTTTGAGGAACTGCGTCTCCATCGACTCGAGATCTGCATCATTCCGCGCAACGACAACAGCCTGCGTGTGGTGGAAAAACTGGGCTGGCGCCATGAGGGTCGCGCCGAACGCTTCCTTGAGATCAACGGCGTATGGGAAGACCACGACCGCTTTGGTTTCACCGCCGAAGAGTGGGAAGAACGCGCCGGCGAACTCTCACGGGACTGGCTGTAACACCGCCACGATGTCGCGGCGCCATTGTGCCGCAGCTTCATTGTGCCGCAACGCCGAGTCGCTACAACGTTTAGCGCTTCGAGATCTTCGCTTGAAGTGCCGCGAGGCGTTCTCGAAACCACGGTTGGCGTGTGGTCCACACCTGTGGGCCGAGTTCAAACTCGACGGCTTCGGCATGGGTAGGCACTGAACCAATTTCCATGATTGTCTTTTTCATCAGCGTCAGCAATTCCTTCGGTGCATCGGCCGCCTTTGCTGCGACCACTCGCGCCGTGGGCAAGAGCTGATCGTCGGCCACGCACTTCCACACGAGCCCGGCGTGTAGCGCAGCTTCGCCACTAAGCACTTCGCCAAAGAGCGCAGTTGCCATGGTGGTCTGCAAGCCCGCGATGCGCAGCTGCATCCAAGTGTTGCCGCCACCGGGATGCAGACCCAGCTGCAAGAAACGTGTGTCGAACTTGGCGCTCTCGGCAGCAATTCGTACGTCGCAACCGAGTGCAAGATTCATGCCGGCCCCGACCGCAGCACCGTTCACCGCTGCGATGGTGGGCAGTGGGCTGCGGGCAATTCGCAGGAACCCCTCATAAATATCGAGCAGCGATTCGCGAGTGGCCTCGGCCAAGTTGCCGAGGTTGGCGCCAGCACAAAACGCCGGTGGAGTACCGGTAACAATCACCACTCGCACTGCGGGGTCGGCCTCGGCAGCATCCATCGCCGCCACGATTTCTCGCACCATCTCGGCAGTCATCGAATTGCGCTCGCTGGGGTTGTTCAGCGTGAGGGTGGCGATGCCGTCTCGCACTTCGTAGAGCACCATTGCCACGCCCGTGATTCTCGCACACTTGTAGCGTGATTTCGTGCTCGACCACGTGTTTACCGATGCCATCGGCGCTCTGCGCGACGCGTTTGGAAACGCATTTCTCGAGCGTCAGGCATTCGAAGAACACCTGCATTCCGACGTGCTGCTCGGCGACCTGGTGTGGGCCACGAGTTACGGTCTGCCGGGCGAGGGCCAGCCGCCAAGAGTGGTCGCACACATCACCTTCACGTGGCCGTCGTGGAGCCAGGCCACCTA
Organism: uncultured Bifidobacterium sp.; assembly: GCA_964344465.1. Classification (GTDB taxonomy): domain Bacteria; phylum Actinomycetota; class Acidimicrobiia; order Acidimicrobiales; family Ilumatobacteraceae; genus F1-60-MAGs027. Next base: position 2,985 of record CAYFNN010000001.1, on the reverse strand, counting down.
CCGCGCGTGGTACGTCGAAGAGATCTACCACGAAGCGCCAGTGATCGAGATGGAAATCGTCTTCCGCGTGCAACGCCTCGCCTCACCACCCGACACTGCGCAGATTGCCGGCGTCGCACCGCTCACCAGCCCACGACTCGGCAGTCAACAACTTTCGCGCGAGAGCATCAGCAGCGAGGCAATTTCTTCAACCGATACGAGTCGCCCCCTCGACCATGCTGCTGAAATCGTTTACCTCGGGGCGTACGAACTTGCAGAAGCAACGCTGGCCGACGGCACCAACGCCCAGCTCGACGAGCACTTTGGTTCACTCGGCGGATGGGTTGCATCAACTCTGGTGAAACTCGGCGATCTCCAGTTCAGCTACCACCCTGCCGACGACGAGAAGTAGTCAGCGCCGAGGACCAGCCGCACAGTAGGCGGTGCCGCGCCAGCCCGCGGTCAGCGCAAGTCGTCGGGCAACAGCGATGCGAGCGGCACTTGTGGTCGTGGCCCCATATGCATGATCACTTCGGCTGCACAGATTGTGCCGATCTCCGCCGACTGCTCGTGGGTCTTGCCGTGCGTGATGCCGTAGAGAAACCCAGCTGCGTACATATCGCCCGCACCCGTGGCGTCGATGATTGGATCAACGGGCAGTGACGGCACCTCGATGAATTCATCGGCAGTTACCACCGCTGAGCCTCGCTTGCTGCGAGTCACCACGGCAAGCGGGCAGTGCTCGCGCAGCTTGCCGATGGCGACAGAAAAGTCGTCAGTGCCATAGAGCGTCGTGAGTTCGTGTTCGTTGGAAAACAGCAGGTCAACCTCGTCTCGAACCAGCGCCAGAAAGTCGGCGTGATGTCGCTGCACACAGAAAGAGTCGCTCAGCGTGAGCGCCACTTTGCGACCAGCATCGTGGGCGTATTGTGCCGCAACACGAAACGCCTCTTTTGCATCGTCTTTGTCGAAGAGATAGCCCTCTAAAAACACCCACTCGGCACTCTGCACGGCTTCGCGACTGACGTCGCTCGGGTGCAACACCGCGCCAGCCCCGAGGTAGGTGTTCATCGTGCGCTGGCCATCGGGGGTCACCACGATCACACAGCGCCCGGTGGGCAGGCCGTGGTCTTTGGGTGCCGGAAAGAACGAGACGCCAGCCTCGTGAAGGTCGCGGGTGAAGACGGCTCCGAGGTCGTCGTCGGCAATTTTGCCGATGAATCCCGCTCGACCACCGAGGCTCGCCAGGCCGTGACTCGTATTCGCCACCGAACCGCCGCTTGTCATAAAGCTCTTACTTATGTGTGACATGAGGTATTTGGACCGCTCGTCTGTCACCAACATCATCGAGGCCTTTGTGAGGTCGTGCTCGACGAGAAACTGTTCAGGCACCGAGGTAATCACATCAACCATCGCATTGCCGATGGTGACTGAATCAAGGGTGGCTTGGCTCACGACCCCACAACCCTAGGAGGTACGTCCGTCCCGCAAAGCGACGAGCCAGAGGAACTAAGGTTGAGACCTGCTCACGCAGGCCACTCGCACTCAAGCGGGCGTCGTAAAGGAGAAAATAATGAAGGGGAAATCACTCTCTGCACAATTGAAGAAAGCTTCGAGCCAGTCAGCCGAGACGGTATCCAACCGACTCGTCTCTCTGCGCAATGAACGAGGGTTTTCTCAAGCTCGTCTGGCCGAACTCGCCGGCGTAGATCGCAAGACCATCAATCGCATCGAGAATGGTCATTTCTCACCGTCGCTCGACACACTGACCCGTCTCAGCGTCGTGCTGAAGTGCAAACTCTCCGACCTCGTTGAAGCCAAGCGCAGCCGAAAATAGTCAGCCCGACAAGGCGGTCACGAGTCGCTGACAATGCTCAGCGATAACTCGCAGGTCAACCTTGTCGTAATTCGGTGAGGTGATTGGACGAGCCTGTCTCGATACCGATTCAAAGAGTGCAACTATCTCGGACTTCGCCATTGACTGTGGTGAGACACTCTCGAGAGCCGTGAGCAGGCGATCGCACTGAATCACTCGGGGTTTTACCGCTGGTGCCCGAAAATTGAGCGAGTCCACCTCGTCTCCACTCGAGATCGTGAAGAGAAAGTCATATCGCTCGGCCGTCGCCACTCTGGGATCGCGTCCAAAGAGCAGGCCAGACTTGCTCACCCGACGCGACACGATGGGTCGGCGGCGCGCATTGGCAACCCCGACAGCAACCGGAATCTCGTCATCAATGCGGCCTTGATTGGCGGCTGCGAGCCCCTCACTCAGCAGGTGCGCTGCGGTAAACGAGAGGAAGCGATTGGCGTCAGCGGTCCACAGCACGACCGTGTATTTTTCAGACATTGGCGGGCGAGTCAGACATGGGGCATTGAGTGGGCATACCCACCTCTGCCCCAAGCATAAGGGGTGGGTGTGACACCGAAGAGTGAGTAAGCATCTCCTCTTCAACGCACTCTTCTGCCGGTTTGTGACACCCAGGCGACCCTGGGCGACGCCCCCGAAACCCGACTGACTACGTCGGGTTGTTCATTTCACATTCACCGTTGGGTGGCGGGCAGTTCTCCATTGACCACGCGGTCGCGAAGTTCACGCTTCAAGAACTTGCCGGCGGCGTTGCGGGGCAGCGGTTCGGAGAGCATCACGATGTGTGATGGCACCTTGAAGGCGGCAATCTTGCCATCGAGAAACTTCCACAGTTCGGCCGGGGTAATCGTGTGCCCCACTTTCGGGTAGATCGCTACGGCGACTTCTTCGCCCAAGCGTTCGTGGGGCACGCCGAACACCGCGGCTTCGTGAATTGCGGGGTGTTCGTAAATTGCGTGCTCGACCTCGGCGCCGTACACGTTTTCGCCTGCGCGAAGAATCATGTCTTTGGCGCGGTCTTCGATGTAGAGGAACCCCTCGTCATCCATGCGGCCGATGTCCCCCGACAACAACCAGCCATCGACGATCGTCGCGGCGGTGGCTTCGGGCTTGTTCCAGTAGCCACGAATGAGCATCGG